>NZ_JBFTZZ010000006.1:0-363771 GCF_056406515.1 Rhizobium sp. P1_B8 | reverse complement strand
ACCGTCTTCAGGTTCAGCGGGCGCAGATAGTCGACGCCGTGCAGCAGGAAGGCGTCCTGCTGGCGGACGATTTCGCTTGCCACCTTCATGATGGTTTTTGCCCGCTGATCAAGGCTGCGCGTCAGCCAGTTGGCGGTCTGCAGGCAATCGGAGAGGAAGGCGTGATCCTCGCCGTTCTTTGTCACCCGGGAAAAATAGGACTGGTTGACCAGCACGCGTGGCAGTGTATCCGGATTGAGCTCGACCAGCCAGCCGCCGTCCGAGGAGGCTCTGACGACCACATCCGGCATGATCGCTTCGGAAACACCTGCCTCGAAACCACTGCCGGGCTTCGGATTGAGCTGGCGGATCTCGCCGAGCATGTCGAGAAGATCTTCCTCATCGACGCCGCAGAGCCGCTTCAACGTGGCGAAATCGCGCCGGGCGAGCAGTTCGAGGTTTTCGACCAGAACCTGCATGGCGGGGTCGTATCGGTCCTTCTGCCGGAGCTGGATCGCCAGGCATTCGGCAAGGCTGCGGGCGAAAACACCCGGCGGATCGAGGCTCTGGAGGGTGGCGAGCACGCGCTCGGCCTGTGCGAGGCTCGTGCCCAGCCTCTCGCCCGCCTCGACGATATCGGCCTGCAGATAACCGCAGTCGTCGAGCTGGTCGACGAAATTCTGCGCGATCAGCCGGTCGGCCATGTCAGGCAGGACGAAGGGGATCTGCTGGGCGAGGTGATCGCGCAGCGATACCTGGCCGGCGACGAAATCGTCGAGATCGTAGTCGGCGCCCTCGCCGCTGCCCGGCATCGATTTCCACTGGCTGACGAGCTCCGGCGCATCGAGGCGCTGTGGGGCGCCGTCATCAGGAAAGACATTGGTATAATTGGCGTCGAGTTCGTCGTTCAGCCGGCTCGTGCTGGCACTGCCGCCATTGTCATACCAGTCGCTGGAGAGCGCCTCGGCGCGGTTGTCATAGCCATCGTCCGACCCGGCATCCTCCGGCTGATGAGCATACTGCTCATCTTCGCTTTCGCCACGTTCTCCGACCGCCTCGCCGTCATTCGACGGAAATTCGAGCAGCGGGTTCTTCTCCACTTCCATGGCGATGAACTGGTTGAGTTCGAAATGAGTCATCTGCAGCAACTGGATGGATTGCATCAGTTGCGGTGTCATCACCAGGGACTGGGTCTGGCGCAGGAAAAGATTGGCGGACAGTGCCATGACGGACGCGAAACTCCCCTCGATTCCTCCGGGAAACCGCGTCCGATCAAGGCTTCAGGCCACGGAAATCCAAGTTGGCCCAAAAATTGCTTTTTTATTGTATTTGGTCAAGCGGAACTATGCCGACAAGGTGAATTTCTGCGGGCCGCCCGGTATCAGAGGCTGAAATTGTCGCCGAGGTAGAGCCGGCGCACTTCCGGATTGTTGACGATGTCGTTCGCCCGGCCATGGGTCAGCACCTCACCGGCATGGATGATGTAGGCGCGGTCGATCAGACCCAGCGTCTCGCGTACATTGTGGTCGGTGATGAGAACGCCGATGCCGCGCGCCGTCAGGTGGTGAACGAGATTCTGGATGTCGGCGACCGAGATCGGGTCGACGCCGGCGAAGGGTTCGTCGAGCAGCATGAAGGTCGGGTCGGTCGCAAGCGCACGCGCGATTTCGAGGCGGCGGCGCTCACCGCCGGAAAGGGCGACGGCGGCATTCTTGCGCAGCTTCTGGATATGGAACTCCTCCAGCAGCTCGTTCAGCTTCTGCTCGCGCTCAGCCTTGTCCTTCACATGCACTTCGAGGACGGCGCGGATATTCTCTTCCACCGTCAGCCCACGGAAGATCGAGGCTTCCTGCGGCAGGTAACCGACGCCGAGACGTGAGCGGCGGTACATCGGCATGGTCGTGACGTCGTTGCCGTCGATCTCGATCGTGCCTTCGTCCACCGGCACAAGGCCGGTGATCATATAAAAACAGGTGGTCTTGCCGGCGCCGTTCGGGCCGAGCAGGCCGACAGCCTCGCCGCGGCGCACCACCAGCGAGACGCCGTTGACGACGCGCCGCGTCGCATAGGTCTTCGTCAGACCGCGTGCGATCAACGTTCCCTGATAACGGCTCTTGTCGGCGGCACCCGCAGCTTGTGGCCCGGGCTTGCCGAACATGGTGGATAGCGATGATAATTTCACGTGGGAGGCCGGCTTCTCAGTTCTGCTTCTGCTGCGGTGTATTCGGCTTCGATTTCGGATCGAGCTGAATTTGGACACGCCCGCCGCAGCTTTCAAGCTCCGCCTGGCCAGTCTGCATGTGAACCGTCAGTTTGCAGCCGGTAAAGACGTTCGGCCCGTCCGACAGGATAACCTTGTTCCCCTCATCTGCCGTGAGGATGAATGTCTGCGAGGCCATGTCGAAATTGCCGTCATCGGCGGTCGCCGTCTGCGTGCCCGAGGTCAAGAGGACCTTGTCCGTCACCAGGATCTTGTCGATATCTGCACTTCCCGATGCAAGCGAGGCCGACTGCTCCGGCTGGGCAGCGGGTTGCGCCCCGTCAGCAGCCGGCTTTGCCGCCTTGTCCTTGTAATAGACGGTCATCTTGCCGGACTGCATCGTCGTCGTGCCTTGAACGACCTTGACCTTGCCGGTGAAAAGCGCGGTGTGTTCCTGGTCATGGATCTCAAGCTTGTCGCTTTCGATCTGGATCGGCTGGTCGTTGGAAAGCTTCATGCCCGACATCGTGGTCGACTGCGCACCCGCGCCCGAGGCCGTCAGAATGAGGGCAAATGCGCCGGCAACGAATGCCATGCCTGTCTTGCAAGTGGAAATGCGACAATCTTTTGTCATGGATGACCCGGCTGGTTAAGTGCCCTGTTTATGGATGGTAGATGGATCGACATTCATGCGAACATTCCCCTCGAATGTGATCACCCGCCCCTTATCGGTTATCTCCATCGACTGCGCAACAATGGAGGCATTGTCCTTGGTGATGGTGACGGGATCGTCGCTCCGCATGTTTCCGCCCTTGATGTCGAGCTGGGCGGACTGGAAATTCGCATTGAGGCCGCTGCTCAGCACCAAAGTGAAGGGGGCCGTCATATGCAGATTGTCGGTAGTGCGGTTGTAGTCTGCGGTCGAGGCGACGACGCGGGCGATCAGGCCGTCATTCATCGGCACGGCGGCCTTGATGGTTTCGAGCGTGATGAGATTGGGATTGCGGATGTCCTGCAGCGCCCTTTCGGCCAGCATCGAATAGTTGATGCCGTCGGAATTGCGGCCAGCGATCGCCGGCTTTTCCATCACGACCTTGCCGTTCTCGATCTTGGCGCCTTCCAACTTGATGTTCTCGGGCAGATAGATGCGGACCAACGCCACCGCTGTGAGGCTCGCTGCGATGACCAGGGCCGCCACCGGCAGCAATATTTTCAGCCGCCGCACGCGGGCGGAATGGAACAACGCATCGCCATAGGCATTCTTGCCCGACCCTGAATAGGCGGCATGTCCGTTGTTCTTCAGGGTATCGAGCATAGGCCTCGTCCATGTGCGGTGATCGCCGCGCCTTCATAACAAAGCCGGCCGCCAATCACAGTTCGTTTCGCATTATTACATTGGCTTGCCAATATGGAATTTTTTCTGCAACAAGCAACAAAACGGAAAAACATTGAAAAGTGGCATTCGTACGGGCCGCTGCCACCCTATTTCACCGGGTCGATCGGCGCCATGCCGAAGCCGGTGCCAGCGCTGGAGGTTTTTATGGACAGTTCGATCATCGCGGATCGCCGTCGGCTGCGCCGCAAGCTCGGCTTCTGGCGCCTCATCGCGGTGGCCCTCATCGTGGCACTTGGTTTCGCCTTCTACCGCTTCGCCCTCGGCGATACCGGGACGGAGCGCCCGCACATCGCCCATGTGACGATATCGGGGCTGATCGTCGACGACGACGAGCTTCTGGAGCGGCTGAAGAAGGTCGAGACCAGCGACCAGGTGAAGGCAGCAGTGATTTCGATCTCCTCGCCCGGCGGCACGACCTATGGCGGCGAAAAAATCTTCAAGGCGATCCGCGCGATATCAGCCAAGAAGCCTGTCGTCTCCGACGTCCGCACACTTGCCGCCTCTGCCGGCTACATGATCGCCACCGCCGGCGATACCATCATTGCCGGCGACAGCTCGATTACCGGCTCGATCGGCGTCATCTTCCAGTATCCGCAGATCCAGCCGCTGCTCGACAAGATCGGCGTCTCGCTGCAGGAGATCAAGTCTTCGCCGCTGAAGGCCGAGCCCTCGCCCTTCCACGAGGCGAGCGAGGAAGCCAAAGCGATGATCCGCAACATGGTGGTCGACAGCTATAACTGGTTCGTCGACTTGGTCGCCGACCGGCGCAAGCTGCCGCGCGACGAGGTGCTGAAACTGGCCGACGGCACGATCTATACCGGCCGCCAGGCGCTGAAGGTGAAACTCGTCGATGCCATCGGCGGCGAGGCTGAGATCCGTGCCTATCTCAAATCACGCGGCGTCGACGGCGATCTGCCGATGGTCGACTGGGACAAGAAGAGCAATACGCCCTTTCTGCTCGCTGGGGCTGTTTCGCGGTTGATTACGATCTTCGGTTATGATGATCTCATGAAAACCCAGGATATCAATGGAATCCTGCCCCCAAAGTTGCTTCTTGACGGGCTGCTTTCAGTTTGGCAGGTTGGCCACGATTGATAAGAAATCAATAATTTAAGGGGGCGAATGTGATCAAGTCCGAATTGGTGCAGATTGTTGCCGCACGCAACCCGCATCTCTATCATCGCGACGTCGAGAATATCGTCAACGCGGTTCTCGACGAGATCACGGATGCACTGGCTGCGGGTAACCGAGTCGAATTGCGCGGCTTTGGCGCCTTTTCGGTCAAGAACCGCCCTTCGCGCTCCGGCCGCAACCCGCGGACCGGCGACACCGTCTTCGTCGAGGAGAAGTGGGTGCCCTTCTTCAAGACCGGCAAGGAGCTGCGCGAACGGCTCAATCCCGGCCAGGCCGACGAAGAGGATTGAGCGGCGCGAACCGCCTGCGGCGAAACCGCACTTGAACTCGAGGGCCGTTTTCCTATTCTGGTAACGCATCGTGCTTTGCGCGTCTTACAAAGACGCGTGGCGCTGTAAGCATGAAACGCGCTCCTCAAAAAGACCGGCGCAATCTGCCGCGTGGAGACCTCAAATGGCCAAGAAGATCGTCAACCTATTGATTCTGCTGCCGCTCGGCGTCATCCTCATCGTCTTCTGCGTCGCCAACCGGCAGAGCGTCACGCTCGCCTTCAATCCGTTCCGGCCTGATGATCAGGTGCTCGCGGTTTCCGCGCCCTTCTTCGTCTTCCTGTTCATCGCGCTGATTACAGGCATGCTGATCGGCGCGGCCGCCACCTGGTTCAGCCAGGGCAAACACCGCAAGCGCGCCCGCACCGAGGCCAAGGAAGCCATCCGCTGGCAAAGCGAGGCCGACCGCCACAAGAACCGCGCCGAGGAGATCGCCGGGCAGCTGCCGGCGCGATAAAACTGGTCAATATTCGTTTGGCTCGGTTTCGGCGGCCGGCTTTCGGCGGCAGTCAAACCGGAAAAAAGCTCAGCTCCTCATAGTCGCCCTCCGGCGACGCGCCGTTGCCGGTCACATGGAAACCATGGGAAAGGTAGAACGCCTTTGCCCGCCGGTTCTTTACCAGGCATTTCAGCCGGTACCGGTGTTGCGGCCATTGCGGCAGGGCGTGCAACAGCGCCGTGCCGGCGCCCCGACCCTGGAATTCCGGTCTTAAGTAGAGCATGTGGATGAAATCGTCCTCCGGCCAGAGCGACAGGAAGCCGGCTACGCTGCCATCCGCATGCTCGCAAACGAAGACCGTCTCGCCATTGGTATGGGCGGCGAAATCCTCGCGATGGAACTTGCCGGGATCGACCCAGACGAATGTTTCGCGGCGCACGGAAAGATAAATCTCCGCGAGCATTTCCTGGTCTTCCGCCCGCGGCGGCCTAATGGTCCACGTCATCATGCCGATTTAAACGAAGCTCCAACCCGCGCCAAGCCTAACCGGCCGCCATCTTCGCGACGACCGCGGCATTGAAATCCGAAAAGAACCCTTCGGCGAGCTTTTGCGAAGCCGAGTCGAGCAGACGGGCGCCGAGCTGGGCGAGCCTGCCGCCGAGTTCGGCCTTCGAGCGGTAGTGCAGGATAGTCTCGGCACCCCTTTCCTCAAGCACGATATCGGCGCTGCCCCTGGCGAAGCCGGCAAGACCGCCCTTGCCTTCGGCCGACAGCGTATAGCTCTTCGGCGCGTCGACATTGGAAAGCGTCAGCAGCCCATGGAAGGTGGCGGACAGCAGGCTGAACCTGACTTTGATCGTCGCCTCGAAGGCGCTCGGCGAAAGCCGCTCGATACCTTGGCAGCCTGGAATGCAGCCACGCATGATGTCGGGATCGTTGAGTGCTGCCCAGACGACGTCCCGCGGCGCGGCGATGCGTTCTTCGCCGGTGAAATCCATTCGATGGCCCCATCTTCGATTCGCTCATCTTATCCCAGCGGGAAAGCGCTTTGCCAAGGCGGGACGGAATGTTATCTGCCGGGTTCCGATGACAGACATCTGACACACAAGGGATGGGCCGATGACCGACGAACTGAAGCCCTGGAGCGTGACGGCAAGCCGGATCACCTATGAGGACCGCTGGATCCGGATTCGGAGCGACGATTGCGTCACCGCCGATGGAACCGTCATCGCGCCCTTTCATGTGCTCGATTATCCCGACTGGATCAACGTCATCCCCGTGATGCCCGACGGGCGCGTGCTGCTGACGCGGGAATACCGACACGGCCGCGGCGAGATCGTGCTCGGTCTCGTCGCCGGCGGCGTCGAACGCAGCGACAGCAACACCGGCGATGCGGCGTTGGCGGCAGCCCGGCGCGAGCTCCGGGAGGAAACCGGCTATGAAGCCTCGACCTTCGTCAAACTACTCACCTCCTATCCGAATGCCGCCAGCCACAGCAACGCCGTAACCAGCTGGCTGGCGCTCGGCCTGAGCAAGGCCGGCGAACCGTCTTTCGACCCGGGCGAGAAGGTCGAGCTGCTGTTTACCGATCTTGCTGCCATCCTTGGCGACCTGCAGTCCGGCGCCGTCATCATGCAGTCGATGCATGTCGCAGCCCTCTATGCGGCGGAAAGCTGGCTTCGCACACAGGCCTCCGAGGGCTTGAAATAGGCGTTGCGCCGGGAGAACCCGCTCCTCTTGCCCGGGCTCAGGCGGCTGCGCAGTTGATCCGCCACGCTTTTCTGGGCTACTGCATATTCAAAGTGCTGCAGCGTCCTTTGCACGTCTGAAAAGACGCACGGCGCCGCAGCGGACACAAAGCCGATAAGACACCCCGACAGAGATGCGGAAGAGCACGTTGAAACAGAGAGAAGGCCGGCCGGGCCAGAAGAAAACATCAGGTTCTTCCGGTGAAAGCCGCAGGAACGATCGGACAGGCCGGCCGCCGAAGCCGGTCGCGCGGCCTGCGGCGGCCCGCGAGACAGTGCGCGAGGCTGCCGTGCCTGTCGCGGTCGAGCGTCCTCTGATGACACGCAGCGGCGAACGTCCGGTCGATCGCGTGCCCGTCATCCTCGAATCGCTCGGAGCCGGCGACTTCCACCTGATCGACAGCGGCAACGGCGAAAAGCTGGAGCAATACGGCCCCTACCGCATCATCCGTCCCGAGGCCCAGGCGCTGTGGCGGCCTTCGCTGCCCGCTCATGTCTGGGAAAAGGTCGATGCCGTCTTCACCGGCGATACCGACGAGGAAGGCTCCGGCCGCTGGCGCTTCCCGAAAGATGCGCTCGGCGAGACCTGGCCGCTCAATCTGCTCGGCGTCGATTTCCTCGGCCGCTTCACCTCCTTCCGTCATGTCGGCGTCTTCCCCGAGCAGATCGTCCATTGGAGCTGGATGAAAGAGCAGGTCGAAAAGGCCGGTCGGCCGCTGAAGGTGCTGAATCTCTTCGGTTATACCGGCGTCGCCTCGCTGGTTGCCGCCGCAGCCGGCGCCGAAGTCACCCATGTCGACGCCTCGAAGAAGGCGATCGGCTGGGCGCGGGAAAACCAGGCGCTCGGGCGCATGGAGAAGCTGCCGATCCGCTGGATCTGCGAGGATGCGATGAAATTCATCCTGCGCGAGGAACGGCGCGGCAGCCAGTACGACATCATCCTCACCGATCCGCCGAAATTCGGCCGTGGCCCCAACGGCGAAGTCTGGCATCTCTTCGAGCATCTGCCCTTGATGCTCGATGTCTGCCGCGAGATTCTGTCGCCGAAGGCCGTGGGCCTGGTGCTGACGGCCTATTCGATCCGCGCCAGCTTCTATTCGATCCACGAGTTGATGCGCGAGACGATGCGCGGCGCCGGCGGCGTGGTCGAATCCGGCGAGCTGGTGATTCGCGAAGCCGGCACCGACGGCAAGACGCAGGGCCGCGCGCTTTCCACCTCCCTCTTTTCCCGCTGGGTGCCGAAATGAGCAAGGATTTCCACGATCAGGGGCCGCGCAGGGTCGGGCAGGTGAAGGAGGTCACCTCGCTCGCCAATCCGATCATCAAGGACATCAAGGCGCTGACGAACAAGAAGTCGCGCGAGGAAAGCGGTACTTTCCTGGCCGAAGGACTGAAGCTCGTCATCGATGCGATCGAACTCGGCTGGGCGATCCGCACGCTGGTCTATGCCAAGGCGGCCAAAGGCAAGCCGCTGGTCGAGCAGATGGCGGCCAGGACCGTCGCCTCGGGCGGGCTGGTGCTCGAAGTCAGCGAAAAGGTGATCGCCTCGATCACCCGCCGTGACAATCCGCAGATGGTCGTCGGCATCTTCGAGCAGCGCTGGGCGCCGCTTAAGGGCATTCGCCCGAAAGAGGGCGAGACATGGGTGGCGCTCGACCGCGTGCGTGACCCCGGCAATCTCGGCACCATCATCCGCACGGCCGATGCGGCCGGCGCTTCCGGCATCATTCTGGTCGGAGAAACGACCGACCCTTTCTCGCTCGAAACGGTACGCGCCACCATGGGTTCGGTCTTTGCCGTTCCGGTCGCGCGGGCAACCCCTGAAGAATTCATTGCCTGGCGGAAATCGGCCGGCGTTTCCGTCGTCGCGACGCATCTTGCCGGCGCGATCGATTACCGGACGATCGACTACCGGAAAAAGCCTGTCGTGCTCCTGATGGGCAACGAACAATCCGGCTTGCCGGAGCAACTGGCCAAGGAGGCCGACGCGCTTGCCCGCATTCCGCAGCAGGGCCGCGCCGATTCCTTGAACCTCGCTGTCGCCACCGCCATCATGCTTTTCGAGGCGCGCCGCCATCTCCTCTCACTTGCCGAGGGCAAATGACCGAACAGACGCTTGCACGCCCCGCGCTGTTTTCGCGCCCGGCACCGATCCTCTTCTTCATCGTCGTCGCCGTTCTCATTGACCAGGTCGTCAAGATCGCCGTCGATCACTACCTGCCGCTACAGGAGGTCGTGCCGGTCATTCCGATGCTGGCGCTCTACCGCACCTACAATCTCGGCGTCGCCTTTTCGATGCTGTCCGGCATGGATGGCTGGTTCATCGTCGGCATGCGGCTCGTCATCGTCGCCTTCGTCATCTGGCTATGGTACCGCACGGCGAAGGATCGCTGGCTCGCTCATCTCGGTTATGCGCTGATCATCGCCGGGGCGATTGGCAATCTCGTCGACCGCTTCGCCTATGGACATGTGATCGATTACATTCTCTTCTACACCGAGAGCTGGTCCTTCGCGGTCTTCAATCTCGCCGACAGTTTCATCACCATCGGCGCCGGTTGCGTCATTCTCGACGAGCTGCTGCTGCCGAAAAAGGCCGGCCGCTAAAATCTTATCGAAATCCTGAAGGCATTCGGAACGGGCCTCATGTTAGCTAGGTAGCATGCAGAACCTGGGACAGTTGCAGGAAAGATTGTCCGCCGCCTTCGGTGGACCCGCCGCTAAGCCGCATGAGAAGCGGATGGAGGCCCTTTCCTCACGACCGAACGCAGCGGCACCCCGGGGAGCCGATGATCGCCAGAGCGGGCCCGCAGCGACCAGGCGCCTGCTGTTCTACTGGCTGGGCGGCGCCGGCCTTCTTGCCGCAACGATCCTGATGCTGCTTGCCCATGCCGGCGATCCGCTGCTGCTTTCGGGCGGTCTCGTCGTTCTTGGCCTTGCCGTCATCGCCAGTTATGCCCTGTTGATGGTTCGGTCGCGCAAGGCCGGGCAGCGTCCCGGTCAATCCATGCCGGATTGGAACGCCGGCGCAAAGCTGTTTGCCGACGTGCACGACGTGCTCGGCGACATCACGGTCAGCCGCACCATGGACCGGCGCATCATCTCCGCCAACGACACTTTTCGCCGCCTGACCGGGCGCCTGCGTCCGGAAGGAAGAACCTGCGAGGAGATCGGCCTTGCCTTCCGCCCCGGTCCGATATCGCACTGCTACGATGTCGAGATCTCGACACCGGAAGGCCAGCGCATCTTCCTCTGGCGCGACGTCGTTACCCGCGACCCGGCGAACGGCCGCCTGCTGCTGCAAAGCGTTGCCCGCGACGTGACAGACGAGCGGCTCATCGCGCAGGGCCGCGAGGAGGCCCGCCAGAAGGCTGAATATAACAGCGCCGCCAAATCGAGGCTGCTTGCCACCGTCAGCCACGAGGTGCGCACCCCGCTTTCCGGCATCCTCGGCATGACGCATCTGATTGCGGAGACGCGGCTGACGCAGGAGCAGCAGAACTATCTCGCGAGCATCCGCCAGTCCGGCCATGCATTGACGCAGCTCGTCGAGGATCTGCTCGATTTCTCTACCATCGAGGTCGGCCGCTTCGCGCTGCATCCGCGCTCGGAATCGCTGCGCAAGCTTCTGGAAAGCGTCGTCGAGATGCTCGCCCACCGGGCGCATGAAAAGGGTATCGAGATCGGCGCCACCGTGTCATCCGATGTCCCCGAAAATATGAGCTTCGACCCGGCGCGGCTGCGCCAGGTTCTGTTCAACGTCATCGGCAATGCCGTGAAGTTCACCCAGGTCGGCGGCGTCTTCATCCGCGTGTCGCTCGACGCCGGCGACTTGCTGATCACTGTGACCGATAGCGGTCCCGGCATGACGGCGGAGGAGCAGGCGCGCGTCTTCGGCGAGTTCGAGCAGGGCGGGACCGTTGCCGACAAGAGCAACGGGACCGGGCTCGGCCTTGCCATCTCCGCCCGCATCATGCGCGAATTCAACGGCACTCTGACGGTTGCCAGCGAAAAGGGCAGAGGCAGCGAATTCGCCATCCGCTTCCCGGTCGATATCGGCAGCGAGCGCCCCGACCGGCGAAACACGCTGCTTGCCGGCAACAGCGTCGTGCTGCTGGCGCCGGCAGGTGCCGCGCGTACCGCCATCGCCGAGACGATCACCGCGCTCGGTGGCCTCTGCCATCTCGTCGGCGACGGCGAGACGGCGCGGTCAACGCTGCTCGGATTGGCAAAGGGCGGACGGCGGCCGACCGATATCATCATCGACCATCGCATGTCGGCGGAATTTTCCGATCATCTTGCCGATCGCGCCGAAATCGCCGCCCTTGGCCTGCGCAAGGTCCTGCTCGTCAACCCGGAAGAACGCAGCGCCCATCCGCTCGACCTTTTCGATGCCTGGTTGATCCGGCCGCTGCGCGAACAGTCGCTGATCGACGTGCTGCGCGGGCGCATGCGCGGCATGGAGAAGCGCGACGCGCTGAACGACAACCAGCCGGGCTTCGGCCTTTCGGTGGCGGAGACGGTGGTTCCCGCCAGCGGGCTCAGCATCCTGCTCGGCGAGGACGATCCGATCAATGCCATGCTGGTGCGCGTCGTCCTGGAAAAGGGCGGGCATAAGGTGCGCCATGTCGAAGATTTCGAGTCGCTGCTCGACTGCGCGCTCTGCGAGGCGAATGCCCGACCCGATATCATCATCAGCGATCTCTCGATGCCGGGTGGGAACGGCATCGACATGCTGGGACGCCTGCGCGGCCACGAGCGGCGGCTCGATCTCGCCTCGGTGCCGGTGATCGTGCTGACTGCCGACAAGAGCGACGATTCACGCCGCCAGGTCTTGCTCAACGGCGCCAACCGCGTCATGGTAAAGCCGGTCGATCCGGTGCGGCTGCTGACCGAAGTTCAGGCGGTCGCCGCACTTTCCGCCCGCCGGGCAGAGGCGCGGTGAGCGCCTCAGGAACCGGCCCGCTGCTTGCGCTTGGAAATTCAAAATGTCACTTTCCTGTCGCAGAGAAGTGTTTTATGGCGTCGATAAGCCGGCAACGGGAGAATCGTCATGTCCGCCATCGACATCCTGAATCGTGACACCACCGCGGAGGCTGCCCCACCCTCGACGGCTGCTGTGCAAAAGGACGGCGATATCCTCGGCCGCATCGGCAATCTGGAGACCCGCCTTGCCCGCACGGCGCGCGAGATCGATGCTGCCCAGGCCGTGCGCTACCGCGTCTTCGTCGACGAAATGAAGGCGCAGCTGCCGCTGGATGCCATGCGCCGGCAGCGTGATGTCGACGCCTATGACGCCGTCTGCGACCATCTTCTCGTTCTCGACCGCTCGATCGAGGGCGACCCGGAAGACCAGATCGTCGGCACCTACCGGCTGTTGCGTCAGGATGTCGCCGTCGCCAATGGCGGTTTTTACTCGGCTTCCGAATTCGAAATCGAGGGCCTTATCGCGAAACATCCGGACAAGCGCTTCATGGAGCTCGGCCGCTCCTGCGTGCTGCCGGAATACCGCACCAAGCGCACCGTCGAGCTCCTGTGGCAGGGCAACTGGGCCTATGCGCTGAAACACGGCGTCAGCGCCATGTTCGGCTGCGCCTCGTTCCCCGGTGTCTATCTCGAAAGCCACGCGCTGGCGCTGTCCTTCCTCTATCACAACGTGCTGGCGAAGAACGAATGGGCCGTCGGGGCACTGCCGGATCTCGCCCGCAACATGGATCTGATGCCGGTCGAGGCCATCAACCCGAAGCGGGCGCTGATGGCGCTGCCGCCGCTGATCAAGGGCTATCTGCGCCTCGGCGCGATGGTCGGCTCCAGCGCGGTCATTGATCATGCCTTCAACACGACGGACGTGCTGATCGTGCTGCCGATCTCCAGCATTTCCGACCGCTACCTGAATTACTACGGCGCCGACGCCGGCCGCTTCGCGAGCTAGAGCCTTTCCTAGTCGCCAGGCCCCGGCAATGTTTCAGGGCATGATCTCTATCGGCGTATGATTGGGGACGCGAGCCCAGATATCGCGCATCTCCGAGTTGGTTACTGCAACACAGCCATCCGTCCAATCCCACAGGTGATGGACGTTTCCGAAGAGGCCCCAGCCATTGGGAAGCCCGTGGATCATGATATCGCCCCCGGCAGGAAAACCCCCTGCTTCAGCGTTGCGCCGATCATCCGGATTTGGATAGGAAATGTGCAGGCTCAGATAGGCCATGGACTTTGGATTTCGCCAGTCTATTTCATAACGTCCTTCAGGTGTTCTCTCGTCACCTTCTCGCTGCTTGGGCCCGGCATCGGCAGCCGTGCCTAAAGAAATCCGGTATGTAGAGATGGGAGCATCGCCTCTCAAAAGGAGCATGCGGCGTTCGGATTTATAAACGCGAATGAGGTCAGCCTGTTGTTCCAATGGCGCATCCGGAGGCGGCGAGCCTGAGCCGACCCTGGCCATCAATTTCGTATAAGCGAAACAGCTGGCGACCACGATGGCTAAAACGACAAGCCTGTTTCTCAACTTGATCTCATCTTCAGGAGGCGTGCTCGAGGCAGGGCACGATCGGCCGGCAATGGCTGGCAGGCTTTGGCGCTCATGATGCTTCACCCCTTGGCGCCAGTCTAAAGCCGGATAAATGCCCGGCCGACACACAAGGCCGGGCACCAGAAGGCGCGTCTCAGAAACGCAGGACGAGTTTACGAACCAGCCCCATAGGCGGCGATCGCCGCCATGTTGACGATGTCGCTGTCCTTGGCGCCCATCGAGGTGATCTGCACCGGCTTGTCGACGCCGACGAGAATCGGGCCGATCACCGTGGAGCCGCCGAGCTCCTGCAGCATCTTGGTCGAGATCGAGGCCGAGTGGAAAGCCGGCATGACGAGGACGTTGGCCGGGCCGGAGAGGCGGCAGAAGGGATATTGCTCCATCACCTTGCGGTTCAGGGCGACATCGGCGGCCATCTCGCCATCATATTCGAAATCGACGCGGCGCTTGTCGAGGATTTTCACTGCTTCGCGCACCCGCTCGGAGCGTTCGCCCGAGGGGTGGCCGAAGGTGGAATAGGCAAGCAGAGCGACACGCGGCGGATAACCCATGCGCCGCGCGAGACCTGCGGCTTCCTCGGCGATATCGGCAAGCTCCTCGGCCGTCGGCATGTCATGCACCGCGGTATCGGCAACAAAAACGGTGCGGCCGCGGCAGAGCGCCAGGGATACGCCGATGACGCGATGGCCGGGCTTCTGGTCGATGCAGCGGCGCACATCTTCGAGTGCCGTCGAATAATTGCGGGTAATGCCCGTCACCATGCCGTCGGCGTCGCCGAGCGCCACCATGGTGGCGGCGAAATGGTTGCGGTCGTTGTGGATCAGCCGCTGGGCATCGCGGTGGAGATAACCCTTCCGCTGCAGCCTGGCATAGAGATAGTCGATATAGGCCTCGACCCGGGTCGAGATACGGGCATTGACGATCTCGAGGCCCGGCCGGTTGAGATCGATGCCAGCGCGTTCCGCCGTCGCCCGGATCAGGTCCTCGCGACCGAGCAGGATGGCGGTGCCGAGCTGCTGGTTGGCATAGGACATGGCGGCGCGCAGGACCTGTTCTTCCTCGGCCTCGGCAAAGACGATCCGCTTCGGATGGCGGCGGACACGCTCGTAGAGTCTGGCGAGCGTCGAGGCGATCGGATCGCGGCGCGCCGACAACTCGCGGGCGTAGCCGGCCATGTCGGTGATGACCTTGCGGGCGACGCCGCTTTCGATCGCGGCTTGCGCGACGGCAACCGGGATCGCCGAGATCAGCCTGGGATCGAAAGGAACGGGGATGATGTATTGCGACCCGAAACGCGGCCGGTTGCCCTGATAGGCGGCGACCACATCATCCGGCACGTCCTCGCGGGCAAGGTTTGCCAGCGCCTTGACGGCGGCGATCTTCATCGCGTCGTTGATTGTGGAGGCGCGCACATCGAGAGCGCCGCGGAAGATATAGGGAAAGCCGAGGACGTTGTTGACCTGGTTCGGATAGTCCGAACGACCCGTCGCCATGATGGCGTCGTCGCGGATGCGGGCGACCTCTTCCGGCGTGATCTCGGGATCGGGATTGGCCATGGCGAAGATGATCGGCCGTTCGGCCATCGAGCGGATCATCTCGGCCGAAAACGCGCCCTTCTGCGACAGGCCGAAAACGACGTCCGCGCCCTCCATCGCCTCTTCTAGCGTGCGTGCGTCGGTCTTTGCCGCATGCGCCGATTTCCACTGGTTCATGCCCTCGGTGCGGCCCTGGTAGATGACGCCCTTGGTATCGCAGAGGATGACGTTCTCAGGCGCAAAACCCATCGCCTTGATCAGTTCGACGCAGGCGATCGCCGCAGCACCCGCACCGTTGCAGACGAGCTTCGTCGTCTTCAGGTCGCGGCCGGTCAGCTCCAGCGCATTGATCAGGCCGGCAGCGGCAATGATCGCCGTTCCATGCTGGTCGTCATGGAAGACGGGAATATCCATCAGCTCGCGCAGCCGGCTTTCGATGACGAAACAATCCGGCGCCTTGATATCCTCGAGGTTGATGCCGCCGAAGGAGGGACCGAGGAAGCGCACGCAGTTGATGAACTCGTCGACATTTTCCGTATCGATCTCGAGGTCGATGGAATCGACGTCGGCGAAGCGCTTGAACAGCACCGCCTTGCCTTCCATGACGGGCTTGGAGGCCAGCGCGCCGAGATTACCAAGGCCGAGGATTGCCGTGCCGTTGGAAATGACGGCGACCATGTTCCCGCGGGCGGTGTAATCATAGGCCGTCTGCGGATCGGCGGCGATCGCCTTGACGGGCACGGCAACACCCGGCGAATAGGCAAGCGAGAGGTCGCGCTGCGTCGCCATCGGCTTGGTCGGGTTGATCTCCAGCTTGCCGGGCCGGCCCATTGCGTGAAATTCGAGCGCCTCCTGGTCGGTAACAGACGTCACCGGCCGGTCCTTCTTATCGATATCGGGCATAAATCCTCCAACGTCCTGTGGGCGACGCTTTGCTCTTCCTCAAATGCTGTTGTCATCTATAGCGGCGCGCGGATAGGGTTGGCACCTGTTTTTTTGGGAAAAACTCCACCTCCGTGAACGCACGAATAGACACAGGGAATGAAGCCTTTTCGGCTGCCGAGCTCGCCACGGCGGAAAGCCGTGCCTCGGCGACGCCGATGATGGAGCAATTTATCGAGATCAAGGCGAACAATCCGGGTTCGCTTCTGTTCTATCGCATGGGCGATTTCTATGAGCTGTTCTTCGAGGATGCCCTGGAAGCCTCACGCGCGCTCGGTATCACGCTGACGAAGCGCGGCCAGCACATGGGCCAGGATATCCCGATGTGCGGCGTTCCGGTGCATGCGGCCGACGACTATCTGCAGAAGCTGATTTCCCTCGGCTTCCGTGTCGCCGTCTGCGAGCAGATCGAGGATCCCGCGGAAGCGAAGAAACGCGGCGCGAAATCCGTCGTCAAGCGTGACGTCGTCCGCCTCGTCACTCCAGGCACGATCACCGAGGAAAAGCTGCTTTCGCCCTCGGAATCCAACTATCTGATGGCGCTGACCCGTATTCGCGGCAGCGGCGAAGCCTTGCTGGCGCTGGCCTGGATCGATATTTCCACAGGCGTCTTCCGGCTTGCCGAGACCGAAGCCTCGCGCCTGCTTGCCGATATCCTGCGCATCGATCCGCGCGAACTCATCCTGCCCGACACGATCTTCCACGATCCCGAACTCAAGCCGGTCTTCGACGTGCTCGGCCGGACAGCCGTACCGCAGCCGGCCGTGCTCTTCGACAGCGCCAGCGCAGAAGGCCGGATCGCGCGGTATTTCGGCGTCGCGACGCTCGACGGCTTCGGCACCTTTTCGCGCGCCGAGCTTGCGGCGGCAGCCGCCGCCGTCGCCTATGTCGAGAAGACACAGATCGCCGAGCGGCCGCCGCTTGGAAAGCCGGAGCGGGAAAGTGCCGCTTCGACGCTGTTCATCGACCCCGCCACTCGCGCCAATCTCGAACTTGCCCGCACGCTTTCGGGCGATCGCAACGGCTCGTTGCTGAAGGCGATCGACCGCACCGTCACCGGCGGCGGCGCCAGGCTTCTTGCCGAACGGCTGATGTCGCCGCTGACCGACCCCGCCCGCATCAATGCACGGCTCGATTCGATCGGCTTCCTGATCGGCGAGCCTTTGCTCTGCGGCAATCTGCGCGACACGCTGAAACATGTGCCCGACATGCCGCGCGCGCTGTCTCGGCTGGCGCTCGACCGCGGCGGTCCGCGCGATCTCTGGGCGATCCGCCAGGGCCTGGAAGCGGCGGGCCGACTTGCGGCGATGCTCGGCAAGGCGATGCTGCCCGAAGAGCTCGGCCAGGCATTATCCGGGCTGCAGGCCCTTCCCGCGGCGCTGGAAAAGCTGCTTGCCGAGACGCTTGCCGACGAATTGCCGCTGTTGAAACGCGATGGCGGTTTTCTCCGCGACGGCGCCAGCGTCGAGCTCGACGAGGTCCGGGCACTGCGCGACCAGTCGCGGCGCGTCATCGCCGGCCTGCAATTGCAATATGCCGAGGAAACCGGCATCCGGTCGCTGAAGATCAAGCACAACAACGTCCTCGGTTATTTTATCGAAGTCACCGTCGGCAATGCCTCACCGATGACGGAGACGGCGGACGCGAAAGCCCGCTTCATCCACCGCCAGACGATGGCGAACGCCATGCGCTTCACCACGACCGAACTTGCCGATCTCGAAAGCCGCATCGCCAATGCCGCCGACCAGGCGCTTACGATCGAGCTCGAAGCCTTCGACAGGATGACGGCGGCCGTCGTTGCGGAAGCCGAGGCGATCAAATCAGGCGGCCGGGCGCTTGCCGTCATCGACGTCGCCGCAGGTCTGGCGCTTCTCGCCGAGGAGCAGGCCTATTGCCGCCCGCAGGTCGACGGTTCGAAGATGTTTGCCATCGACGGTGGGCGCCATCCGGTTGTCGAGCAGGCGCTGAGGCGGCAGGCTGGCGGCCCCTTCGTCGCCAATCATTGCGATCTCTCGCCAAAGACCGATGACCGGGACGGGGCGATCTGGCTGCTGACCGGCCCGAACATGGGCGGCAAGTCGACCTTCCTGCGCCAGAATGCGCTCATTGCCATTCTAGCGCAGATGGGCTCCTTCGTGCCGGCGACATCAGCCCATATCGGCATCGTCGACCGGCTTTTCTCGCGTGTCGGCGCCTCAGACGACCTGGCGCGCGGTCGCTCGACCTTCATGGTCGAGATGGTGGAAACGGCGGCGATCCTCAACCAGGCGAGCGACCGTTCCCTTGTCATCCTCGACGAGATCGGCCGCGGCACCGCCACGTTCGACGGTCTTTCCATCGCCTGGGCCGCCGTCGAGCACCTGCATGAGGCCAATCGCTGCCGCGGCCTCTTCGCCACGCATTTCCACGAGCTGACCGTGCTTTCGGAAAAGCTTGGCCGGCTGTCGAACGCCACGATGCGCGTCAAGGAATGGGACGGCGACGTCATTTTCCTGCACGAGGTCGGGCCGGGTGCGGCGGACCGCTCCTACGGCATTCAGGTCGCGCGCCTTGCCGGGCTTCCGGCCTCGGTCGTGGCGCGAGCCCGCGATGTGCTCACCCGTCTGGAAGATGCCGACCGCAAGAACCCGGCGAGCCAGTTGATCGACGACCTGCCGCTCTTCCAGGTGGCGGTGCGCCGCGAGGATACCGCCCGCGGACCCTCCAAGGTCGAGGAGGCGTTGAAAGCGATGAGCCTTGACGACATGACGCCGCGCGAGGCAATGGATGCGCTTTACGATCTCAAGAAGAAGCTGAAATAGGAGTAGCGCGCCATGTTCATGGAAAAACTGGTTCGCGAAACCGAGCGCCTCTCGCTCATCTGCTCTATGCTCGATACGATGCGGCGCGCCGACAAGGACCGCAACGCCCGCGGCTGGACTTCGCCGATCGGCATGCTGAAAATCACCCGATGTTGCGCGATGATCTGCGAACTCGGAACGTCGATCGCCAAGGCGGGCTATCGCGAATGCGACAGGCAGGCGCTTGAAGAGATCATGCGCGAGACACGGCAGGTTCTGCATTTGCTGAATGCGCGAGCCGCCGGCTGAGGATTTCGGGAAAGCCGGCGCCTTGCGTCAAAGCGCCCTTGCATCTTGCAGCGAACCAACACCATTTCGCCAAATTTAAAGGTTCTTGCAGTATGAAAGCCCGTGTCAATCGCCGGGCAAAGGGGCTATAGCGCATGCAGACGAAACAAGCGGCAGGCCGTGAACCGGCAGCCCGGCATGAACAGGAAACCGTCCCGGCGACAGCGATGCGCGACCTCGATTTCTCCAATATCCTCGACGTCGAGCTCTTGCAGAAGCAGTGTGACGCCGTTGCCGAGGCCAACCGCAGCCGGCCCGACGTCCTGCGTGCCGATCTTCTGGCCGTGCTGAAGAAGGCGAGCACGGAAGGTCGGCAGAAGGCGCGCGCCGCATTGATGGCCGACGGCGGCGGGCTCAATTGCGCCTACCGGATTTCCTGGCTGCAGGACCAGATCATCGCCGCCCTCTACAATTTCGCCACCGCCCATATCTTTCCGCATCAGAAGGACAAGTTCGCGGTGACCGCCGTCGGCGGCTACGGCCGCGACACGCTGGCGCCGGGCTCGGATATCGACCTGCTGTTCCTCTTCCTGCCGAGGCCGGCGGAAGAGACGCACAAGGCGGTCGAATTCATGCTCTACGTGCTCTGGGACATGGGCTTCAAGGTCGGCCATGCCACCCGCACGGTGGAGGAATGCATCGCGCTTTCCAAGTCCGACATGACCATCCGCACCGCCATCCTGGAGATGCGCTACATCTGCGGCCTGCAGCGGCTCGAAACCGAGCTCGAGACCCGCTTCGACAAGGAGATCGTCACCGGCACCGGTCCCGAATTCATCGCCGCCAAGCTTGCCGAGCGCGACGAGCGCCACCGCAAGGCGGGCGACACGCGTTATCTCGTCGAACCGAATGTCAAGGAAGGCAAAGGCGGGCTTCGCGACCTGCACACGCTCTTCTGGATCTCGAAATATTATTATCACGTGCGCGACCAGGCGGAACTGGTCAAGCTCGGCGTGCTGTCCAAGCACGAATACCGTCTGCTTGAGAAAGCCGACGATTTTCTCTGGGCGGTGCGCTGCCATATGCACTTCCTGACCGGCAAGGCCGAGGAGCGCCTGTCCTTCGATATCCAGCGCGAGATCGCCGAAGCCTTCGGTTATCACACCCGCCCGGGCCTTTCGGCCGTCGAGCGCTTCATGAAGCACTATTTCCTCGTCGCCAAGGATGTCGGCGACCTCACGCGCATCCTCTGCGCTGCGCTCGAAGACCAGCAGGCGAAGTCGATCCCGGGCCTCACCGGCGTCATCAGCCGCTTCACCCATCGCAACCGCAAGATCGCCGGCAGCGTCGAATTCGTCGAAGACCGCGGCCGCATCGCGCTCGCCGACCCAGAAGTCTTCAAGCGCGATCCGGTCAACATCATCCGCCTCTTCCACGTCGCCGACATCAATGGGCTGGAATTCCATCCGGACGCGCTGAAACGCGTCACCCGTTCACTCGCTTTGATCGACAACAGCCTACGGGAAAATGACGAGGCCAACCGCCTGTTCATGTCGATCCTGACGTCGAAGCGTGATCCGGCGCTCATCCTGCGCCGGATGAACGAGGCCGGCGTGCTCGGCCGCTTCATCCCCGAATTCGGCAAGATCGTCGCGATGATGCAGTTCAACATGTATCATCACTATACGGTCGACGAACATCTGATCCGCACCGTCGACATTCTCTCCGAGATCGACAAGGGGCGCGCCGAGGACCTGCATCCGCTCGCCAACAAGCTGATGCCCGGCATCGAGGATCGCGAGGCGCTGTATGTCGCCGTTCTCCTCCACGACATCGCCAAAGGCCGCCAGGAGGATCATTCGATCGCCGGCGCCCGCGTCGCCCGCAAGCTCTGCGCCCGTTTCGGCCTGTCGCAGAAGCAGACTGAGATCGTCGTCTGGCTGATCGAGGAACATCTGACCATGTCGATGGTGGCGCAGACCCGCGACCTCACCGACCGCAAGACGATCACCGATTTCGCCGACCGCGTGCAGTCGCTCGACCGGCTGAAGATGCTCTTGATCCTGACGATCTGCGATATCCGCGCCGTCGGTCCGGGCGTCTGGAACGGCTGGAAAGGCCAGCTTCTGCGCACGCTCTATTATGAGACCGAGCTGCTGCTGGCCGGCGGCTTTTCGGAGGTCTCCCGCAAGGAGCGGGCCAATGCCGCTGCCGAGGCGCTGCATTCAGCACTCGCCGACTGGAGCCAGAAGGACCGCAATACCTATACCAAGCTGCACTACCAGCCCTATCTGCTCTCGGTACCGCTGGAAGACCAGATCCGTCACGCCCATTTCATCCGCCAGTCGGATAAGGCGGGCCAGGCGCTCGCCACCACGGTGCGCACCGACAGTTTCCACGCGATCACCGAGATCACCGTGCTGTCGCCCGACCATCCGCGACTGCTCGCCGTCATTGCCGGCGCCTGTGCTGCGGCCGGGGCCAATATCGTCGACGCCCAGATCTTCACCACATCGGACGGGCGGGCGCTCGACACGATCCATGTCAGCCGCGAATTTACCGACGATGCCGACGAACTGCGCCGGGCGGCGACGATCGGACGGATGATCGAGGACGTGCTATCCGGCCGCAAGCGGCTGCCCGAAGTCATCGCCACGCGCGCGCGCAACCGCAAGAAAAGCAAGGCATTCGTCATTCCGCCGTCGGTCAACATCACCAACAGCCTGTCGAACAAGTTCACCGTCATCGAGGTCGAATGCCTCGACCGGCCGGGATTGCTGTCCGAGATCACCGCCGTGCTCTCTGATCTGTCGCTTGACATCCAGTCGGCCCGCATCACCACCTTCGGCGAGAAGGTGATCGACACCTTCTACGTCACCGATCTGGTCGGCCAGAAAATATCAGGCGACAGCAAGCGCGCCAACATCACCGCCCGGATGAAGGCGGTCATGGCCGAGGAGGAGGATGAATTGCGCGAGCGTATGCCCTCCGGCATCATCGCGCCTGCCGCCACCGCCCGGACCCCGCCTACCACCGAAAAGAAGGCCGGTTCCCCCATATGAGCCACCACGCATGAGCCCAAACGCATGAGCCTCGTCAAGAAATTCGCGACCGTCGGCGGCGCCACCCTCGGCAGCCGCATCTTCGGCTTCGCCCGCGAAACGCTGATGGCTGCGGCCCTCGGCACCGGACCGATGGCCGACGTCTTCTACGCCGCCTTCCGCTTTCCGAACCTGTTCCGCCGGCTGTTTGCCGAGGGCGCCTTCAACGCTGCCTTCGTGCCGCTCTTTGCCAAGGAGATCGAGGCGAACGGCACGGATGGCGCCAAGCGTTTTTCGGAAGAAGTCTTCGGCGTGCTGTTTTCGGTACTGCTCCTCATCACCATCGTGATGGAGCTTGCCATGCCGCTGTTGGTGCGCTTCGTCATCGCGCCGGGCTTTGCCGACGATCCCGACAAGTTCTCGATCACGATCCGCATGGCGGCGGTGATGTTTCCCTATCTGATGTGCATGTCGCTGACGGCGATGATGAGCGGCATGCTGAATTCGCTGCATCATTTCTTCGCCGCCGCCATCGCGCCCGTCTTCCTCAACGTGGTGATGATCGGGGCGCTGTTTTATGCGCTCTATACCGGCGCCGATCCGTTGGCGACGGCCTGGTACCTCTCCTGGGGCGTTCTTGCCGCCGGCGTCCTGCAGCTCGCCGTCGTCTATGTCGGCGTGCTTGCAGCCGGCATGAGCATCGGCTTCCGTTTCCCGAAGATGACACCGAACGTCAAGCGGCTGCTGATCCTGGCGGTGCCGGCTGCGGTGACGGGCGGCATCACCCAGATCAACCAGCTGATCGGGCAGGCGATCGCCTCTTCCCGCGACGGCGCGATCGCAGCGCTGCAATATGCCGACCGCATCTATCAGCTGCCGCTCGGCGTCGTCGGCGTCGCCGTCGGCGTGGTGCTTCTGCCGGAACTTGCCCGGGCGCTGAAAGGCGGCAACCTGCGGGAGGCCGGAAACCTGCAGAACCGCTCGATCGAATTCGTGCTGTTCCTGACGATCCCAGCCGCCTTCGCGCTCTGGATCCTGTCCGACGAGATCATCCGGGTGCTCTATGAGCGCGGCGCCTTCCATCAGGAAAACACTGCGGTCGTCGGCTCGATCCTGGCGATTTACGGCATCGGCCTGCCGGCCTTCGTGTTGATCAAGGCATTGCAGCCCGGCTTCTATGCCCGCGAGGACACCAAGACGCCGATGCGTTTTTCGGCCGTCGCGGTTGCGACCAACTGCGCCACGGCGCTGACCCTCTTCCCCTATATGGGCGCGCCCGGCATCGCGGTTGCCGAAGCCACGGCCGGCTGGATCAGCACCGTGCTGCTGTTCACCACGCTTTTGCGCCGCGGCCACCTGACATGGGAATGGGCGCTGGCAAAGCGCACCGCTCTGCTGATCGTCGCCGCGGCCGTCATGGGTGCGGCCATCGTCTTCCTCAAGCAGCACTGGGCGCCCTGGCTTGCCTCCGGCGCGCCGCTTGTCACCAAGATCGGTACCCTCGGGCTGCTGATTGCGATTGCGATGCTGATCTATTTCGCCGCCGCTTTCCTGGTCGGCGGGGCAAATCTCGGCATGATCCGACGCAATCTGAACCGCAAGCCGGCGCCGGCAAAGGACGGATGAGGGCGCACTTTTCCTGGTATTGCTTCAGCAATCGACCCATCGCCTTTGCGGTCCGACGTCGACATGGATGATGCCGTTGCAATAGCTGCCGATACCGCCGATGCCCGGCGCGCTTCTTGCGGCAGCAATGATCGTGCGTTCCGACAGGCCGGGCATCCTGATATCGGCCGCCAGACATTTTCCGTGCAGCGACCCATGGCGGCGGGGATGCGGCCTGTGGCCCGAGGTTATCACAGGGCGTCGGCCGGTCTTCGCAGCAATATGCGACAGGACCGCTCGCAGGCGCCCTGGAAAGCAGCCGGCACGAACGCTGACTGTCTGGACCGTATAGGCGAGACGTGCCTGATGTTTTGGAAGATGAACGCCATGCCTTTTCATGTCTTGACCGACGGCACCCGTTGCTGATTGAAAGGCGAAAAGGCCTGCCATGGCGAGCAAAATTGCGTTCTGCATGGTCGCTCCGATCGGCTATCCAGCGACCCCAACGGCGCCGGCACCAGGCGCAGGATTTTCGGTTCAAAAAAAGCTTTTTTGTGAAATTTTATACTCAATTATGAGTAAGTCGGTTGATCAATTCGGCTTAAAATCCGGGGAATTGTGGCTCAAAGGTGGAATAAACATCTCAAACGCGAGGCAACACATGACGATCCACTCTCTTTTCCTCGTCACCCTCGTGGTCGACGATTACGACCGCGCCAAGGCTTTTTATTGCGATGGTCTCGGTTTCGCTTGCCTTCAGGACGAGCTGCAGCCGGAGGGCAAGCGCTGGGTGGTGGTGAGGCCGAGGGGTGGGGATGGAGCCGCGTTTCTCCTGGCGCAAGCGGCAGACGAGACGCAGCGCGCGGCCATCGGCAATCAGACGGGTGGCCGTGTCGGCTTCTTTCTGAAGACCGACGATTTCGCCCGCGACCATGCCGCGATGCTGGCAGTCGGCGTGCGCTTTCTGGAAGAGCCGCGTCATGAGGTTTACGGCACGGTGGCGGTCTTTGCTGATCCCTACGGCAACACTTTCGATCTGATCCAACACGCGGCTGCCTGAACCCCTTGATTGCGACCGGTCGGCCGTGCATAAGCCGCCGCGTTAGCAACATGGGCGCAAAGCCCTGGGGCCCTCCACCAGCCTATTGAGGACGACATGAGCGAATTCAAGAAAATCGTATTCTCCGGCGTGCAGCCGACCGGTAATCTGCATCTCGGCAATTATCTCGGCGCGATCCGCCGGTTCGTGGCACTGCAGGAAGGCAATGACTGCATCTACTGCGTCGTCGACATGCATGCGCTCACCGCCCAGCTCGTGCACGAGGACATGCCGAGCCAGACGCGCTCGATCGCCGCTGCCTTCATCGCCGCCGGCATCGATCCGGAAAAGCATATCGTCTTCAATCAGTCGGCCGTGCCGCAGCATGCCGAACTCGCCTGGATCTTCAACTGCGTTGCCCGCATCGGCTGGATGAACCGGATGACGCAGTTCAAGGACAAGGCCGGCAAGGACCGCGAGCAGGCTTCGCTCGGCCTTTACGCCTATCCGAGCCTGATGGCCGCCGACATTCTCGTCTATCGCGGCACCCATGTGCCGGTCGGCGAGGACCAGAAGCAGCATCTGGAGCTTGCCCGCGACATCGCGATGAAGTTCAACCTCGACTATGCCGAGCATATCAGCAGGACCGGCTACGGCGTCGACATCACCGTCGGCAACGAGCCGGTGCATGCCTATTTCCCGATGGTCGAGCCGCTGATCGGCGGGCCGGCGCCGCGCGTCATGTCGCTGCGCGACGGCACCAAGAAAATGTCGAAATCGGACCCCTCCGATCTCTCGCGCATCAACCTGATGGATGACGAGGACGCGATCTCGAAGAAGATCCGCAAGGCCAAGACCGATCCGGACGGCTTGCCGAGCGAGATCGACGGGTTGCAGGGCCGTCCGGAAGCCGAAAATCTGGTGGCGATCTATGCCGCACTCGCCGACAAGTCGAAGGCGGACGTGCTGGCCGAATTCGGCGGCCAGCAGTTCTCCGTCTTCAAGCCGGCGCTGGTCGATTTGGCGATCCACGTGCTGGCGCCGATCACCGGCGAGATGCGCCGGCTGATGGACGATACCAGCCATATCGACGCGATCCTGCGCAAGGGCGGCGAGCGCGCAAGGGCGCGCGCCGAGGTGACGATGAGCCAAGTGCGCGACGTCATCGGCTTCCTCTATTGAGATAAATCTCCTCTTCTCTCCGCCGTGGGAGAAGGGGACCTTCCCCCGGGGAGAAGAGGATTTCTTCTCGGGCATCAGGGCAAAAACTGGACTTGCAAATTTTCCGCTTCGGGTGTCAGAGTCGGCGCTATGGTATCGAAGCGACTCTCACGGCTCGAAGGTCACCGCCGCAAATTCATGGCGGTGATTGACGGCACACCCGAATGCCAACGCGCCGTTCATTATGCCGGCCGGCGCGCGAAGAATTCCAATGGCGGGCTGGTGCTGCTCTATGTGATCCCGGATGGGGATTTCCAGCAATGGCTCGGCGTCGAAGAGATCATGCGGGCCGAAGCCCGTGAAGAGGCCGAGGCAGTCGTTGCCAAGATCGCCCAGATCGTGCGCGAGACCATCGGCATCGAGCCTGAGGTCGTCATCCGCGAGGGCGGTGCTGCCGAACAGATCAACGCCGTGATCGAGGAAGACCGCGATGTGGCGATCCTGGTTCTGGCCGCCGGTTCTGCGAAGGAAGGTCCAGGGCCACTGGTCTCCTCGGTCGCGGGCCGCGCGGCGGCGTTTCCGATCCCGGTCACCGTGCTGCCGGATACGCTGACCAACGAGGAAATCGACGCCCTCTGCTAGAGCATGATGCCGAAAAGTGTGAGCGGTTTTCGGACGACATCATACTCTAACTATATAATTTAGAACAGGATTCAGATTTTAGGCCAACCGGGCCTAAAATCATCCTGTTCTAGCTTTTCTTGAGTACAAGTCTCTTGATTAGCGCCGTCAATCGGCTTATCTTCTTTTGAAGAATTCTAAAGACGGCCGAGACCATGGGCCGGCCGCATGGAGAACCAGATGTTCATTCAGACCGAAGCCACGCCGAACCCTGCCACGCAGAAGTTCCTGCCGGGCAAGGTGGTGATGGAAAACGGCACGGCCGAGTTCCGCAGCACTGAGGAGGCAGCAGCCTCGCCGCTCGCCGCCCGCCTGTTCGAAATATCAGGCGTCACCGGCGTCTATTTCGGCTATGATTTCATTTCCGTCTCCAAGGACAATGCCGACTGGCAACATCTTAAGCCGGCTATATTAGGCTCGATCATGGAGCACTTCATGTCCGGCAAGCCGGTCATGGGCGATGCCTCCATCCTCTCCGAAGACGCCGATGCCGGCGACGAATTCTTCGACGAAGGCGATGAATCGATCGTGCTGACCATCAAGGAGCTTCTGGAAACCCGCGTGCGCCCGGCCGTTGCCCAAGACGGCGGCGACATCACCTTCCGCGGCTTCAAGGACGGCAAGGTCTATCTGAACATGAAGGGTTCCTGCGCCGGCTGCCCGTCTTCGACGGCAACACTGAAGCACGGCGTGCAGAACCTGCTGCGCCATTTCGTTCCGGAAGTGCAGGAAGTGATTGCCGCTTAAAAATCTTGAATTCGTCCGGCCGTTCACCTCAGGTTCGGCCGAACGGATTTATCGATAGGCGACACTAGTTTATTCGGAAATTGATGGCATGATCATTCTGGCGCTCGACACGGCAGGTGTGGACTGCGCTGCCGCCGTCTATGACAGCGGCAGGGATACGGTGCTGGGGGAGGCATCGGACATGATCGGCAAGGGGCATGCTGAACATCTGATTGGTATCGTCGATCGCGCGCTGGATCAGGCGGGACTGGCACTTTCTCATGTCGACCGCCTTGCCGTCACCATCGGTCCCGGCTCCTTTACCGGTATCCGCGTCGGTGTTGCCGCAGCCCGCGGTTTTGCGCTCTCCCTCAATGTGCCGGCCGTCGGCATCACGACACTCGAAGTCATGGCCTCAGCCCAGCGCGACAAGACGCCTCATCGCGCCGTGCTGGCGGCGATGGATGCCAAGCGCGACGAGATCTACCTCCAGTCCTTCGCAGCCGACGGTTCGTCCCTCGACGCGCCACGGGCAGTCAGCGTTGCAGAAGCACAGGCATTTGCCGCCGGCTTCGACGGCGAGATCACCGGTTCGGCGACGGCGCTGCTGAAGGCCGACGCCGGCGGCGATCACACCAACAGGTTCCCGATCTCCATCGTGGCGCGCCTGGGCGCTGCCGCCTCCCCCGATGCCGGAAAGCCGAAGCCCCTTTATCTGCGCGGACCCGATGCCAAACCGCAGGCCGGATACGCGATTGCGCGACGAGTATGACGATGCTGGAAGCCTATCTGACGCTGAAACCGGAATTCGAGATCATCGCCATGGAGCGCGAGGATTGCCGCGATGTCGCCGTCCTGCACGGCGAGCGCTTCGCCCGGCCCTGGGGCGACGGTGAATTTCACGGCCTGCTGATGCAGGACACTGTGTTCGGCTTCGTCGCGCGCCAGACCAATGCCATCCTGAAAAAGCCGCTTCCGGGTTTCATTCTTGCCCGCCATGTCGCCGGCGAGGCTGAAATCCTGACCATTGCCGTGCAGGCGAAGGTCGCCCGTGCCGGACTTGGCTGGCGGCTGATGCAGGCGGCGATGCGGGAAGCGCGGTCGCGCGGCGGCGAGAGCATGTTTCTCGAGGTCGACAACGGCAATACGGCAGCGCTTGGCCTCTACCGCAAGCTCGGCTTCGAAAAGGTCGGCGAACGTCAGGGTTACTACAGACAGGAAAACGGCGCCCTCTCCACGGCGCTTGTCATGAAGCGCGTTCTTCGGTAGTTCCCTGGCAGCAAGATGACATGCAAGCCGGCGCAAATGCCGTGCGGCGTTGTCGAAACACGAATATCTCTATAGGCCGGCGATGACTGATGTAGCCAAGACCCTTGAGGAGCTTTGCACCGAACGCGGCATGCGCATGACCGAGCAGCGCCGCGTGATCGCGCGCATCCTGGAAGACTCGGAAGACCATCCCGACGTCGAAGAACTCTACCGCCGCTCGGTGAAGGTCGATGCGAAGATCTCGATCTCGACCGTCTATCGCACCGTGAAGCTGTTCGAGGATGCCGGCATCATCGCCCGGCACGACTTCCGCGACGGGCGCTCGCGCTACGAAACGGTGCCGGAAGAACACCACGACCACCTTATCGACCTGAAGACCGGCACGGTCATCGAATTCCGCTCGCCGGAGATCGAGGCGCTGCAGGAGCGCATCGCCCGCGAGCACGGCTTCCGGCTGGTCGACCACCGGCTGGAGCTCTACGGCGTGCCGTTGAAGAAGGAAGACCTCTGAAGCAATGGCAGCCCGGGAGACCAGCATTTGATCGCCTGGTTGCGCATCGCCTTCGCCGCGGTCGTCATCCTTGCCGTCAGCATCGTGCTCATGCCGCTGCAGGTGCTGGCGCTGCGTTTCGACTGGCGGCTGCGCCGCAGCCTGCCGCGCGTCTGGCACCGGATCGTCTGCTATTGCCTCGGCATCCGCGTCCGCGTGAGCGGCAAGCTGGAAGATCGCCGGCCGCTGATGCTCTGTTCCAACCATTCTTCCTGGCTGGATATCATGGTGATGTCGGCCGTTGCCGACGTCGTCTTCATTGCCAAGATCGAGGTGCGCGACTGGCCGATCTTCGGCACGCTCGCCAAGCTGCAGAAGAGCGTCTTCGTCGTGCGCGAGGAGCGGCGCAAGACCGGCCATCAGGCAAACGAGATCGCCGGGCGCATGGCCGACGGTGAGATCGTCGTGCTCTTCCCCGAGGGCACGACCTCGGACGGCAACCGGTTGTTGGAGGTCAAGTCGTCGCTGTTCGGCGCTGCCGCGATGGCGGTGCCGACGTCGCCGACGGGAACGGTCGTGGTGCAGCCGGTGGCGGTTGCCTATACCAGGGTGCACGGCATCGCCATGGGGCGCTATCACCGGCGGCTCGCGGCCTGGCCGGGGGATCTCGACCTCTTGCCGCATCTCATCGATATCGTGCGCTGCGGTGCCATCGACGCCGAAGTATCCTTCGGCGAGGCGGTGGATTACCGCGCCGACACCAGCCGCAAGGAGGTGAGCGCGACGATTGCCTTGCGCATCCGCAACCTCCTCAACAGCCGACTGCGCGGGCGGGAAATCTCCTAGAGCCTTTCCTGGTCAGATTGCAGCATTCTGACCAGGAAAGGCTCTAAGACAAGATTTCGATTTTCTCCGGCGTCAAAAACCACTAAATAGCGCGCCATGACACAGGACAGCGCCCTTCTCCCGGCCCCGAAGGCAATCCCCCACGAGGGCCCCAACGAGGCCCTCCGCGACGGCAGCAACAGCCGCAAGGTCTTCATCAAGACCTATGGCTGCCAGATGAACGTCTACGATTCGACGCGCATGAGCGATGCCCTCGCCCGCGACGGCTATGAGCCGACGGACGATATGGAAGAGGCGGATCTCGTTCTCCTCAACACCTGCCATATCAGAGAGAAGGCGGCCGAGAAGGTCTATTCGGCGCTTGGGCGGCTGCGCGAGATGAAAAAGAAGAAGGCGGCGGACGGCCGGGAGATGATGATCGGCGTTGCCGGCTGTGTCGCCCAGGCCGAAGGCGAGGAGATCCTGCGCCGCGCGCCTGCCGTCGACGTCGTCATCGGCCCGCAGACCTATCACCGCCTGCCGGAGGCGCTGCGCCGGGCCAAACAAGGCCAGCGCGTCGTCGATACCGAATATGCGATCGAAGACAAATTCGAGCATCTGCCGATCGCCGAGAGCCGAAAGATCCGCGCCCGCGGCGTTACCGCCTTCCTGACGGTGCAGGAGGGCTGCGACAAGTTCTGCACTTTCTGTGTCGTGCCCTATACACGCGGCTCGGAAGTGTCGCGGCCGGTTTCCCAGATCGTCGAGGAAGCCGAAAAGCTCGCCGAAGGCGGGGTGCGCGAGATCACCCTGCTCGGGCAGAACGTCAACGCCTGGCACGGCGCCGGGCCGCGGGGCGAGGCATGGAGCCTCGGCGACCTGCTCTACCGGCTGGCCGAGATCCCCGGCCTTGCCCGGCTGCGCTATACCACAAGCCATCCGCGCGACATGGACGACCGGCTGATCAATGCCCATCGAGACCTCAGGGCGCTGATGCCGTATCTCCACCTGCCGGTGCAGTCGGGTTCGGACCGCATCCTGAAAGCGATGAATCGGCGTCATACGGCTGCCGAATATCTGGCGCTGATTGCGCGCATCCGCACGGTGCGGCCGGACATCGCGCTGTCGGGCGATTTCATCACCGGCTTTCCGGGGGAGACAGACAAGGATTTTGAGGATACACTGAGGCTTGTGGAGGAGGTCCGTTATGCACAGGCCTTCTCGTTCAAATACTCGACACGGCCGGGCACACCCGGCGCGGAACTGAAGGACCAGGTGCCGGAAGAGATCAAGGCAGAACGGCTGGAACGCCTGCAAATGCTTCTCCTGAAGCAGCAGCAGGAATTTGCCGAATCCTGCATCGGCAAAGAGATTGACCTGTTGCTCGAAAAGCCCGGTCGCATGCCGGAACAACTAATCGGACGTTCTCCCTGGCTTCAATCTGTGAATGTTGATGCAAAAGCATCGCAAATCGGTGACATTATCAAAGTGCGAATCACAGGAACCGGAACGAACAGCCTGTTTGCCGAACGCGCAGAGGCTGCGGTTTAACCTAAGGAGCCCGACCGCTTGAACGGACAAGAATTGGTTTCTTCTTCACCGCGCCACCCCCGCACGCCGAGCGACACCAATCACTTCGTCCTGACGTTCGAGAACAACCGCTTCGCCAGCGAGCTCTTCGGTCAATTCGACCAGAACCTCAAACTGCTCGAGCAACGGCTGAACATCGATGCGCGGGCGCGCGGCAATTCGGTCGTCATCACAGGCGATATCGTGACCACCAACCAGGCGCGGCGCACACTCGACTATCTCTATGAAAAGCTTCAGAAAGGCGGCAGCGTGGAACGATCCGACGTCGAGGGCGCAATCCGTATGGCGGTCGCCGCCGACGATCAGCTCAGCCTGCCAACCATGGAGCGCAAGGCCAAGCTGACGATGGCACAGGTTTCCACACGCAAGAAGACGATCATCGCCCGTACGCCGACCCAGGATGCCTATATCAGGGCGCTGGAACGCGCCGAGCTTGTCTTCGGCGTCGGCCCGGCCGGCACCGGCAAGACCTATCTCGCCGTCGCCCATGCCGCTCAGCTCCTGGAGCGTGGCGCGGTCGAAAAGATCATCCTGTCGCGCCCGGCTGTCGAGGCCGGCGAGCGCCTCGGCTTCCTGCCCGGCGACATGAAGGAAAAGGTCGACCCCTATCTTCGCCCGCTTTATGATGCGCTCTACGACATGATCCCTGCCGACAAGGTCGATCGGGCAATCACCGCCGGCGTCATCGAAATCGCGCCGCTCGCCTTCATGCGCGGCCGCACGCTCGCCAACGCCGCCATCATCCTCGACGAAGCGCAGAATACGACGTCGATGCAGATGAAGATGTTCCTGACGCGTCTCGGCGAAAATGCCCGCATGATCGTCACCGGCGACCCGAGCCAGATCGACCTGCCGCGCGGCGTCAAATCCGGCCTCGTCGAGGCCTTGCAGCTTCTGAACGGCGTCGAGGGCATCTCGATCGTGCGCTTCAAGGATACCGACGTCGTCCGCCATCCGCTGGTCGGGCGCATCGTCAGGGCCTATGATTCCACTTACGCCGTCGAAACCGAAGAAGTCAGCCGGCAGGACTAATGGCCGAACTCGACATCCAGATCAGCGTCGAGGACGTCGGCTGGCCCGGCGAGGAGACGCTGCTGTCGTTTTGCGAACGCGTGCTCGGTGCCGCGGTGGTCTATCTCCGCGACAGCGAGAAGCAGCCCTTCCCGACGATGCCGCCCGAGGTTTCGCTCGTCTTCACCGACGATGCCTCGATCCAGGACATCAACGCCGAATGGCGCGGCAAGGACAAGGCGACCAATGTGCTCTCCTTTCCGGCCTTTCCGGTTCAGCCCGGCAAGATGCCCGGCCCGATGCTGGGCGACATCATCATCGCCCGGGAGACGTTGGAGCGGGAAGCGGCCGAGCTAGAAAAGAGTTTCGACGACCACCTGACCCACCTTCTGGTGCACGGTTTCTTGCATCTTCTCGGCTACGACCATATGAATAGTGCCGAAGCCGAAATTATGGAGGGGCTGGAGACTCGCATTTTGGCCCAGCTCGGCCTATCTGATCCCTACGAGGGTCAAGACCTTAAAATGGAACCATGAGCGACTTTACGACGAAGCCGGCGGCAGACGCCAAGGACTCCGAGTCATCCTCCTCTTCGGACGAGGCAGGCAGTAGTAGTCGGCCATCCGGCCGATCGCAATCCTTCTGGTCGCGCGCCGCGCGCATCCTTCGCCCGCAGCAGGGCTCGCGACTGCGCGAGGATCTCGCCGACGCGCTGATGACCGATGCGGCCGGCGACGACGCCTTTTCGCCCGACGAACGGGCGATGCTCAACAACATCCTACGCTTTCGCGAGGTGCGCGTCGCCGACGTGATGGTGCCGCGCGCCGATATCGAGGCGGTCGACCAGAACATCACCATCGGCGAGCTGATGATCCTCTTTGAGGAATCCGGCCGCTCGCGCATGCCCGTCTATGCCGATACGCTCGACGATCCGCGTGGCATGGTGCATATCCGCGACCTGCTCTCCTACGTCGCCAAGCAGGCGCGCAACAAGCGCCGCGGCCCGACGAAACCGGCCGTTGCCGTGCCGGCGATCGAGGTTGCGCCCGAAAACATCCAGAAGACCACGCGTTCGGCCAAGACGAATTTCGATCTCGCCCGCGTCGACCTGCAAAAGACGCTGGCCGAGGCCGGTATCATCCGCAAGATCCTGTTCGTGCCGCCGTCGATGCTGGCGTCCGACCTGTTGCGTCGCATGCAGGTGAACCGCACGCAGATGGCGCTCGTCATCGACGAGTATGGCGGCACCGACGGGCTTGCCTCGCATGAGGACATCGTCGAGATGGTGGTCGGTGACATCGACGACGAACATGACGACGAAGAGGTGATGTTCAAGCGCGTCGCCGAAGACGTCTTCATCGCCGACGCGCGCGTCGAACTGGAAGAGATCGCCGCGGCGATCGGGCCGGATTTCGACATCAGCGAGCAGGTCGACGAGGTCGATACGCTGGGCGGCCTGATCTTCTCGGCGCTCGGCCGCATCCCGGTGCGCGGCGAAGTCGTCCAGGCGCTCCCGGGCTTCGAATTCCACATCCTCGACGCCGATCCGCGCCGCATCAAGCGGCTGCGCATCACCCGCAAGCGCCATGCGATCCGCCGCCGGACCAAGCTGGATGGCGACATCTCCCCCGGCTCCGAGGCCGGCGACGACCGGCCGGCGGAATCGACCGCGAACTGACAGCACCCAACTGACGGGACAAAGAGCCGCTTTTTTGAAAGACTGCGAACGGGTTGATTCGCGGTTTGATGGGAGTGCGCATGGAGCGGCTTGCGGACAGGGTTATCCTCGTCTGGGGTTTCAAACGGTCGCTGCTGGCCATCGCCGCCGGGGCATTCGCGGTTCTGGCGCTGCCGCCCATCGGTTTTTTCGCGGCGATGTTCGTCTCCTTCACACTGCTCGTCTGGCTGATCGACGGGGCGGCGGCTTCGCCTGAAAGCGGCCTGATCGGCAGGCTATGGCCGGCGTTTGCCACCGGCTGGCTGTTCGGCTTCGGCTATTTCGTCGCCGGCCTCTGGTGGCTCGGCCATGCGCTGCTGGTCGATCAGGAAGAATTCGCCTGGGCGCTGCCGCTGGCAATCCTCGGGCTGCCGGCCTGTCTTGCAATCTTCTACGGGCTGGCGGCTGCCCTTGCCCGCATCGTCTGGTCAGATGGTATGGGGCGGATCGCCGCCCTTGCGGCAGGCTTCGGGCTGATGGAATGGCTTCGAAGCGTGATCCTCACCGGCTTTCCCTGGAATGCCATCGGCTACGGCATGATGCCGGTTCCGCTGATGATGCAGTCGGCACATGTGATCGGGGCGATGGGGGTGACGGCCCTTGCCGTCTTCGTCTTTTCCGCGCCTGCCCTTGCCGGGACACGGCAAGGGGCGCGGCCGGGCATCGCACTCGCCGTCCTGCTATTTGCCGCCCATCTCGGTTATGGCGCTTATGCTCTCCATCTCGCGCCGCGGCCGGACGCCTTGCCAGAGGACAAACGGCCGGTGGTGCGGCTGGTGCAGCCGGCCATCGACCAGGCGGCGAAGATGGATAACGACGCCGACCGCGCCGCGATCTTCGAGACGCATCTGAAGCTGTCAGCCGAAGCGCCGAAGAATGGCGGGCGCAAGCCCGATATCATCGTCTGGCCGGAGACCTCGATCCCCTTCATCCTGACCGACAACCAGGATGCGCTGACGCGGATCGCCGATACGCTTGACGACAATCAGATCCTGATCGCCGGCGCCGTACGCGCCGAGGAGATGGGACCGGGCACCCCGGTGCGCTACTATAATTCCATCTACGTGATCGACGGCCGCGGCCAGATCATCGCCGCCTCCGACAAGGTGCATCTCGTGCCTTTCGGCGAATATCTGCCCTTCGAGGACGTGCTCACCGGATTCGGCATCCAGAACGTCGTCGAAATGCCGGGAGGGTTTTCGGCCGCGGCAAGCCGGCACCTGCTGACGCTGCCCGGCGGGCTCAATCTCTATCCGCTGATCTGCTACGAGATCATTTTCCCCGATGAAATGACCGGCGACATAAAAGACGCCAACGCAATCCTCAATATCACCAATGATGCCTGGTTCGGCGCGACGCCCGGCCCCTACCAGCATTTCCAGCAGGCGCGGGTACGGGCCGTGGAAACCGGCCTGCCGCTGATTCGTGATGCCAATAGCGGCATTTCAGCGCTGGTGAATGCCCATGGGGAAATTATTGCGGGTCTCGATCTTGCGGAAACCGGCTTCATCGATGCAACGCTCGATAGTATCAGCGACGGGCGCGGAACAACATACCCCCGGCAAACTTACTTCTGGTTGACCGAGGCGCTGCTGATTCTGATTGCGCTAATTTCTCGCAGAGGTTTTATTTCCGGGTTGAATTGACCAAAAACCCCTAAAATTGCATAGTGATGACAATCGGCGTTCTTAACGTATGTTTGAAGGTGGGTTCCTCACCGCTTGCAACGTGGCGTTTTGGGATGGATCAGGGGCATGCCGGTTAGAAACAGGTTGAAATTCTTAGCTAGGGCACGACCATGATTGAAAACAAAAAGAAGCCGAATCCGATCGACATCCATGTTGGCAGCCGTATTCGCCTCCGTCGTACGATGCTGGGCATGAGCCAGGAAAAGCTTGGCGAAAGCCTTGGCATCACATTCCAGCAGATCCAGAAATACGAAAAGGGCACCAACCGCGTCGGCGCAAGCCGTCTGCAGAACATCTCGAACATCCTCAATGTTCCGGTGTCCTTTTTCTTCGAGGACGCGCCCGGCGAACATTCTGCCGGCGGCGGCATGGCCGAAGCCTCCAGTTCGAATTACGTCGTCGATTTCCTGTCTTCCTCGGAAGGCCTGCAGCTCAACCGCGCCTTCGTCAAAATTTCCGATCCCAAGGTTCGCCGCAAGGTCGTGGAGCTGGTGAAAGCCTTGGCAGCTGAAGCCGACGCCGACTGAACGACGACCATCGCAGAATTCGAAAGGCGGTCGAAAGGCCGCCTTTTTTGCGTTTTTGGGGCAAAATTTGTCACTTTGCCGCAGATATAAAGATATATTTATGTCCTTCTGCGCTTGTCATCGGCCCTCGAACTGAGTACCTACTAGCTGGCTTTTATTCTTTGAGGGGAATCCCGAAATGCGCGCGAATTATCTCTTTACCAGCGAATCTGTTGCCGAAGGTCATCCGGACAAAGTCTGTGACCGCATCTCCGACGAGATCGTCGATCTGGTCTACCGCGAAGCGGCCAAGACCGGCGTCAATCCATGGGGCGTGCGCATTGCCTGCGAAACGCTGGCGACGACCAACCGCGTCGTCATCGCCGGCGAAGTTCGCCTGCCGCCGAGCCTGATGAAGAAGGACAAGGACGGCAAGGACGTCATCAACCCGTCGAAGTTCAAGGCCGCCGCTCGCCGCGCCATCAAGGATATCGGCTACGAGCAGGATGGCTTCCACTGGAAGAAGGCCAAGATCGACGTGCTGCTGCACTCGCAGTCGGCCGACATCGCGCAGGGCGTCGACAGCGCTTCTGACCAGCAGGGCGACGAAGGCGCCGGCGACCAGGGCATCATGTTCGGTTATGCCTGCCGCGAAACGCCGGATCTGATGCCGGCTCCGATCTATTATTCCCACAAGATCCTGCAACTGCTCGCGGTTGCCCGCAAGAAGGGCGACGGCGAAGTTGCCAAGCTCGGCCCCGATGCCAAGAGCCAGGTGACCGTGCGTTACGTCGACGGCAAGCCGTCGGAAGCAACCTCGATCGTGCTTTCGACCCAGCATCTCGACGAGAGCTGGGATTCGAACAAGGTCCGCGCCGTCGTCGAGCCCTATATCCGCGAAGCGCTCGGCGAGCTGAAGATCGCTGACGATTGCAAGTGGTACATCAACCCGACCGGCAAGTTCGTCATCGGCGGACCAGACGGCGATGCGGGCCTCACCGGCCGCAAGATCATCGTCGACACCTACGGCGGTGCCGCTCCGCATGGCGGCGGTGCATTCTCCGGCAAGGATACGACGAAGGTCGACCGTTCGGCCGCCTATGCCGCCCGCTATCTTGCCAAGAACGTCGTCGCCGCCGGCCTTGCCGACCGTTGCACGATCCAGATCTCCTACGCGATCGGCGTCGCCCAGCCGCTGTCGATCTATGTCGACCTGCACGGCACCGGCAAGTTCACCGAGGATCAGATCGAGGCAGCGATCCGCAAGAACATGGACCTTTCGCCGACCGGCATCCGCCGCCATCTCGACCTCAACAAGCCGATCTATGCCAAGACCTCCGCTTACGGCCATTTCGGCCGCAAGGCCGGCCGCGACGGCTCGTTCTCCTGGGAGCGCACCGACCTCGTGAAGGCGCTCAAGGAAAGCGTGAAGGCCTGAGATAAAGCATGACGGATATGGAACGCCGCGGCCGGGCGACCGAAGCCTTCTTCGGTCGTCGCAAGGGCAAGGCTCTGCGCGAACAGCAGGCCGAGACGCTGAACAGTCTCCTGCCGGCATTCCTGATCGATCTCTCAGCGGCTCCCCCGGAGCCGCTGACATCCCTCTTCCCGGTTCCGGTCGAGAGATTGCGGCTGGAAATCGGTTTCGGCGGCGGCGAGCACCTGATCCACCGCGCGCTGGAGACGCCTTCGACCGGCTTCATCGGTGTCGAACCCTTCGTCAATTCCATGCAGAAGCTGTTGTCGCGCATCGGCGAGACGGGTGCCTCCAATATCCGCGTCTATAATGACGACGCGACGCAACTGCTCGATTGGCTGCCGGACGGCTCACTCGATCAGATCGACTTGCTCTATCCCGATCCCTGGCCGAAGCGGAAACACTGGAAACGGCGTTTCGTCTCGAAAACCAATCTCGACCGCTTTCATCGCGTGCTGAAGCCTGGCGGCCTGTTCTGCTTCGCCTCCGACATCGACACCTATGTCAACTGGACGCTGATCAAATGCCGCGACCATGGCGGTTTCGACTGGATAGCCAACAATGCAGCGGATTGGCTGACGCCCTATGAGGGCTGGCCGAGCACACGTTACGAGGCCAAGGCCAGGCGCGAGGGCCGGTCTTCGGCCTATCTGACATTCAGGAAGATCTGAGGCTGCCGACAAGTCGGCGAACGCGCCGGGATGTTCCTCGGCGCGAAAGATCGCATGAGGCGCAGGCCTGACGGATTTCCGCTATTGTGCGGCAAGTGCCATCAATGACCGCTAACGGCCCCGAAACGGTCACTGCGCCCCACGGGAATTCCGCATTTCGGCATCGCGCCACTGCTGCCATCGCTGCCTCAGCTTGCTCCGGGACATGCCTATGGATTCACCGAGAATCTCGACTTTGAGGATCCGTTCGGTGCGGAAATGACGGAAGGCTTGTTTCGATTGGCACCACGCGATCAAGAGGCTGTGCGTGTCGGCATAGCCGAGAAGCACAGGCCAGACGATGCGGCTGGTGATCGTCTCATCCGCCGCGCGATAGTCGAGCTCAAGCTTGCGGCCTTCCCTGATCGCCAACCTGAGCGGACGCGTATCGCGTGTCACATCGCTGCCGACATCATCCGGTTTGATGCCGACGGCGGGTTGGGCAATATAGGGAAGAAGGTCCTGCGGCATGACCGATGTGATCTTGGCCATCACATCGCTGGCGGCATTCCGCAAGGCCGCGTCATTCAACCTTGCCACCATTTGAACGCCGAGCACGACGGCCTCGATCTCGTCAGGCGTCAGCATGAGCGGCGGCATGTCATATCGCGGATCGAGGACGTAGCCGAACCCCGCTTCACCCTCGATTGGAACACGCTGGGCAATCAGGTGTGCGATATCGCGGTAGACGGTTCGCCGCGCGACCTCAAGTTCATCCGCAAGCTCAGACGAGGTCACCGGGCGGCTCGACCGTCGAAGAATCTGGATGATCTGAAAAAGTCGATCTGCTTTTCGCATGCCTGATGACTCCTGCTGCCACAACGCTGTCAGCACGGCTATGTCACAAAAGCAAGGAAAGAGACGGTCGCGCACCCAAGGAGAAGATCATGAAGTTCGCATCCACCCGCCTCATTGCCTCGGATATGACCGGCATGGTGGCCTTTTATGAGCTTGTGACGGGCTGTCGCGCCGACTGGCTTGCGCCCCTCTTCGCCGAGATCGTCACCCCCGGCGCGAGCCTCGCAATAGGCAGCGCGGAAACCGCGGCCTTGTTCAGCGAAGGCAGTGCGGAGCCCGGGGCCAACAGGACGGCCATTCTCGAGTTCATGGTATCGGACGTCGATGCGGAATTCGCACGGCTCAAGGACCAGGTCACGGTCGTGCACGCCCCCAAGGATTTGCCTTGGGGCAATCGGACAGTGCAGATTTCCGATCCCGAGGGGACACGCGTCGCCCTCTATACCCCCGTAACCGACGCCGCGAGACGGCGTTTCGCCGGCCGTTGATTGACCGACGCTGTTTGCCGGAGCTTTTGTTGGAGTAACGTTCCGCGCGCCGACGACCGCAACCAGCGCGACTCGTCGGCCGCCTCTGGCTCATAGTTGCCCTCGATAGGCCTGGTGGCAGGTGCTACCGAATCCTGGAATTTCAACGTCTCCGCACATAAGGCGTCGAAAGGAGGCTACGCGCATAGGTCGCAACAGCAGCCCCAACCGCAGCAAAATCGAATAAGCGGCCCGCACCGGACGAGCGGTGAAACGCGACAGACGCTAACTGACGGTCAGTGCAGGCTGACCGTCTTCAACTCGTCCTCGGCAGCTTTAAAGAAGGTGCTGGAGCGGTTGTCCGTCAAAAGGATCGGCGTGCCGTCGGCGCCGAAGAGTGCCCAGAGATCGACGGTCGGATCGATATCCGGCGCCTCGGGAAAGCACTTGGCGACCTCATCGGTCCGCATTTTTCTGATATAGGCGACCTCGCCGTTGCCGATGTGGGCAAGCTCGGATTTGGTCAAGTGAGACGTGGCTTCTTTCATCAACATTCCTGTTCCTCCGGGAGAAGGGACCAACGGTTCGACAAACCGTTGTGCTACTGTGAGACCGAAATGTTAATTTTCTTGACCATTCTCGCAGGTTCCGGACGAATTAGATCGACGGAGAGCAGGCCGTTCTTCAGGCCGGCGCCGAGCACCTGCATGCCGTCGGCAAGAACGAAGGTGCGCTGGAACTGGCGGGCGGCGATGCCGCGATAGAGATAATCCCGCTCGCCCTGTTCGACCTGGCGGCCGCGGATCAGAAGCTGGTTCTCCTCAATGGAGACATCGAGTTCCTCCTCGCTGAAGCCGGCCACGGCAAGGGTGATGCGCAAACGTTCCGGCGCGCCGCTGTCGGCGCCGATGCGTTCGATATTATAGGGCGGATATCCGTCGCTCGCCTTGGAAATGCGCTCCAGCGTCTTTTCCATGGCATCGAAGCCCAGAAGCAGGGGGCTGGCGAAAGGGGTAATGCGGCTCATCTCTTTTCAAGTCCTTGACGCAAGCGACCATCCCGGACCTCAAACGCAGCATCCGGATGCCGCTAATATGGGGAGAAGAGCCCGGCGCTGCAAGGCGTGGGCGCGACGTGTCGGCGCGCCCTCTCAATTTTGAGGTGGTGGCGGCCCGGCTCTTTCCTTGACAAAGCCTCCGCTGCCTCGCATCAAAACGTGCCCGCGCGGAATGTGCTGATTTGTGACGGGAAGTGAAGAAATCGGTGCATGCCGATAACACGCAGTGCGAGGATGGAACGATCGGAATGGCAAGCGCAAGAAAGATCATCATCGACACGGATCCCGGCCAGGACGACGCGGCCGCCATCATGCTTGCCTTCGGCAGTCCCGATGAGCTGGAGGTTTTGGGGATCACCACGGTCGCCGGCAACGTGCCGCTTTCGTTCACCAGCCGCAATGCGCGCATCGTCTGCGAGCTCTGCGGCCGGACGGAGACCAAGGTTTTTGCCGGCGCCGATGCGCCGATCGCCCGCAAGCTGGTAACGGCCGAACATGTGCACGGCAAGACCGGCCTCGACGGTCCGGAACTCAGCGAGCCGACGATGGCGTTGCAGCCCGGCCATGCCGTCGACTTCATCATCGAGACGCTGCGCCGCGAGCCGGAGGGCACGGTAACGCTGTGCACGCTCGGGCCGCTCACCAATATCGGCATGGCCTTCCAGAAGGCGCCCGACATCGTCCCCCGCATCCGCGAGTTGGTGATGATGGGCGGCGGCTTCTTCGAGGGCGGCAACATCACGCCGGCGGCCGAATTCAACATCTATGTCGACCCCGAGGCCGCCGACATCGTCTTCCGCTCAGGCGTTCCGATCGTGATGATGCCGCTTGACGTGACGCATCAATTGCTGACCCGCAAGGACCGGGTGAAACGCATGGCCGAGATCGGCACGGCGCCGGCAAAGGCCATGGTCGAGATGCTGGAATTCTTTGAGCGCTTCGACATCGAGAAATACGGTTCCGACGGCGGGCCGCTACACGACCCGACCGTTGTCGCCTACCTGCTGAAGCCGGAGCTTTTCCAGGGCCGGGACTGCAATGTCGAGATCGAGGTCCAGTCCGAACTCACCATCGGCATGACGGTCGTCGACTGGTGGCATGTGACCGAGCGCAAGCGCAATGCCAGGGTCATGCGCCATGTCGATGCGGACGGCTTCTTCGATCTGCTGATCGAACGCTTCGCCCGCATCTGATCCTTTGGTTTTCCTTCTGCACGAGGCAGAAGGAAGGGATATCAGGCGTCCTTCTCGTCGAAGACAGAGTTGGTTTCGGCTTCGGCCGGCTTCGGGCCGCCCTTGGCGACGCCGACCATGGCCGGGCGCAGCACGCGCTCGCCGATGGTGAAGCCTGCCTGCACGACCTGGACGACCGTGTTGTTCGGCACGTCCGGGTTCGGCACCTCGAACATCGCCTGATGGAAATTCGGATCGAACTTCTGGCCAACCGGCTCCAGCTTGCGAACGCCATGGCGCTCGAGAGCCGACAGCATGGCGCGCTCGGTCATCTCGACACCCTCGATCAGCGTGCTCAGGCCGGCATCGGCCGCAGCCTTGGTCTCCGGAGAGATGGCATCAAGCGCGCGGCGCAGATTGTCGGAGACGGCGAGCATGTCGCGCGCGAAACCCGCGACGGAATAGGACTTGGCATCCTTCACCTCGCGCTCGGTGCGGCGGCGCAGATTGTCCATCTCGGCAGCAAGGCGCAGATAGCGGTCGCGTAGTTCGCCGTTTTCGGCTTTCAGAAGCTCGATCGGGTCCGGCTGGGCGGGCTCTTGCTGCGCAGTTTCGTTCTCGACGTAGGCGGCAGCGTCGGCTGCGGCATCGGCCGCAGTTGCGTCAGGTCCGTTTTTCGTCGTGTCATCGGTCATGACGGTCTCCGGTTGGTGTCTTCAGATGCGCCCGATATCGAGGTTTGACCGAAAAAAATCAAGTCTGCGTGACAAAGAAGCGAAAATTCCGCACACTTGATAGCTGCTTCGTCAAAGCTGATTGCGCGAAAGGCGGGAGACGAGTTGGGCTGTATAGTCCACCATTGGCACGATGCGGGAATAATTGAGCCGCGTCGGGCCAATGACGCCGACGGCGCCGACGATGCGATCATCATCATCACGATAGGGCGCGACGATCAGCGACGAGCCGGACAGCGAGAAGAGCTTGTTTTCCGAACCGATGAAGATGCGCACCCCCGAACCGCTTTCGGCGAGATTGAGAATCTCGATCAGGCTGTCCTTCTTCTCGAGATCGTCGAACAGCAGGCGCAGCCGGTCGAGATCCTCGGCGCCGGCCAGGCCCTCGAGCAGGTTGGCGCGGCCGCGGATGATCAGCTGAGCGGGCTTTCCCTCGTCCGGGCTACCAGACCAGACAGCGATGCCGCGCTCGACGAGATCGCGCGACAGGGCATCGAGCTCATGACGGACGTCGTCCTTCAGCCGGCTTAGTTGTTTGCGAAGCTCCGGCAGGGTCTGGCCGGACATGTGGGCATTGAGAAAATTCGCCGCCTCCGTCAGCTGCGAGGAGGTGACACCCGCCGGCAGCTCGATGATGCGGTTTTCCACCTGATCGTGATCGCCGACGAGCACGGCCAGCGCCTTTGTCGGTTCGAGCCGGATGAACTCGACATGTTTCAGCACCGGATCGCTTTTCGAGGTGATGACAAGGCCGGCGCCGCGCGAAATCCCCGATAGCATGCGGCTTGCCTCGTTCATCATCGATTCCACGGGGTTGCCGCCGCTTTCGGCCCGCACCTGCCGGTCGATGTTGGCGCGCTCCTCGGCGGAGAGGTCGCCGACCTGCATGAAGGCATCGACGAAGAAGCGCAGGCCGATCTGGGTCGGCAGCCGGCCGGCGCTGACATGCGGCGAATAGATCAGGCCGAGCTCTTCGAGATCGCTCATGACGTTGCGCACCGAGGCCGGCGACAGCGACATCGGCAGCAGCCGGGACAGGTTGCGCGAACCGAGCGGCTCGCCGCTTTCCAGATAACCTTCGACGATGCGACGAAAAATTTCCCTGGAGCGCTCGTCCAGCGCAGCTACGGCATCCGAAACCGACGTCGACCTGATGCCCATGAAGCTTTCGAACCCGCGCTGATGATACTTCCCGAAAAGTAAGTCAAACTCGCACCCGTGGCAAAAGGGAATTTGCAAATGAGCGCCGCCAATCGTAGAAGCGGTCAAATAAACTCCAGGAGATAAGAATGCGGCCTTCAGGCAGAAAAATCGACCAGATGCGCAAGGTCTCGTTCGAGCGCAATTTTTCCAAGCACGCGGAAGGCTCCTGCCTGGTGAAGTTCGGCGATACGCATGTGCTCTGCACGGCGAGCCTCGAAGAAAAGACGCCGCCATGGCTGCGCAATACCGGCAAGGGCTGGGTCACGGCCGAATACGGCATGCTGCCGCGGGCGACCGGCGAACGCATGAAGCGCGAGGCCGCCGCTGGCAAGCAGGGCGGCCGCACCCAGGAAATCCAACGGCTGATCGGCCGGTCGTTGCGTGCCGTCGTCGACCTGCAGGCGCTCGGCGAACGGCAGATCACGCTCGATTGCGACGTCATCCAAGCCGATGGCGGCACGCGGACCGCTTCGATCACCGGCGGCTGGATCGCGCTTTACGACTGCCTGAAATGGATGGAAAGCCGTAACATGATCAAGGTCGACCGGGTCCTGAAGGATCATGTCGCCGCCATCTCCTGCGGCATCTTCGCCAGCCAGCCGGTGATCGATCTCGATTACCTCGAGGACTCCTCGGCCGAGACCGATGCGAACTTCGTCATGACGGGAACCGGCGGGATCGTCGAGATCCAGGGCACGGCCGAAGGCACGCCGTTCAGCGAAGGCGAATTCACCTCGCTGATGCAGCTTGCCAGAAATGGTATCGGCGAACTCGTGGCGTTGCAGAAGCAAGCCGTCGAAGGATGAACCCCATGCTGGAAGGCATGTTGGAAACGGCGCTCTATGCGCGGGATCTCGACCAGGCCGAGACGTTCTACGAAGACGTTCTCGGACTTGAAAAGATCGCCCGCGCCGCCAACCGGCATGTCTTCTTCCGCTGCGGGCCAGGGGTTCTCTTGATCTTCAATCCCGAGCAAACGGTGAAGCCGCCGGCGCCTGAAGCACTGCAGGTGCCGCCGCATGGCACGACCGGACAGGGCCATGCCTGTTTCCGGGTGTCCGGCCGCAATATCGATGCCATGGCCGAACGGCTGACGGCGGCGGGTGTCGCGATCGAATCCGAGGTGTGCTGGCCGAACGGCGGCCGCTCGATCTATTTCCGCGATCCGGCCGGCAACAGCCTGGAATGCGCGGAGGCTAAAATCTGGGGCATCGAACAGGATATCTGAATGCGCAAGCTTGAAACGAAGACCATCGTCGTCGCCAGCCACAATGCCGGCAAGATCCGCGAGATCCAGGAATTGATCGGGCCGCTCGGCTTCACCGCCAAATCGGCCGCCGAGCTGAACTTCGTCGAACCGGATGAGACCGGCACGAGCTTCGAGGAGAATGCGACGATCAAGGCGGTCGCCTCGGCCAATGCCGCCGGCATGCCGGCGCTTTCGGACGATTCCGGGCTGGTGGTCGACGCACTCGGCGGCGATCCTGGTGTCTACACCGCCAATTGGGCGGAGAAGGCCGACGGCACGCGCGATTTCGACATGGCGATGGCCAAGGTGGAAAAGGCGCTGCAGGATGCGGGCGCGACAAAGTCCGAACAGCGCACGGCGCGTTTCATCAGCGTGCTCTGCCTCGCCTGGCCGGATGGGCACACGGAGCTGTTCCGCGGCGAGGTGGAAGGCAGCGTCGTCTGGCCGCCGCGCGGCACCCAGGGCTTCGGCTACGATCCGGTGTTCCAGCCTGAGGGCTACGGCATCACCTTCGGCGAAATGAGCGGCGAGGAAAAACACGGCTGGAATGTCGGCAAGCCGCAAGCGCTGTCGCACCGGGCCCGCGCCTTCAAACTCTTTGTCGAAACCTGCCTGGAGGCATAAGGTCGGTCCGTGGTCAATCTCGACACGCCAAGCATCTCGCGCGACGCGGCCCTGCTGCCCGATACCGGCGAGCCGGGCTTCGGCGTCTATGTGCATTGGCCCTTCTGCGCGGCGAAGTGTCCCTATTGCGACTTCAACAGCCATGTGCGCCACCAGCCGGTGGATCAGGAGCGCTTTACATCAGCCTTCCTGACGGAGATGGCGACGGTCCGATCCATGAGCGGGCCGAAGACGGTGACGAGCATCTTCCTCGGCGGCGGCACCCCCTCGCTGATGAAGCCGGAAACGGTTTCGGCCATTCTCGACGGCATTGCACGGCACTGGCATGTGCCTGCCGGTATCGAGATCACCATGGAGGCCAACCCTTCGAGCGTCGAGGCCGAACGCTTCCGCGGCTATCGGGCGGCCGGCGTCAATCGCGTCTCGCTGGGCGTGCAGGCACTGAATGACCGGGATCTGAAATTCCTCGGCCGGCTGCATGATGTCGCCGACGCGCTGAAGGCGATACGGCTGGCCCGCGACATTTTTCCGCGCATGTCCTTCGACCTCATCTATGCCCGGCCCGACCAGACGGTCGAGGAATGGGAAAAGGAGCTGAAGGAGGCGATCTCCTACGCGGTCGACCACCTTTCGCTCTATCAGCTGACCATCGAGGAAGGCACGCCCTTCTACGGCCTGCACAAGGCCGGCAAGCTGATCGTACCGGACGGCGAGCAATCGGCGCTGCTCTACGAGGCGACGCAGGAGATCACCGCGCGCGAGGGCATGCCGGCCTATGAGGTTTCCAATCATGCCCGGCCGGGGGCTGAAAGCCGGCATAACCTGACCTACTGGCGCTACGGCGATTATGCCGGCATCGGTCCAGGCGCCCATGGCCGGTTGACGCGTGGCCCGGAGAAGCTCGCGACGGCGACCGAGCGCAAGCCGGAAACCTGGCTCGACATGGTCGAGCGTGACGGGCACGGCATTCTCGACGAGGAGCGGCTCGGCTTTGAGGAACAGTCCGACGAGCTGCTGCTGATGGGGCTGCGGCTCAGGGAAGGCGTCGATCTTGCCCGCTGGCAGCAGCTTTCGGGCCGCGACCTCGACCCGAAACGCGAGGAATTCCTGCTCGAACACAAATTCATCGAGCGGATCGGCAATTCACGCCTGCGCTGCACGCCGTCTGGCATGCTGATCCTCGATTCCGTCGTCGCCGATCTCGCCTGCTGACGTCAATACGACGAGCGGAATTGCAGCGCGGCGGCATCGATGTTGTCGCCGCGCCGAAAAGTGTGTCTCAGCGGTGGCTGGTCGCACCCGCCTTGAAGAGGCTGCCAGTTGGCGTTTTCAGGAACATCTCCAGCGGAATATGCTCCTGGTGCAGGAAGCCGGTTGCCGGCAGCAGGCCGTCGCGGACCATCTCGATGACGGCGACGACGGAGGCTGACGTCGTCCAGGCGATCGCCGTGCGGCGTGCGCCGGCAATCTCGATCGGGTAATAGGCGCGCACGAACTCCTTGCGGCGCAGGCTGCCATTCTCGGTGCCTTCGGCGGCGACATGGACATAGACGACATCGTCTTCAACAGGCGGCTTGGCATTGGTCAGGATCTCGCCGGCGAGCTTGCGCTTGTCGCGCATCAATAGCTCATGGAAGAAGAAGTTCATCAGCTCCATATGGCCGGGATAACGCATGGTCTTGTAATCGAGATTGTCGATCTTGCCGAGCATCGTATCGCACATGGTGCCAAGGCCACCCGACGTCGTGAAGGCTTCGAGCTTGACGCCGCCGACATAGACGGTCTCGTGCCATTCCATAGGCGAGACGAGCTTGCGCACACCGCCCTCGATGACCTCGCAGTCGTTCAGATATTCGTTGACGACGCCTTCGGGCGACCAGTTGAAGGCGTAGCCGAGCAGTCCGGTCGGATGCTGCGGCAGGGCGCCGACGCGCATGCGGATCGAACGGCAGCGATCGAAGCCGTCGGCCAGGCTTGCGCCGACGATGCCGACGAAACCCGGCGCCAGGCCGCATTGCGGCGCCATCAGGCCGCGGGCGGTCTTCGACAGCTCGATGATGAAATTGGTTGTGGGAACGTCTTCGGTCAGATCGAAATAATGGATGCCGGCAAGATGGGCGGCGCGCGCCAGCTCGATGTTCAAATGATAGGGCAGGCAGGAGAGCACAGCCTCGACATTCGAGAGCAGTTCGCCGATCACTTGGGGATCGGAGATATCGCCGGTGCGGCACTTGAAAGGGACGTCGCTCAGCGGCAATTGCGCGTCGACGCCGATGACCTCGAAGCCGCCTTCATGCAAAAGCGTCGCCGCCAGCCGTCCGACCTTACCCAGGCCGAGAACGGCGATCTTTTCAAAACTCATACATTCCTCCCACGCGCCGTTTTGGCGCTTCAGTCTTTGACATGCACGTAATGCGCGGGAGGTATAGAATAAAAAACTTATAAAGGAAAACGGCCGGAATCGCTTCCAGCCGTTGAATCCTTAAGAAAACCCGTCGATTATTCGTTGATCAAGCGCTTCAGAAGCTCGACTTCGTGCGAAAGTTTGGTGTCTCCCGAAATTAGTTCCTCGATCTTGCGCACGGCATGCAGCACGGTCGTGTGATCGCGCCCGCCGAAACGGCGGCCGATCTCCGGGAAGGAGCGCGGCGTCAGCGTCTTCGACAGATACATGGCGATCTGGCGCGGCTTGACGATGACGCGAGTGCGGCGGTTCGAGACCAGTTCCTGACGCGAGACGTTGTAGTGTCTTGCGACGATGCGCTGGATATCCTCGATGCGCACACGGCGAGGCTCGCCGGAGCCGACCAGATGGGCGAGCAGTTCGTCCACGCGTTCGATCGACAGGTTCGGCTCAAAGGAGCGGCGGAAGACCAGCTGGTTGAAGGCGCCTTCTAGTTCACGGCCGCTGGCCGTGACGTTGCGAGCGACGTGCTGGAGTAGCTCGGCGGGAATTTCGAGCGACGGATCTTCGAGCCGGGCTACAGCAAGGCGACGCTTGAGGATTTCGAGACGCATCTCATAATCCGGCGCGTCGAGTTCGATCGCGACACCGCCCTGCAGGCGCGAGCGAACGCGGGGATCGAGCGACTCCAGCTCCCAAGGCGCACGGTCGGCGGCAACGACGACCTGCTTGGCGCTGTCGAGCAGCATGTTCAGGAGATGGCAGAATTCATGCTGGATCATCTTGCCCTGCAGGAACTGCATGTCGTCGATAATCAGGAGATCGATGTTGCGCAGCGAATCCTTCAGCGTCAGCGCATCATTGTCGCGGATCGCGGTGGCGAAGCGCCACATGAAATATTCGGCCGTCAGATAGACGACGCGCAGCGCCCGCGGGTTCTGCACCGCGGCATTGGCGACCGCCTGCAGCAGGTGGGTCTTGCCGAGGCCGACGGTCGAATGGATGAAGAGCGGGTTGAAGCGCACGGCGCCCTGACCGGCTTCCGCGATCGTCTTTGCAGCCGCAAGCGCGACCCGGTTCGAGCTGCCTTCGACGAAGGTGTCGAAGGTAAAGCGGCTATCGAGCGGCGAACCGAAGAGCGGCGAGCCAAAGCTTGCAGGCCTTGCGGCGGCAACAGCCGACACCGCCTGCTGGACGGCCTGACCGGCCGGCTGGGCGCTTGTCGGGCGGCGCATCTGCGTGGGGGCGGCTGGCTCCGGTACCGCCGCTTCGTCGAGTGGCTTCATGCCATGGCGCGTCGCCGTACGCACCAGGACTTCGATTTTCAGAATTTCCGGATCTTCGGCCTGGAACAGACCGGTGATGAGATCGAGATAACGATTGTTGATCCACGACTTCAGGAAGGTCGTGGGGACCGAAAGGCGAACGACGCTCTTCGATACCGAATGCAGCTTCAGCCGGGCGAACCAGCTGGCGTAGACATCCTGACCGACCTGAGCCTTCAAGCGCGCACTGACGCGCTCAAACAATACGTTCTGCTTCATATCCGCCTTTACTTCCGCCGCTTCCAGGCGAATTGAGCCGAACGCCTGCGGTGCCGCATCCCCATTGTCGAGCCCGCTCGTCGTCATCGTATTCATCTGCATAATGCCGCCTTTCAATTCCACCGGGCGGCATCCGCTAAAACGGCCGCCCGATCATTCCCCGCTTTGGCGGGCTGACGGATCCTCATGAGCCGCTCGCCTGCCGGTTCACTCAAACACTGCCCCCGAAGGAACCGGCGCAGAACTCCGTTGCAGGTGCCACGTTCATGCGGCAACCTTCATCGGCTTTCCGTGCCAGGCTGACGGTCGAACCTCGTTTTCGGCCGACCAGCCCGAACGCAATATTACTTTACCTTCTCCGATGGCCTCGCCTTAAACGTGTGGCCACTGAAGGCACAAAACATCCCCGCTCCGTAACAGCCACGTTACGGCTCAAATCCGTCGAGTGCTTGAAAAAACGGAAGCGCAATGCTCCGTAACAAACGGCACAAACTTATCGCCCTGCCGACGTGGCAGTTAAGACCGAGCCTCTGCAGGTGATGTCCGCGCCCTTTGTTGAAAGCCATTTAGGCAGGATCAAAAGGCAATATCAACGATGAATTTTACGCAAAATTAAGAAGCGGGCATTGACTCCGCCTGCCCTTTTCGGGCGTCACACCAGCGTCAAAAAAGAATCGCAGTTGAATCAAAGAGATTCCCCGTTCGGGCTATTTTGACACGCATTGAAAGAAAAAAAAATAAAATCCTCTTGACTCGCCTGTGGTCCCGAAAGCGTGGGGCAGAGTCGCGCGGCGTCAAAGCATCCTTGCGCAAGCCATTGTTTTTAAACAATTTTTCCTGTCATGGCGCTGACACGAAACAGTCGTCAGATTAACCATGCAGGGGCTGATCGGTGGAATCGAAAAAGCCCGGTAAAATTACCGGGCTAATCATAAAGAAGAAGACCTTAATGGAAGATTACGCGGTCGTGGTGACCGAAAGAGCCTTCACACGAGCGGCCAGACGCGAGACCTTGCGCGATGCCGTGTTGGCATGCAGCACGCCCTTGCTGGCGGCGCGGGCAAGCTCGGGCTGAGCAGCCAGGAAAGCTTCCTTCGCCTTGGCGGCGTCACCGGATGCGATGGCCTCTTCGACCTGGCGAACGAAAGTACGAACGCGCGAGCGACGAGCCTTATTGACGTCGGTACGGCGGGCGATCTTGCGGGTCGCTTTTTTCGCCGAAGTTGTATTGGCCATGGATGCCTCTCTCAAGAATTCGAACAAACTCCGCCATTACCGCGGGCCTTGCGGCCACAAAATCCAGCAATGCGGGAGCAATCGCGGAAAACCAAACCGGCTTTCCGAACCGTGGGCGGGCATATAACTCTAAAGCCGGCCCACGTCAACGCGGATTTTCAAGCTTTACCACTGGCAAGCGCCTAAAAGCATTCAACGGTGCGTAAAAGCCGGTTTGCGCTTCTCGACGAAGGCCGCCATGCCTTCTTTCTGGTCGTCCGTGGCAAAGAGACTGTGAAACAGGCGGCGCTCGAAACGCAAGCCCTCCTCCAGCGTCGTCTCGAATGCGCGGTTGACCGCCTCCTTGGCCATCATCACCGAGGGACGCGAAAGCGAAGCAATCTTTTCGGCCGCGGCAAAAGCCTCGTCGAGCAGACGTTCGGGTGCCACCACACGCGAAACGAGTCCCGAGCGTTCCGCCTCGGCCGCATCCATCATGCGGCCGGTCAGGATGAGATCCATCGCCTTCGCCTTGCCGACGGCGCGCGTCAGCCGCTGCGAGCCGCCCATGCCGGGAATGACGCCCAGTGTGATTTCAGGCTGGCCGAACTTCGCTGTCTCCGAGGCGATGATGAAATCGCACATCATGGCGAGCTCGCAGCCGCCGCCGAGCGCAAAACCGCTGACGGCAGCGATCACCGGCTTGCGTGCCTTGGCGACCTCATCCCAGCCGCTGATGAAATCACTCTTATAGATATCGGCGAACTCAAGCGGCTGCATCTCCTTGATATCGGCGCCGGCGGCAAAGGCACGCTCGGAACCGGTCAACACGATCGCTCCAACCGTCTCGTCGGCGTGGAAGGCGGCATAGGCCTCTTTCAGTTCCTTCAGGACGGTGGAGTTCAGCGCGTTCAGCGCCTGCGGGCGGTTCAGCGTGACGAGGCCGACATTGCCTCGGGTTTCGACGATCAGGGTCTCATAGGCCATGCTGTTCTCCCGGTTTCTCACTCTTACTTCTGGCAGGTGGCGCAATAGAAGGTGGAGCGACCCGCCTGGACGATGCGGGCGACCGTACCGCCGCAGCCGGGCGTGCGGCAAGCCTGACTTTCGCGATCATAAACTGAGAAGGAATGCTGGAAATAGCCGAGCGATCCGTCGGTCTGGATATGGTCACGCAGCGACGATCCGCCGGCGGCGATCGCGTCGGCGATGACGTCGCGGATCGAGGCGACGAGCAGGTCGAGCTGCGCCTTCGGCCGGCCCCCTGCCGTCACCAGCGTGCCGGCGGCGCGGATCGGCGAAAGATGCGCGCGCCACAGCGCCTCGCAGACATATATATTGCCGAGACCGGCAATGTTCTTCTGGTCAAGCAGCGCGCTTTTCAGCGGCTGCGCCTTGTCGCGGAAGCGTTCGGCCAGATAGGCGGCGCCAAGCTCGTTTCCTGTCGGCTCCGGGCCGAGATCGCGGAAGAAGGGATGGGCGGCGAGATCGGCACGCCCCACCATATCCATGAAGCCGAAACGGCGCGGATCGTTGTAGACGACCCGGCGCGGGCCGCTTGCGCCCTCCAGATGGAAGACGACGTGATCGTGTTTCTCGTCCTTCGAGCGGGCATGGTGGAATTCGCCCGGCGCGGCGGAGGCAGCAGCCTCCTCGATGCGGCCCTCCTCGATCCGGAAGGAACCGGACATGCCGAGATGGGAGATCAGCGTGTTGCCGTCGTCGAGATCGACCAGCAGATATTTGGCGCGGCGGCCAAGGCCGACGATGGTGCGGCCCGAAACCCTGTCCGCGAAAGCGTCGGGAAAGGGGAAGCGCAGATCGCCGCGCCGCAGCTCCAGCTTGGTGATGCGGGTGCCCTCCATCGCCGGCGTCAGGCCGCGTTTCACCGTTTCGACTTCTGGCAATTCCGGCATCTTAACCCATCTATATCTAACGTGTTTCAACCGACGACGATGTGCGCTATAGCGCCAGTGTGCCGTGGAGAACGCGGCCCATAGATAACGTCGCGCGCGGTCTTTCGCTATGGCCGCCGCGCCCGAATCTTCAGGAACGGAGCAGTCTGATGTCAGAAAGCCGCACTTCCGCCGATGGCGGCATGGAGACCTCCTACGGCTTCCGCGAGGTGCCTAATGGCGAGAAGCAGAGCATGGTCAACCAGGTGTTCCACAAGGTTGCCAAGCGCTACGACATCATGAATGACGTCATGTCGATGGGCATGCACCGCGCCTGGAAGGATGCGATGATCTCGGCGCTGAACCCGCGCAAGGAGCCGGGCTACAAGGTGCTCGACGTCGCCGGCGGCACGGGTGATATCGCCTTCCGCATCGTCGAGGCCTCGGGCAGACAGGCGCATGCCACGGTGCTCGACATCAACGGCTCGATGCTCGGTGTCGGGGCCGAGCGGGCGGAAAAGAAGAAGCTTTCCGGCAATCTCACCTTCGTCGAGGCGAATGCCGAGGAACTGCCGTTCGAGGCAGGCAGCTTCAATGCCTATACGATCGCCTTCGGCATCCGCAACGTGCCGAGGATCGACGTAGCGCTGTCGGAGGCCTATCGCGTGTTGAAGCGCGGCGGGCGGCTGCTGGTGCTGGAATTTTCCGAAGTCGATATGCCGCTTCTCGACAAGATCTACGACGCCTGGTCGTTCAATGCCATTCCGCAATTCGGCAAGGCGATTACCGGCGATGCCGAACCCTACCAATATCTGGTGGAATCGATCCGAAAATTCCCGAACCAGGAGAATTTCGCGGCAATGATCCGCCAGGCCGGCTTTTCGCGCGTCACCTACACCAATTATACCGGCGGCATCGCCGCACTCCATTCCGGCTGGAAGCTCTGACGCATGACGCCGAAAAATGTAGAGCGGTTTTCGAATAGCGTCGCGCGAGAATCAAACAGAAGATGAGTACTTTCGGCGCATATTTCCGCCTTTGGCGCGTCGGCTGGGTGCTCGTGCGTGAGGGTGTCGTGTCAGCCCTTCCTTCCGAAGGGCTGCCGCCGCCGGTCGCGCTCGCCAAGTCCGTCGTCACGATTTTCGAGCGAAGCAAGGCGCGGCATCAGAAGCGCAGCGACCGGTTGGCCCAGGCCGTCGAGCGGCTTGGTCCCTCCTATGTGAAGATCGGGCAGTTCTTGGCGACGCGGCCGGATGTCGTCGGCGTCGAATTCGCCAACGACCTGTCGCAGCTTCAGGACCGGATGGCCTTCTTTCCCTCGGCAGCGGCCAAGGCCAATATCGAAGGCTCGCTCGGACGGCCGATCGGCGAGCTCTACGCGAGCTTTGGCGATCCGATCGCCGCCGCCTCGATCGCGCAGGTGCATCCGGCCGAGGTCGATAGTGCCGAGGGCCGGAAGAAGGTTGCCGTCAAGATCGTGCGGCCCGGCGTGCGCCAGCGCTTTGCCCATGACATCGAGGCGATGTATCTCGTTGCCCATATGCAGGAGCGTTTCCTGGCGTCCAGCCGGCGGCTGCGGCCGGTCGAAGTGACGAAGACGCTGGAGCAGACGACGAAGGTGGAGATGGATCTTCGCCTGGAGGCGGCCGCCCTTTCCGAGATCGCCGAGAACACCGAAAAGGATCCCGGCTTCCGCGTGCCGAAGGTCGACTGGGAGCGCACCGGGCGCGACGTCATCACCATGGAGTGGATCGACGGCACAAGGATGTCCGACGTCGAGGGCCTGCGCGCGGCGGGCCACGATCTCAACCTGCTTGCCGATACGCTGATCCAGTCGTTCCTGCGCCACACGCTGCGCGACGGCTTCTTCCATGCCGACATGCATCCAGGCAATCTCTTCGTCGATGCTGACGGCATGATCGTCGCCGTCGACATGGGCATCGTCGGGCGGCTGGGCAAGAAGGAACGGCGGTTCCTCGCCGAAATCCTCTATGGCTTCATCACCCGCGACTATATCCGCGTCGCCGAGGTGCATTTCGAGGCCGGCTATGTGCCCGGACATCACAATGTCGAGAGCTTCGCCCAGGCGATCCGGGCGATCGGCGAGCCGATTCATGGACAGCCGGCCGAGACGATCTCGATGGGCAAGCTGCTGACGCTGCTGTTCGAAGTCACCGAACTCTTCGACATGGCGACGCGGCCGGAGCTGGTGATGCTGCAGAAGACCATGGTCGTGGTCGAAGGCGTATCGCGCATGCTCAATCCGCGCTTCAACATGTGGAAGGCCTCCGAGCCTGTCGTCGGCGACTGGATCCGCACCAATCTCGGGCCGAAGCGGATCGCCACCGATCTCAAGGACGGGCTGAAGGCGGCGGTAAAGCTCGCCGAAGCCGTGCCCGAAATCGCAGCGAAGACCGAAAAATTCCACCACCAGCTTCTGCATATGAGCGAGCACGGGTTGCGCTTCGATGCTGAGACGGCGGAGGCGATCGGCAAGGCCGAAGCGCGGCACAACCGCTCGGCCAGGATCGCGCTTTGGATCATCGCATTGACGCTTGTCTATATTGCCTGGATGCTGAGCTGACCGCCTGCCAAAAACATGCTGTGTTCGGCATTTGGGATATCCCATGTGACGGAGGGCTCGCTTAGTCTCACGTTCCGAGCATGATGCCGAAAAGTGTGAGCGGTTTTCGGGCGACATCATGCTCTGACTCTTTAGTTTAGAACAGGATTCAGATTTTAGGCCGATCCGGCCTAAAATCATCCTGTTCTGGGGAGATAGGCACATGAAGCACGAACGCCTTGGCATCGAACTTTCCGGACAACCGCTCGGTTTTGCCGAGATGGTGACGATTGGTGCGGGCAAGGCTAAGATTTCGGCTTCGGCGACAGGCATGGCCCGCATCGCGATCGCCCGCGAGGTCGTCGAGGATGCGATTGCCTCCGGCATGCCCGTCTACGGCTCGACGACAGGCGTCGGCGCCATGAAAGATGTGGAGTGGTCGGCCGACGAACTCGACACCTTCAATCTCGGCCTGGTGCGCGCCCATCATTTCGGCACCGGCACCCCCTTTTCCTGCAATATCGTCCGCAATGCCATGGCGATCCGTATCAATACGGCGCTGACCGGCCAGGTCGGCTGCACGCCGGAATTGATCCAGGCCTATATCAGGATGCTCGAGGCCGATCTCATCCCGGTCGTGCGCCGCACCGGCTCGATCGGCTGTGCGGATATCGGCCTGATGGGACAGATCGGAGCGGTGCTGACCGGCGTCGGCGAAGCGATCTATCGCGGCAACCGGATGCAGGCGGCCGAGGCTTTCCAGGCGGCCGGGCTGGAACCGATGCGGATGGCGCCGCGCGACAGCCTCGCCTCGCTCAGCATCAATGCGGTAAGCTTTGCCTCGGCGGCGGAAACGACGCGCAACGCCGCGGCCTCGATCCGCGTCCTGCTGGCAACGGCGATGATGGCGGCCGGTGCGCTCGGTGCTTCCCGCGATCCCTGGAAGGCGGTCCGGCATGTCGGAACTGCGCGCGAAGCGCTGATCGGCGCCTGGCTCTGCAATGCCTCCGACGAATGGAACTGGCCCGTCGCAACGCATGTGCAGGATCCGCTGAGCCTGCGCATGATCGCCCAGGTGTTCGGCGCGGTGATCGAAAACCTTTTATCGACCGGCCATAAGATCCTTGCCGCCACCGGGCGCTCGGACGACAATCCCGTCGTCGTCGAAGGCCGGGTGATGACGTCGGGCGGCTCTCTTCCGCTCGATGTGACGATCCTGCTCGAATCGGCCGCGCTCTGCATGGCGCATGCAGCGCGCAACGCCTTCAACCGCTGCGTCATTCTCGGCAACGGCCAGCGGCGCGACCTGCCGGTCAATCTCGTGCCGCCGGGGCGGATTGCCACCGGTTTCGGGCCGATCATCAAACTTGCCGGCGAGATTTTCTCGCGCGTGCTGTCAATGTCCAATCCTGTTTCTGCGCAGTCGCTGGTCGTCGCAGCCGGGTTGGAGGACGAGGCGGCCTTCCTGCCGCTCGTCATCGAGCGCTTCGACCGGCAGATGCGGGCGCTGAAGCGCCTCGCAGCCCTCGAGGCGCTGCTCTCGGCCCAGGCGATCGACATACTCGGCGATGAACCGAAGGGCGTCGCCGCCATGCTCTACGAGGTCGTGCGCAAACATGCGGATTTCTATACGGTCGACCGGCCGCTTTCGGCCGAAGTGGAGGCGATCGAGGAGGAACTTGGTTCGGACGATTTCGTCACGAAGCTGACTGAGCAGGTTCCGATCGCCTCCTTCGACGATTTCTTCGCCCTCGGCTCGCTGGAGCACATCGAGGAACGGCTAACCCATGACGAGCCGGCAGCAGTCTGATTTCCAGCTTGCTACATAATCCCTTAAATCGAGATCGACTTAAGGAATTATGCAGCAATTCAAAGTGTTACAGCGTCCTTTGCGCGGCTAGAAAGACGCGCAGCGCTGCAGGGAGGAAGCAAAATGGACTTCGATCTCGTTCTGCAGGGCACGGTGGTGCTGCCGGACCGCATTGTCGAAGAGGGCTATGTCGCCGTGCGCGACGGCAAGATCGCCGAGGTCGGCCTCGGCGTGCCGCCTGCGGGCCGCGAACGGCATCTGCTCGGAAAAGCGCTGATCCTGCCCGGCGCGATCGATGCGCAGGTACATTCGCTTTCCCAGAAGGACCAGGAGGATTTCATCTGGTCGACGCGCTCGGCGGCGGCAGGCGGCGTGACTACAATCGTCGACATGCCCTATGACGAAGGCAATCTCGTCTGTTCGGCAGCGGCGGTGAAGCGGAAAGTCGACCATGCCGGACCGCAGGCGCGCGTCGATTTCGCGCTTTACGGCACCGTCGATCCGGAAGAAGGCCCGGCGCGGATCCGCGAGATGGTGGAGGCAGGCGTTGCAGCCTTCAAATTCTCGACCTTCGGCACCGACCCCAAGCGCTTTCCGCGCATTCCGCCGGCACTGCTCGACGCCTGCTTCGCGGCGATCGCTCCGACGGGGCTGACAGCCGGCGTGCACAATGAGGACGACGAGGCGGTGCGCACCTATATGGAGCAGGTGAAGGCGAGCGGCATCACCGACTGGCGGGCGCACGGCCTGTCGCGACCGCCGATCACCGAGCTGCTGGCGATGCATACGATCTTTGAGACGGGTGCCGACACGGGCTGCCCGGCGCATGTGGTGCACTGCTCGCTCGGGCGCGGCTATGATATCGCGCGCGCCTATCGCCGCGACGGCTTTGCGGCGACGGTCGAATGCTGCATCCATTATCTGACGCTCGACGAGGAAAACGACGTGAAGCGCCTCGGTGGCAAGGCGAAGATCAATCCGCCGGTGCGGCCGCGCGCCGAGGTGGAGAGCCTCTGGCGGAAGGTGGCCGAGGGTGATGTCTGGCTGGTCTCGACCGATCACGTCAGCTGGTCGGAAAACCGCAAGACCAATCCCGACATGCTCGCCAACGCCTCCGGCGTTCCAGGCCTCGAGGTGATGGTGCCGCTTTTCGTCAAAGGTGCCATCGAACGCGGCATTCCGCTGACATGGGCAGCCAGGCTGATGGCGGAGAACCCGGCGAAGCATTTCCGGCTCGACCATATCAAGGGCGCGCTGACGCCGGGCAAGGATGCCGATATCGTCGTGCTGGAGCCGCGCGACAGCGTCTATGATGCCGCCGCGAGCGGCAACAACGTCGTCGGCTGGAGCCCCTATAACGGCATCCGCCTGCCCTGGACCATTTCCGCCACCTATCTGCGCGGCGAAAAGATTGCCGAGGGCGCCAAGGTGCTTGCTGCGCCCGGCACCGGGCGCTTCGTGCGGCCGCTGCCGCGCCAGGTCATTGCGGGAGCTGAAGCATGAGCCGCAATCTTCCCGTCAATGCCGACCGGATCGCTGGAGATATCGAGGCGCTGGCCGGGATGACCGAGCCGGGGCATCCCTGGACGCGGCGGGCGTTCTCGCCGCTCTTCCTCGAAGGCCGGGCCTATATCGACGCGCGGATGAAGTCGGCGGGACTGGAAACGCGGGTCGATGCCGCCGGCAATCTGATCGGCCGACGGACTGGCCGGAAACCATGGCTCGGCACGATCATGGTCGGTTCGCATTCCGACACGGTACCGGACGGCGGCCGCTTTGACGGCATTGCCGGGGTAATTGCGGCGCTGGAGGTGGCGCGCGCGCTGCGCGACCAAAATATCGAGCTCGATCACGATCTCGAAATCGTCGATTTCCTTGCCGAGGAGGTCAGCATCTTCGGCGTGTCCTGCATCGGCAGCCGCGGCATGACCGGCCAACTGCCGGCGGCCTGGCTTTCGCGCGTCAGCGACGGGCGCGACCTGGCTGAGGGCATCGCCGAGGTCGGCGGCAGACCTGATGTACTGATGCAGCAGAACAGGCCCGATATAGCCGGCTTTCTGGAACTCCATATCGAACAGGGCCCGGTGCTCGAAGCCGAAAAGGAGGATATCGGCATCGTCACCGCGATATCAGGCATCACCCGCATCGAGATCACCGTCGAAGGGCGGGCCGACCATGCCGGCACGACGCCGATGGACCGACGGGCGGATGCACTGGTGGCGGCGTCGCAGCTGGTGCTCGACATCCGCAACGCCGCCACCGAGCTTGCGAAAACGCCGGGCCATTTTGCAGCGACGGTCGGCGAATTCCGGATCGAGCCGAATGCCGCCAATGTCGTGCCGTCGAAAGTAGTGCTGCTGATCGATGGCCGTGCCGAAATCCGTGCCGACATGGAGGCATTCTGCCGCTGGCTCGACGGCCATGTCGAAAAGCTGGCGGGGGCCTACAGCGTGACGATCAAGACCCCGAACCGGGTTTCCGACAATCTGCCGACGCCTGCTGATGCCGGGCTGCTGTCGACCTTGGAGGCCGCTTGCGAACGTGTCGGCGCAAAACATCGGCGCATGGCCTCCGGCGCGGGGCACGACACGGCCTGGATCGCCAAGGTGGCACCGGCGGCGATGATCTTCGTGCCCTGCCGCGAAGGCCGCAGCCATTCGGCCGACGAGTGGGCTGAAAATGACGATATCGCGCTCGGTGCCGCCGTGCTTTTCGAGGCGGTGCGCGAGATGGACAAGGATTTGAATCAGGAGAGGACCGATGGGACGCATACTCGTTGAGAAGGACGTGGAAGCTGCCGTCAAGGGTGGCTCCGTCTATGCCGCCGGCGGCGGCGGCTGGGCCGATCACGGGCGGATGCTCGGTTATGCCGCCGTCAATGTCGGCAAGCCCGAGCTGGTCTCGATCGACGAGCTGAAGGACGAGGCGTGGATCGCCACCGCGGCTGCGATCGGCGCACCGGCCTCCACCACCCCCTGGGAAATGCAGGGCATCGATTATGTGAAGGCCGTGCAATTGCTGCAGGAGGCACTCGGCGAAAAGCTTTCCGGGCTGATCATCGGCCAGAACGGCAAATCCTCGACGCTGAACGGCTGGCTGCCGTCGGCAATCCTCGGCACCAAGGTGGTCGACGCGGTCGGGGATATCCGCGCACATCCCACAGGCGACATGGGCTCGATCGGCATGGCCGGTTCGCCCGAGCAGATGATTCAGACCGCTGTCGGCGGCAATCGGGCCGAAAACCGTTATATCGAGTTGGTGGTGAAGGGCGCGACGGCGAAGATCTCGCCGGTGCTGCGCGCTGCCGCCGATCAATCCGGCGGCTTCATCGCCAGTTGCCGCAATCCGCTCAGAGCCTCCTATGTCCGCAGCCATGCGGCGCTCGGCGGCATTTCGATGGCACTTTCGCTCGGTGAGGCGATCATCGCGGCGGAGAAGAAGGGCGGATCTGATGTCATCGACGCGATCTGCAAGACGACGGGCGGACATATCCTTGCCGAAGGAATCATTACCCGCAAGGAGGTCGTCTACACCAAGGAAGCCTTCGACATCGGCACGATCACCGTCGGCGCGGGCGAAAAGTCGGTGACGCTGCATGTGATGAACGAATATATGGCGGTGGACGATGCGGATGGCGGGCGGCTTGCCACCTTTCCCGCCGTCATCACCACGCTTTCACCAGAGGGCGAGCCGCTCAGCGTCGGCCAGCTCAAGGAGGGCATGCGGGTGTTCATCCTGCATGTGCCGATGGATATCATTCCGCTGTCGGCAAGCGTGCTCGATCCGACCGTCTATCCCGTCGTCGAAAAGGCGATGGGGATCGAGATCGCACGCTATGCACTGGCGACAAAGGCCTGAGCCATGGCGCGCGATCGGGGTCTCGAAGAACTGATGCGTGAGGAACTCGGCGATCGGCCGGGTCTTGCCGAAAAATCGATGTTCGGCGGCTGGGCCTTCATGCTGAACGGCAATCTTCTCTGCTGCGCACGCCATGACGGCATGCTGATCCGTCTCGGCAAGGGCAATGACGACTGGGCGCTGGCACTGCCAGGCGTGATCCAGATGCTGTCGGGCGAGCGTGTGATGCATGGCTGGGTGCGAGGCGGTGCCGAAGTTTACGGCGACGATACCCTGAGACGGCGTTTGCTCGATGCGGCACTCGCCTATGTGGAATCGCTGCCCAGGAAATAACGAACGAAGGCAGAGCAAAACGAGGAACCCACGATGCCGAAGGCCAATCCACGTCATCCGAAATTTCCGATTCCCGGCGGGCCGGAACTGCGGGCCAAAGGCTGGCGGCAGGAGGCGCTGCTGCGGCTGCTCGAAAACGTGCTCTCCGTCGGCGAGGATCCCGACAATCTGATCGTCTATGCCGCGCTCGGCAAGGCGGCCCGCAACTGGGCGGCGCATAGAGGCATCGTCAAGGCGCTGACCGAGATGGACGAGGACCAGACGCTGCTCATCCAGTCCGGCAAGCCGATCGGCCTCGTTCGAACGCATGCCAAGGCGCCGCTGGTCATCATGGCGAACTGCAATATCGTCGGGCAATGGGCAAAGGCCGAGGTATTCTACGAGCTGCAGCGCAAGGGGTTGATCTGCTGGGGCGGGCTGACGGCCGGCGCCTGGCAATATATCGGCAGCCAGGGCGTCATCCAGGGCACCTACGAGATCTTCATGCGCATTGCCGAGCGGCGCTTCGGCGGCGATCTCCTCGGCCGGTTCGTACTGACGGCCGGCCTCGGCGGCATGGGCGGGGCGCAACCTCTCGCCGGCCGCATGGCAGGGGCTGCAATCCTCTGCATCGACATCGATCCGGAGCGCGCCCGCAAGCGCCAGCAGATCGGCTATCTCCAGGAAATCGCTCCCGATCTCGATACCGCCCTTCAGATGATCGATGCAGCGGTGAAGGACAAGCGGGCGCTGTCCGTAGGCCTCGTCGGTAATGCGGCGGAGGTCTATCCCGAGATCGCCCGCCGCGGCATCGTGCCCGACATCGTCACCGACCAGACCTCGGCGCATGACCTCGTCTACGGTTACGTGCCGAAGGGCATGAGCCTCGATCAGGTCAAGGGCCTGCGCGACGATGGCCAGGGGCAGTTGATGACGGCAAGCCGGGCCTCGATCGTCGAGCATGTGACGGCGATGCTGGAATTCCAGAAGCGTGGCTCGGAAGTCTTCGACAACGGCAACCTGATCCGCACGCAGGCCCGCGAGGGCGGCGTTGCCAATGCCTTCGACATTCCGATCTTCACCGAAGCCTATCTCAGGCCGCTCTTTGCCCGGGCGATCGGCCCGTTCCGCTGGATGGCTCTGTCAGGCGAGGAGAGCGATATCGCCCGGATCGACGACCTGCTGCTCGAGATGTTCCCCGACAACAAGATCATCACCAACTGGATCCGGCTGGCGCGCGAGCATGTGCCCTTCGAGGGGCTGCCGGCGCGCATCGCCTGGCTCGGCCACGGCGAACGCACCGCACTCGCAAGGCGCGTCAACACGCTGGTTGCGAGTGGCGAACTCAAAGGCCCGGTCGCCTTCTCCCGCGACCATCTCGACGCCGGCGCCATGGCGCATCCGAATATCATGACCGAGGGGATGAAGGACGGCTCCGACGCGATCGCTGACTGGCCGCTGATCGATGCGATGATGCTCTGCTCGTCGATGGCCGATCTGGTCGTCATCCATTCCGGCGGCGGCGGCTATGCCGGCTACATGACGAGCTGCGGCGTCACCGTCGTCGCCGACGGCACGGATGCCGCCGACGAACGGCTCGACCATGCGCTGACCAATGATACGGCGCTCGGCGTCATGCGTTACGCCGATGCCGGTTACGAGGAGGCGCTCGATGAGGTGGCGAAGAAGGACGTGCCCTATATCCGGCTCGGTTGATGTGCGGGAGGTCGACGTCAGGCAATCAGATTGGAGACCTCGAGGAGGTTGCCGTCGGGGTCCCTGAAATAGACCGAACTCAAACGCCCGGTCGCGCCGGTGCGCTCGACCGGACCCTCTTCGATCGCAACGCCTAAGGCCTCTAGATGGGCGATGACATCGGCAAGCTGAGTCTCGGCGATGAAGCAGAGGTCGCCGGAGCCGGGTGTGGGTTGCCTTGCCTTGGGATCGAATTCGTGGCCGGCATGATGCAGATTGATCTTCTGCCCGCCGAATTTCAGTGCTTTTCGGCCTTCAGCAAAGGTTTCGACCGACATGCCGAGGATGCGGGAATAGAAGTCGCAGCTGATGGCGATATCGTCGACGGTCAGCACGAGATGGTCGAGGCGGTCTATGCGGATCATGCTTTTCTCCTCGCGAGGTGCTGGGCAAGACAGGCGGAGACAAAGGCCAGCGCCAGCATGGCAAGCGTGAAGATAACGACGGCGGCCCAGCCTTCAACCGCGAAGAACCAGCCGCCCGCCGAACCCATGAGGCTGGAGCCGACATAATAGGCGAGCATATAGAGCGACGAGGCGTGCCCTTTGGTGCCATGTGCCAGCTTGCCGACAAGGCCGCTGGCGATCGAATGGCTCATGAAGAAGCCGGTCGTGAGCACGATGATACCGAGGATAATCGCCGGGAGCGAGGCAAAGAGCGTCAGCGCGCTGCCGGCGGCGGTGAGTGCCAGACCGAAGAGAAGCACAGAAAAGTGCCCGATCCGGTCTCCCAGCAGACCGCCGATCGAGGAGGCGCCGATTCCGAAGAGGTAGACGGTGAAGATCAGGCCGAGTTCGGTCTGGTTGAGGCCGTAGGGCGGCGCCACCAGGCGGAAGCCGGCATAATTGTAGATCGTCACGAAGGAGCCCATCGCCAGGAAGGCGATGGTGAAGATGAAGGGCAGCGCCGGATTGCTGAGGTGGCCGAGCCAGGCCTTTGCATGAAAGCGTGGGTCGAAGCCCGGCCGGCGGACGAAATTGCGTGACGGTGGCAAGAGGGCGATGAAGCCGATCGCGGCGGCAAGGCCGATGGTGCCGATGATGAAGAGCGCCGGACGCCAGGTGAGATATTCGGCGAAGATGCCGGTGAGCACGCGGCCGGACATGCCGCCGAAGGCCGTGCCGCCGACATAGAGGCCCATGGTGGCGCCAAGGCCGCGCGGATCGATTTCCTCGGCGAGATAGGCCATGGCAACGGCCGGCACACCACCGAGAACAAGGCCCTGAAGCGCGCGGATGACGAGCAGCAGATGCCAGTTCGGGGCAAAGGCGGTGGCAATGGTCAGCAATGCCGCCCCGACCAGCGATATCGACATCAGGCTGCGGCGGCCGAGACCTTCCGAGACGGCGGCGGCGCAGACGATGGCGACCGCCAGGAAACCGGTGGAGAGCGAAAGGGACAGCGAGCTTTCGGCCGGGCTGACAGCGAATTCCTGCGAGAAGATCGGCAGCAGCGGCTGGACGCAATAGAGCAGCGAGAAGGTGGAGAAGCCGGAAAGGAAGAGTGCCAGGCTGGCGCGGCGATAGGCGCCGGCGCCACGGGTCAGGTAGTGCTTCTGCCCTGGGGTCGCAGCTGTCTCGGAGGTCTTCACTGCATGCACTGACGTCGGCATATCCTCATCCTTCCAGCCTCCGATCTAGTCAAAGCGCCTCCATTTGTCCAATATATGAGACCGTCGATTCCGATAGGTTTTGGAGATAGTGATGGAGCTGCGGCATCTCAGGTATTTTCTGGCGGTGGCCGAAGAAGGCAATTTCACGCGTGCCGCCGGCAAGCTCGGCATCGGGCAGCCGCCGCTCAGCCAGCAGATCCGCGACCTGGAGAGGGAAGTGGGTGCGGCGCTGTTTCACCGTGTGCCGCACGGCGCCGAATTGACGGCAGCGGGCGCGGCCTTCCTTGGCGAGGCAAAGGCGTCGCTGGTGGCAGCTGAGAAGGCGAAGCTTGCGGCGCAAAGCGCCAATCGCGGCGAGACCGGCCGTCTGTCGCTCGGCTTCACCGCATCCTCCGCCTTCAACCCGGTGGTCAGCACGACGATCCGCCGGTTTCGCGCGCGCTGGCCGGAGGTGCAGCTGTCGCTGACGGAAATGAATACGCTGGCGCTGATGCAGAAGCTGGAACGCGGCGAGCTCGACGCCACCTTCATGCGCCCCGGCCTGGACGATCCCGCCGGCATCCGGCTGCGGCGGCTGCCGGACGAGCCGATGGTGATTGCCCTGCCCGCCAGCCATCCTCTGGCAAGACATCGTAGCCTGCCGCTTGCAATGCTGGCGGACGAACCCTTCATCCTCTTTCCCCGGCTCGTGGGCTTGAGCCTCTACGACGATGTCGTGCTCGCCTGCCGCAAGGCGGGATTCGAGCTGACCGTGGCGCAGGAGGCGCCGCAGATTTCCTCGGTCGTCAATCTGGTGGCGGCCGATCTCGGCGTCTCGATCGTGCCGGCCTCGATTTCGCAGATCAAGCTCGAAGGTGTGGCCTACCGGCCGATCGAGGGGCCGCCGGCCGTGGCGTGCCTGGCACTGGCAATGTTGAAAACACATCGCTCGCCGGTCACCGAGAACCTGATGAGCCTGCTGAGCTAAAGCGCGTCGCGATCTTTCAGATTCGCTCTTCGCGCTTTAGGTCCTTGTTTTTGCGCATGTTGTTGTCGCAAAACCGCTGCACAGTTTTGCGCGACATGCTCTAACCCGCCGGATCCCAATAGGGCGGATCGCCGAAGCTCTTCTTCAGGTGATCGGCGATGGCGCGGAGCTTGGCGGAGGGGTTTCGGCCCTCGGGATGGGCCATATAGATGAATTCGGCCTCCGGCCTGTGGCCGACATCGATTTCGGCAAGCCGGCCTTCGCGGATGGCCGGGCCGGCGATGAAGGCGGGCAGCAGCGCAATGCCGAGGCCGGCAATCGCCGCGTCGCGGAGCATGTCGCCATTGTTGATGCCGAGCGCCAGTTTCGCACGGACGACGATCGCACCCTCCGGCGTCTGGAAGCGCCAGTCGGCAACGCCGCGATTGGTGTAGAAGATGCCGCGATGGCCGTTGAGATCAGCCAGCGAGGACGGAATTCCCTGGCGGGCGAGATAATCCGGTGAGGCACAGAGAAGACGGCGGCTTCGCGTGAGCTTCCAGGCGACCAGCCGGCTATCGGCGATCGGACCATTGCGGATAATGGCATCATAGCCGTCCGAAGCGGCATCTACCCGCCGGTCATCGATATCGAGGGTCAGTTCGATCTCGGGATGTTTGGCGAGAAAGGGATAGAGCGCCGGGCCGAGATGCATGCGGCCGAAGGTGACGGGAGCGGCGATGCGGATCGGGCCTGACAGCGTTCCGCGCCGCTCCGCCATATCGGCCGCGGCCTCCTCGATCTCGCGCACGATGCGCGCGGCGCGCTCCAGGAAGACCGTGCCATCCTCGGTCAAAGTGAGCTTGCGGGTCGTTCGGTGCAGCAGGATGCCGCCGAGCGATTTCTCCAGCTCGGCCAACCTTTCGCTAACGACGGATTTGGACAGCCGAAGACGCCGGGCCGCCTCGCTGACCGAGCCTGCCTCGACCACGGCGACAAAAGCCGCAATGCCTTCTATCCTGATCATCGTTCGGCTTTTCCGAATTCGAATTCCCCGATCTGGAGACTAATCCGAACGAAAGGAAAATGCCATCTTCCATTCAACGGAAGGGACGGCAAGGGCCGCCTCGCCTCAGCACAGGAGATGGAACCATGAACCGCTTGAACAACAAGGTCGCGATCGTCACCGGCGCAAGCTCCGGCATCGGCCGGGCCACGGCAAAGCTCTTCGCCGCCGAAGGCGCCAAGGTCGTCGTCGGCGCCCGCCGTCAAGGCGAACTCGACAGCCTCGTGGCGGAGATCAAGGCGGAGGGCGGCGATGCCATCGCCATTGCCGGCGACGTGCGCTCGGAAGATTATCACAAGGCGCTGGTCGCCGCCGCCGTGAGAAATTACGGCAAGCTCGATATCGCCTTCAACAATGCCGGCACGCTCGGCGAAGCCGGTGCGAGCACCGCCGTTTCCGAAGCGGGTTTCAGCGAGGCGCTGGCGATCAATCTGACGGCCTCCTTCCTCGCCGCCAAGCACCAGATCGGGGCGATGGTGGAAAATGGCGGCGGCTCGGTGATCTTCACCTCAACCTTCGTCGGCTACAGCTTCGCCTTCCCGGGGGTTGCCGCCTATGCCGCCAGCAAATCCGGCCTGATCGGCCTGACACAGGCGCTTGCCGCCGAATTCGGTCAGCAGGCTGTGCGCGTCAATGCCATCCTGCCGGGTGCGGTCGATACCGACATGTATCGGGACATGAACGATACGCCTGAGAAGCAGGCCTTCGTCACCAATCTGCATGCGCTGAAGCGTGTCGCAAATCCCGAAGAGCTCGCTCGCTCGGTCCTCTACCTCGCCTCCGACGATGCGAGCTTCGTCACCGGCACGGCATCGCTGGTCGACGGCGGCGCTTCGATCACCCGCACCTGAGGCGGCGCGGCGCGGTTATCCGCTGCGGGTTGATGATCCTTCAACGCGCCGGCTTATCGCGCCGCCTTTTTCAGAGCATTCTCGCATTGAACAAGAACGGGCCGCGCTCCAACATTCGATCAAAGGAACTTCATTATGTCACGCCTGCAGAACAAGACAGCCCTCATCACCGGCGGCACCAGCGGCATCGGCCTCGAGACCGCCCGCCAGTTCATCGCTGAGGGCGCCCGCGTCGTCGTTACCGGCAGCAGCGCGGCAAGCGTTGAGGCGGCCCGCGCCGAATTCGGCGGCAAAGCCACCGTCATCCAGGCCGATGCCGGCAATGCGGTCGGCCAGAAGGCCGTCGCCGATAGCGTGAGAGAGATTTTCGGCACGCTCGACATCCTCTTCGTCAACGCCGGGGTCGCCGAATTCGGGCCGCTGGAACAGTGGAGCGAAGCCGCCTTCGACAAGTCGGTTGATATCAACGTCAAGGGCCCGTTCTTCCTGATTCAGGCGCTGCTGCCGATTTTTTCGAAGCAGGCCGCGATCGTGCTCAACACTTCGATCAACGCCCATATCGGCATGCCGAATTCCAGCGTCTATTCGCTGACGAAGGGCGCGCTGCTGACGCTTGCCAAGACATTGTCGGGCGAGCTCATCGGCCGCGGCATCCGCGTCAACGCCGTCAGCCCCGGTCCGATCTCCACGCCGCTCTACAGCAAGCTCGGCGCTTCACAAGCCCAATCCGAAGCGATGACTGCGCAGATCCAGGCCCAGATTCCCGTCGGCCGTTTCGGAACCCCCGGCGAAGTCGCCAAGACGATCGTTTTCCTCGCCTCCGATGAGGCGGCCTATATCGTCGGCAGCGAACTCATCATCGACGGCGGGATGAGCAACCTCTGACCCACGAGTGCGGCGGAGACTGGCTGCCGCCGCGGCTTGCCCGCCTCGGCATGGCGATCGCGATCGTCATGCGGCGGCTTCCGGAGTAGCTCCGATGCCTGTCGCCCTCGCGATTGCATGTTCTCCGCCAAAGGCTTAGGGTCGATGGCGGTCAGAAAAGGCAACGGGTAGAAGGCCATGGGTCTCAGCGGCAAACGCATCCTCCTCATCATCTCCGGCGGCATCGCGGCCTATAAGAGCCTGGATCTGATCCGCCGGCTCCGCGAGCGCGGCGCGAGCGTGCGCCCTGTGATGACCAAAGGCGCCCAGGAATTCGTCACGCCGCTTGCCGTCGGTGCATTGGCGGCGGACCATGTCTACCTCGATCTGTTTTCGCGACAGGACGAACAGGATATCGGTCATATCCGGCTGGCGCGCGACTGCGACCTCGTGCTGATCGCCCCTGCGACCGCCGATCTGATGGCGAAGATGGCGAATGGGCTTGCCGACGATCTCGCCTCGACAGTGCTTCTGGCGACCAATAGGCCGGTGCTTGCCGCACCGGCGATGAACCCCGCCATGTGGGCGCATCCGGCAACGCGGCGGAATGCCGCGATGCTCAGAGCCGACGGCATCCGCTTCGTCGGGCCGATGGCCGGCGAGATGGCGGAAAGCCGGGAGGCAGGGCTCGGCCGGATGGCGGAACCGCTGGAGATCGTCGCTGCTGCCGAAACCATGCTCGACGACGGAGAAAAGCCGCTCAAGGGACGCAAGGCAATCGTCACGTCAGGACCGACGCATGAGCCGATCGATCCGGTGCGCTATATCGCCAACCGCTCTTCCGGCCGGCAGGGGCATGCGATCGCCGCAGCCCTTGCAAAGCTCGGAGCGGAGGTAACGCTGGTATCGGGGCCGGTGACAATCGCCGACCCCGTCGGCGTGACAGTCGTGCATGTCGAGCGGGCTGAAGAAATGCGTGATGCCGTGCTTGCGGCGCTGCCGGCCGACATCGCCGTGATGGTCGCAGCGGTGGCGGACTGGCGCGTCGCCTCGGCGGCCGACCAGAAGCTGAAGAAACATCCCGGCGAATCCATCCCGACGCTGGCGCTGACCGAGAACCCGGACATCCTGAAAACCGTCGGCCATCATACGATGCGGCCGAAGCTGGTGATCGGCTTTGCCGCCGAGACGCAGGACGTGGAAAGCAATGCGAAGGCGAAACTCGAGAGGAAAGGCGCCGATATGATCGTCGCCAATGATGTCTCTCCAGCGACCGGCATCATGGGCGGCGGACGCAACCGCGTCAAACTCGTTCGCCGCGACGGCGTCGAGCAATGGCCTGACTTGGCGAAGGAAGAGGTCGCCGAACGACTCGCGGCACTGATCGCCAAGCAGCTCAGCTAATCGCGAGCGGCTCAGGCAGGAATAGCCACGCGCGGCGGCTTGGAGGCACTCCGCTTCTCCGGCCGGAAGTCGGCGACGTCGATGCCGTCTTTACCGACGGTGACGGCGCTGCCATCCGGAATTTCCGCCCAGGCATCGCCATCGTCGTTCAGCGGCTCGGACACGAGGCAATAGCCCGCACCCACAGGCGAGGCATAGAGCGTCGGCGCCTTGCGATCGGTCGCATAGCGAACAGCATAGAGCGTGTTGCCATCGGAGAAGGCAGCGGTAAAGCGCAGCAGGATCGAGCCGATGACGCTGTCGGCCAGGTCCTCGACGACACCGATCATGTGAGCCATCGCAGCGATCGGCGCCTCGCGCAGACCGAATTGCAGTGCCAGCAGGAACATCAGTTCGGAATCGGTCGTGCCGCCGCGGGCATTGAACAGCTCGTCGTCGAGCATCGCCTCCATCGGCCGGCGCAGGCGCTCGAAACCGGAGATCTGGCCATTGTGCATGAAAGACCAGGTGCCATGGGTGAAGGGGTGGCAGTTGTCGCGGCGCGTGCCGCCGCCTGTGGCAGCGCGGACATGGGCGAGGAAGAGCGGCGAACGGATTTGCCGTGCCAGGCTCTTCAGATTGCAATCCGACCAGGCCGGCAGGATATCGCGGTAGCGGCCGGGCTCGGGCCTGTCGCCATACCAGGCGATACCGAAGCCATCACCATTCGTCGCCGTCTTGGCGCGGGTGGCGCAATGGGACTGCTCGATCAGCGAGTGCGCAGGCGAGGATACCAGTTCCTCAAGATAGAGAGGGTCTCCGCGATAGGCTGCCCAGCGACACATGGCTTTCTTGCTCCGGAACCCGCCGCCGCATCGGCGGGAATGCTCTAAATTGTCTGATGTCACGGCTAATAACAGCTTAACGCGTTGCCGGTTTGCAAGGGCAACATGACGGTTTCGTGACGTCTGGAACCTTCACATTCGGCGAAAAGCCGTGTTCTTTTGTGAACACCCGCGCTTCTCTCAAAGCAGCGCATGCGTGCATTTCTGCTTGCATCTCAGAAGAATCAGCCTAACTTTAAGCCATCAGCAACAGAACGAAAGGAAGGTGATCCAATGTCTAATGAGATTTCGGACCTCGTAACGGGCATGGAAGAGGTGACGAAGGCGAGGCAGCCCTCGCTCTAATCCCCGCCTTCCTAGGGCTGCATAGACAGTCCAGGCCAGTTTGAGGCCAAACTCATGGAAAGGGTCGCTGAGGCGGCCCTTTTTTATTGTCTTGATGTCTTTATCGTCTTGATGTCAGGCGTTGACGAAAGGTCGAAATCTCACTACTCATAAAGTCATCAGATGACTTTATGAGTAGTGAGATGCGAGCGCTTAGCAAGACCAATCTCGCGGATGAGGCGATCGAGGCGATCCGCGGCGACATTCTCGGCAAACGCTGGGCGGTTGGCGAGAAATTGCCGAATGAAGCCTCGCTGTCGGCCATGCTTTCCGTCAGCCGCGGCACCGTGCGCGAGGCGGTGCGCGTTCTCGTCTCCCAGGGTTATCTCGAAACAAGGCAGGGTTCGGGAACCTATGTCCGCTCGACGACCGATGCCGGCCGGCCGTTGACGATGGCCCGGCGCGCCAGCCTGCGTGACCAGGTCGAGGCGCGCTTGGCGCTCGACGTCGAGGCAGCCCGGCTGACGGCGATCCGCAAGACGCCGAAGACGGTTGCCGGGCTTCGCAGGCTACTTGCCGAACGTGGCAATTACGACGGCGGCAACCAGGCCGCCTTCATCGAACGCGACCTCGCCTTCCACAAGGCTGTTATCGCCGCTTCCGGCAACCGGGCCATGATCGAGATCTACGATTTCTTTTCGGCCTCGATTGCCGATACCATCGCGGCGACGCTCGGCAAGGATATTCCCGAACCGGACATGCAGGCGCATGCCGATATCGTCGACGCCATCGAAACCGGCGATCCCGACAAGGCGGATGCGGCGGTGCGCCGTTTCATGGCGCCCGTTCTTGCCGCCCTCGACCGGATGATCCTGTCATGAACACGCCGTCCAGCCATGCCGCCAGCGCGCTCGACCCCGCCGACGAATTGCTGATCGACGCCGAGGCCGGCAGCCTTCCGCCGCCGCAGGCAACGCCAGTGCGGGGAGCTGCCGGGCGTTTCCTGCTCGGCGCGAGCCTGGTGCTGATCGCCTTCAACCTGCGCCCGGTCTTCTCGAGCGCCTCGGCGCTTCTGCCGGAGATCCGCTCGGAGCTCGGTGTCAGCGCGCTGGGCGCCAGCCTACTGACGACGCTACCGGTCGTCTGCCTTGGTGCCTTCTCGCCGCTTGCGCCTCGTCTTGCCCAGCGCCTCGGGACGGAGCGCACGCTGCTCGGCGTTCTACTGCTTCTCGCACTCGGCACGGGTTTGCGCGGACTTTCCTCCGTGCCACTGCTCTTCATCGGCACCGCCCTTGCGGGCGCCTGTATTGCTGTCGGCAACGTGCTGCTGCCGGGGCTGGTGAAGCGCGATTTCGCCGGGCGCGCCGCACTGATGACCGGCTTCTACACGATGGCGCTTTGCGCCGGTGCGGCAAGTGCCGCCGGGCTGACACTGCCGATCGAGCATGGATTGGGCGGCTCTCTTGCGGGCGCGCTCGCCATCTGGGCGCTGCCCGCCCTGATCGTCAGCCTGCTCTGGCTGCCCGAGGTTCTTCGCAGTGGCAGACAGGCAAGACGAAATGGCTTCCACGTCAAAGGCCTCTGGCGCGACCGGCTCGCCTGGCAAGTCACGCTGTTCATGGGGCTGCAATCGGCACTTGCCTATTGCGTCTTTGGCTGGCTGGTTCCGATCTTACGCGAACGCGGGCTCGACGGCGTCACATCAGGGGCGATCGTTTCCCTGTCGGTGATGGTGCAGGCGGCATCCTGCCTGATCGTTCCGCATATCGCCGTGCGCGGCCGCGACCAGCGGCTGATCAATGCGAGCCTCTGCGGCGTCGCCGTCATCGCCCTGCTCGGCCTGCTCTTCGCGCCACTTTCTACGGTCTGGCTATGGGCGGTGCTGCAGGGCATCGGCCAGGGTGGGCTGATCGCGGCGGCCATGACGACGATCGTGCTGCGCTCACGCGATCCCGATGTCGCCGCCCATCTTTCCGGCATGGCGCAATGCGTCGGTTACCTGCTTGCCGCCATCGGCCCGCTCATCGTCGGCCTCATCCGCGGCTGGACCGGCAGCTTTTCCTGGTGCGCTGCCCTCTTCGTCGCGCTCGGGCTCGGCGCGGCGATCAACGGCTGGAAGGCCGGCCGTGCGGTGGAGATCAATGTCCATGCCGTTGAGAAGGCCGGCTGAGCTCTTTGCTCACTGGCCCATCACCATCTCTTGATGTCGGTCGTCGGCCGCGGATGTTACGCTATCTCAGCCTCTCATTCCCACGCCGGAGGAGACATCTTGCGCATACGAACCCTGTTTCTGTTCACCGCGCTCGCAGCAATGCTGGCCCCCGCCCTTTCCCATGCGCAGGAAAGCGATCCACCGAGGGCGAATGTCCAGAGCGGCGCGCGCGACGGCGTATTGAAGCTGCTGCCGGCCGATTCCGTCACAGAGCACGCGCTGACGATCGGCGGCCGGAAGATTGCCTATACTGCCACCGCCGGCACGCTGGATCTCTTCGGCCAGGACGGCGTACAGACCGGCGCGGTCTTCTACACCGCCTATGTCGCAAGGGATGGCGGGCCGAACCGGCCTCTGACCTTTGCCTTCAACGGCGGGCCGGGTGCTGCTTCCGCCTTCCTGCATCTCGGGCTGGTCGGGCCGAAGGTGCTCGATTTCGGGCCGGCCGGACGTGACGGCGCCAATGCGAAACTCGTCGACAATCCGCAAAGCTGGCTCGATTTCACCGATCTCGTGCTGATCGACCCGATCGGCACCGGCTGGAGCCGGACGGCAAAGGCCGACGACGCCTCCAATTATTATAACGTCAGTGCCGATGCCCAGAGCATCGCCAAGGCGATTGCGCTCTATGTCGCGCACAACAACCGTTCCAACTCGCCGAAATATCTTCTCGGCGAGAGTTATGGCGGCTTCCGCGTGGCCAAGGTCGCCTCGGTGCTGCAGGAAAGCCAGGGCATCATCGTCGCCGGCGCGGTGATGCTTTCCCCCCTGCTCGAGGGCCAGCTGATGTTCAATGCCGATCAGTTTGCGCTCGGCGCGGCGCTGGAGCTGCCGTCACTGGCGGCGGCCGAACTCGACCGGCACAAGGCCTTTGACGAAGAGAAGCAGAAGGAGGCCGAGACCTTCGCGCTCGGCGACTATCTGACGACGCTGGCCGGACCACCGCCGATGGGTGCCGATGCCGCCGCCTTCTATGGCAGGATCGCGCGCCTGACGGGCATTCCAGAGGATATCGTCACCCGCAACCGCGGCTTCCTCGGCAGTTCCTTCGTCAAACATTCAGATGGGGGCGGCGAGGTGATGAGCGCCTACGACGCCTCCTTTGCAGCACCCGATCCCTATCCGGAATCGGATTACGACCGCGGCGACGACGCCATCCTTGACGGCTTCACCCGCGCCTATGGCGGCGCCTTTGCCGATTACGCCCGCAACGAGCTCGGCTTCAAGACGGAGATGACCTATTCGCTGCTCGACGGCGATATCAGCCGGCGCTGGGAATGGGGCGGCGGGCGCGGCGGCGGATCGCGCTTCCAGGCCAGCGCCACCGACGACATCCGGCAGCTGCTCGCCTCGAACTCGGCATTCCACCTGCTGATCGCGCATGGCTACAGCGATCTGGTGACGCCTTACAGCGTCAGCCGCTACGTCGTCGACCATCTGCCGCCCTCGCTCGCCGGCGGCCGCGTCGGGCTAAAGCTTTATCGCGGCGGCCATATGTTCTATACGAAAGCCGATCAGCGGGCCGCCTTCACGGCGGATGCGAAGGCCTTCTACGCCGCCCACCCGGCCGCTCAGCCCGCTGAGTAAAGCGTGGCGCGATCTTTCAGATTCGCCTGCCACGCTTTGGTTCTTTGTTTTCCGCATGTTGTGATCGCAAAACCGCTCTAAGCTTTTGCGCGACATGCTTTTGGGGGCTTGCCGATGCATATCACCGGAGGATGCCATTGCGGCGCGATCCGCTATCAGGCGGAGATCGATGCGGAGCGGATCTCGATCTGCCATTGCACCGATTGCCAGCGATTGACGGGCTCCGCCTATCGCATCACCGCACCGGCGCGGCCGGCAAGTTTCACGCTCCTATCAGGCGAGCCGAGAGGCTACGCAAAATATGGCGACAGCGGCGGTCTCAGCCGGCAATTCTTCTGCCCGAATTGCGGATCGCCGCTCTACCGCACGGACGGCGAAGGCGGCGCGATCGGCGTCCGCGTCGGCAGCATCGACCAGCGGCGGGAACTGACGCCCAGGAAACAGATATGGTGCCGCTCGGCTTTGCCCGGGGTGGAGAATATCGAGCCGCTGCCACGTTTCGAGGGTGAGGACTAGCGAGACAGCGACGCTTAGACCGGGAACCGGGAGCGCTCGTCTATTCCGGCAGATGCATATCAGGCCAACTGTCGGTGACGCCGGCCTGTACCGGACGCTCCAGATAGGTGGAAAGCGCGATATAGCTGCGGGTGCCGGTGACGCCGGGAACGGCATGGATCTGCGAGAGAAAAGCCTCCAAGGCCTGCGGGCTTTCGGTACGGACCTTGAAGAGAACGCTGGCGTCGCCGGCGACCGAATGCATCTCCTCGACCTCGGGAAAACGCAGGACCTGCATCAACCGCTCGCTCTTGCCCCAGCCGGCCGCCTCCACATGCACGAAGGCAAGCAACGGCTTGCCGAGCGCTGCGCCGTCCAGCGCGGCATGCACGCCCTTGATGGTGCCGGATTGTCTCAGGCGGCGCACACGCTCATGCACGGCCGGCGCCGACAGGCCGACCGTTTCGCCAAGCCTGGCATAGCTCTGGCTGCTGTCGGCGGCGAGCGCGGCTAATATTTTTCGGTCGAAGGCATCGATGACCGGTTGCTGTGGGCGTCTTTTCCGAAGATCCTCTGTATTTTTCGCCATTCCGCAAAACCCTCTTTCTGCCGAAGAATAATCGTCGATACTGCCATTATTCAATAGAATATTCGGAGGAGAGATTTCATGGAGATGATCATGCGCAATCCGGCAAGCGGGGTCTATCCGGCCAGCCCTGATTACATCCATGCGCTGGAGATCAGGCATCCATCCCGGTTGCTCTTCGTCAGCGGCACGATGGGTCTCGATCAAGAGGGAATGGCGGCGGCCGATCTGGAAGCACAGCTGGAGCTCATCTGGTCCAATCTGCGCGCCATCCTCGCCTCCGCTGATATGACCGTGGACAATATCGTGCGGCTGACGAGCTATCTCAGCAACGGCGCCTTTATGGAGGCGAACCAGGATGCCCGCCTTCGGGCCCTTGGCGGCCGCGCCGTGCCGACCACGGCGATCATCGTCGAAACGCTGCGCGACGACTGGCTGGTCGAGATCGAGATCATCGCTGCCGGCTAAGGCACATTGGCCGTCGCACCGCAGGGGTGCGACGGCGGCGGCGATCAGGCCGCCTGTTTCAACAGGCCGAGCGTTTCGGCGAGATCGACTTCGCCGCGGAAACCGCCACTGCTTTTCGCCTCCTGCCGATGCTCGATCGCGTGGGCAAAACGCACGGCCGGCTCCTGCTGCATGCGCTCATAGAGGCGATGCAGGCCGGGAAACTGCCGGCGGTCGACGACCTTGTGGAAATCGTTCCAGCGGGCGATCCCGACGAAATAAGCGTCAGCCAGGCTCGGCCCATTGCCGAGAAGCCATTCGCGGCCATCGAGCAGACGCTCCAGCGTCTGATGCGCCTTTTCGACCGCGGCGCTGCCATAGGCTGTAAGGGCCTGCTTCTGCTGCGGCTCCAGCGGGTGTTCGAACGCATACCAGAGCGGGCCGAAGGCCTTGAAGAAACTGGTGTTGAGAAAGGCGAGCATCTGGTTCAGCCGATCGAAATCCTCCGACCCCTGCGCAAAACCCAGACCGCCGCCGATCGCCCGAGCGCCGATATGATGGAGGATCGCCAAGCTTTCGCTGATCGTCCTGCCATCCTCGAGCAGCAGCGACGGCGTTTCGCCGACTTTGTTGATCCTGATGTAGTCTTCGCTGGAAACCATTTCCGGCATCTCGACTCGGCAGAGCCGATAAGGCAGGCCGGACCATTCCAGCGCGACGATCGAGCCGAAGGAGCAGCCCTCCGGCACGCCGTAAAACAATATGGGTGACATCAATCGTTCCTTTCAGAATTGACCCCGTTTGGACACGATGAATGTGAAGATGTGGACGATCCTGCGGTAGAGGCTATAAATGCGTCGCAATGTCCACATATCTGGAAGATAGCAATGACGCTCTTCAACCTCAACGACCTCCATCTTTTCGTGCAGGCCGTCGACAGCGGCAGTTTTACCGCCGCCGCCAGGCATCTCGGCATTCCGAAATCGACTGTGAGCAAACGCGTTGCGGAGCTGGAGGCACGGCTTGGCGTCAGGCTGATCCAGCGCACGTCGCGAAGCTTCGCGCTGACCGAGCTCGGCCGGGAATTCTTTCAGCACGCCCAGGCCTCGATCATCGAGGCGGAGATGGCCGAAGGCATCGTGCGGCGGCATCTGGCTGAACCCGCAGGCAGCGTTCGCCTCACCGCCTCGGTGCCGACGGCACAGTTTACCTTGACGGAGCATCTGCCGGCGCTGGCAGCGCGATATCCGAAGCTCAGGCTCTCCGTGCACGTGACGGACCGCTTCGTCGATATCGTGCAGGAAGGTTTCGACATCGCGCTGCGCAGCCATCGCGGGCCGCTGCCGGATTCCGCACTGGTACAGCGGAAGCTCGCCAGCCACCCTTTCTTCATCCTCGCCTCGCCGGATTATATCAGCACCCATGGGCAGCCGCGCCTGCCGGAGGAACTGGCGCAGCATGCGACGATCATGACCAGCCTGACGGAAAACCAATGGCGGCTCCACTCCGATGGCGGCGATGAGGCTCTCGTCACGCTGCATTCCGTCATGGCGGCGGATGAACCCTATGTCTTGATGGAAATGGCCGTGTCGGGGCTTGGCATTACCTGCCTGCCGACATCCGTCTGCCGCAAGGCGCTGGCAGACGGGCGGCTGGTGCGGGTGCTTCCGGAATGGACGGCGGGCAGCATCGAGACGACGATCCTGATGCCGCATCGGCGTGGCCAACTGCCGGCAGTGCGCGCCGTCGTCGATTTCCTGGCCGAACGGCTGGCGGCCCCGCATAACTCCTTAAGTCGGAATTGATTTAAGGAATTATGCGGTAGTTCAAAGTGCTACAGCGTCCTTTGCGCGTCTGAAAAGACGCGCGGCGCTGTAGAGATCACGCCGCCTTTGCGGCGTGATATTCCTTGATGGCGACCATCTTGATCGCCGGATGGCGCTCGGACTCGTAACGCAGCGAGAAACCGTCCTGGGCGAGGAAGACCGGGTCGCCGTCGAGGTCGCGGGCGATATCGCCGCGCTTGACGGTGAGGAATTTCTCGAGATCGGCCGGCTGCTCGGCCGAGATCCAGCGGCAGACGGAGAAACGCGACATTTCGAAGGAGACCGGCAAGCCGTATTCGGCCATCAGCCGCTCCTTCAAGACGTCGAGCTGCAGGGCGCCGACGACGCCGACGATCGCCGGCGAGCCGTCTTCCGGCGAGAACAGCTGGACGACGCCTTCTTCGGCCATCTGCTGCAGGGCTTCCTTCAGCTTCTTCGCCTTCATCGCGTCTTCCAGGCGCACGCGGCGCAGGATCTCCGGCGAGAAGTTCGGCACGCCCTGGAAGACCAGCGATTCACCTTCGGTCAGCGTATCGCCGATCCGGAGGGTCCCGTGGTTGGGAATGCCGACGACGTCGCCGGCATAGGCGGTGTCGGCGAGCTGGCGCTGCGAGGCGAAGAAGAATTGCGGCGCGGTCAGGCCCAGCTGCTTGCCGGTGCGGGCGAGCCTTGCCTTCATACCGCGCTCGAGCTTGCCGGAGCAGATGCGGGCAAAGGCGATGCGGTCGCGGTGGTTGGGGTCCATGTTGGCCTGGATCTTGAAGACGAAGGCCGTCATCTTGTCGTCGGTCGCATGCACGGTCCTGGTATCGGCGACCTGGTCACGCGGCGGCGGCGCGAAATCGCCGAGCGCGTTGATGAGATCGCGAACGCCGTAATTGCGCAGCGCCGAGCCGAAAAAGACAGGCGTCATATGGCCTTCCAGGAAGGATTCGCGGTCGAAGGGACGGCAGGCCTCGATCGCCAGTTCGGTCTCCTCGACAAAAGCCTTACGCTCGTTTTCGGGCAGCCTACCGGCGACGCTTTGCGGACCGTTGACCGGCGTTCCCTCGATTTCGGTATCCGAACCGCGCACCGTGTTGGCGGCGATATTGTAGGAGCCGCAAAAGGTCTTGGAGCGGCCGATCGGCCAGGTGATCGGCGCGGTATCCAGCGCCAGCTTCTCTTCCACTTCATCGAGGATCTCGAAGGGATCGCGGCTTTCGCGGTCCATCTTGTTGATAAAGGTGATGATCGGAATATCGCGCATGCGGCAGACTTCGAAGAGCTTCAGCGTGCGCGGCTCGATGCCCTTGGCGGCATCGATGACCATGACCGCGGCATCGACGGCCGTCAGCGTGCGATAGGTGTCGTCGGCGAAATCCTCGTGACCCGGCGTGTCGAGGATATTGAAGACATTATCGTTATATTCGAAGGTCATCACCGAGGTGACGACGGAGATGCCGCGTTCGCGCTCGATCTTCATCCAGTCGGAGCGCGTCTGCATGCGATCCTTCTTTGCCTTGACTTCGCCGGCAAGCTGAATGGCGCCGCCGAACAGCAGCAGCTTTTCGGTGAGCGTCGTCTTACCCGCGTCCGGGTGGGCGATAATAGCGAATGTGCGGCGGCGGGAGACCGCCTCGGCGAGACTTTCGGCCATACTTGTGAATCCTGTGGAATTGCCGCGTATCTAGCGACTAAAGGCCGACTTTGCAATTGACCTCGGCGTCGCGCGCGCAAAGTAATGGCCCATGAACATTCATCACGACGTCAGCCCCAGGCTGAAACTCATCCGCCTGCCGAATGGCGAAGGCCTCGATCTGCCCGCCTATGAAAGCAAGGGGGCGGCCGGCATGGACCTGCGCGCTGCCGTTGACGAGGCAGCACCGCTGACGCTTCTGCCCGGCAAACGGGCGCTGGTGCCGACCGGCTTCATCTTCGAGATCCCCGAGCATTTCGAGGGACAGGTGCGGCCGCGTTCCGGCCTTGCCTTCAAAAACGGCATCACCTGCCTGAATTCGCCTGGTACCGTCGACAGCGACTATCGCGGCGAAGTGAAGGTGCTGCTCGTCAATCTCGGCGAGGAAGCCTTCGTCATTTCGCGCGGCATGCGCATCGCCCAGATGGTGATCGCGCCGGTGACCCAGGCACGGGTGGTGGAGATCACCGAGGCAAGCGAAACGGTGCGCGGCGCAGGCGGTTTCGGCTCCACCGGCGTCTGATGGCACAGCGCCTCGACAGCGCGGGCCTGACCTTCCGGCAGGATTATTTCGGCGACCCCGCCGGCTGGGCGGCGCTGGTCTGCCTGCTCAGGGATATTTTCGGCATCGATATCGGACCGCTGCAACAGCTCGGCGGCCCCGACCCCACCAGCATGCCCTTCGGCTGGAACACCCGGCTCGATCCCGATATCCGCATCAGCTTCCTGGAAGACCGGCAGGCGGCGATCGCATGGAAGATGGATGAGGCAGGCCGCTTCAGCCTCCTCGACGTCGTGGCGGCTGACATACCGTCGCTTGCAGCGATCCTTGGCGGACTGGAGATCGCCCCCGCCTCTGTCGAAGTGCTTTTCCGTCCCGACAAGCTCGGCTGGGACGGTGTTCCGCAACCGTTGGAAAGCGGCACGAGGTTGATGCTGCGCGGGCTCGGCCATGCCACCCCGGATTTTCCGGCGATGTTGTCGCCGATGGCGGAATTCTAGAGCAGTTCCAGCAAAACTGCGCAGCGGTTTTGCGACCGGAATGCGCAAAAACAAAAAGGCGTTTCGCCGCCCCCTATTTCCGCCGGGAAAGCGGCGGCAGGCGGCGTTTGACGGGCGAGGCCTTGATCATCGCGGTGTTGGTCTCCGCCCTTTCGGCAACCCGGTCGAGGATGCCGTCGAGATCGGCCATGGAGCGGATGACCAGGCGGGCGATAAAACAATCATCACCCGTCACCTTGTCGCATTCGATGATTTCGGGAATTTCCTCGATGATGCGCTCGACGATGTGCAACTGCCCCGGCAGCGGACGCACGCGCACGATCGCCTGCAGGGGATAACCGACGGCGGCGGGATCGAGATCAATGGTGAAGGCCTTGATGACGCCACGCTCCTCCAACCGCCGCAGGCGCTCGGCCGCACTCGGCGAAGAGAGGCCGACCTGCTGGGCCAGTTCCTTCAGCGAGATCCGCGCATTCCCGGCCAGCGCCTCCAGAATGGCCTGATCAATTTCGTCGAGCGATTGCACATCATTAGCCACGGCGAGATATTCTCCTCTTATGATTAGGCAACATCGATCATCTTCCTTCTTATCCTTATATAAAATCGCCTATCGCCGCAATATTCTTATGCCACCGAAATGGAGGCAATCATGGGCAGTGACATCAAAAGAGGCACGGTGGAAATGACGGCAGCGATGCTGATCTCGGGGACGATCGGTTGGTTCGTCGTCATGTCGGGCCAGCCTGTCAGCGGCGTGGTCTTCTGGCGCTGCCTGTTCGGCGCGCTCACTTTGCTTGTCATCTGCCGTGCTCTCGGGCTGCTGCGGCCAGGCATCATCACGCTGCGCGCCTTCGGCATCGCCATATCAGGCGGTATCGCCATCGTCTTGAACTGGCTGCTGCTGTTTGCCTCCTACTCGCATGCGACGATCTCGATCGCGACGACGGTTTACAACACCCAGCCTTTCATGCTGCTCGTGCTCGGCGCGCTTTTTCTCGGCGAGAAGATCACGGCCACCAAGCTGTTCTGGCTGACACTCGCCTTCGCCGGCATGATTGCCATCGTCGAGGCAAAACCGGGGACAGGCGGGGCGGCATCTGACGGTTACGGCCTCGGCATCCTGATGGCGCTCGGTGCCGCCTTCTTCTACGCGCTCGCCGCCCTTGCCGCGAAATGGCTGAAAGGCACGCCGCCGCATCTGATCGCGCTCATCCAGGTCGCAACCGGCATGCTGATGCTGGCGCCGATGACCGATTTTTCTCATCCGCCCGGCGATGTCGGATCCTGGGCGATCCTGGTGACCGTCGGCGTCGTCCATACCGGGCTGATGTATGTGCTGCTCTACGGTGCGATCCAGAGGCTGCCGACGCATCTCACGGGCGCTCTGTCCTTCATCTATCCGATCGCGGCGATCCTGGTCGACCGGCTGGCCTTCGGCCACGCGCTGCAGCCGATGCAGATCGCAGGCGCCGCGATCATTCTCCTTGCCGCCGCCGGCATGAATCTCGGCTGGACGCCGCGCTGGCTGCGGCCGCGGGCGGTGGAGAGCTGAACCGGGCGTTCGATCGGGATGGCCGAGACGCCCGGTTGCCGACATTACCTCTGCGGGCGCGTCGTTTCGAACAGGAACCAGGTGCGGCGCTCGCCCTCGTCGATCCAGTTCTCGATCAGGCTGGCGGTTGCGACATCATTGTGCTCGTCGCAAAGGCCATGCACTTCGCGCAGCAGCGAAACGAGTTGAGCGTTGTCCTCGCGCAGTTCCGACAACATGTCTTCGGGCGTGACGAAATCCGCGTCATTGTCCAAAAGGCGCTGCTGGCGAGCGATCTGGCCGATGGAGCGGAGCGTCGTGCCGCCGATCTTGCGGGCACGCTCGGCAATGTCGTCGGTCATCGCGAAGATCTGTTCCGCCTGTTCGTCGAGCAGCAGATGATAGTCGCGAAAATGCGGGCCGGACATGTGCCAATGGAAATTCTTGGTCTTCACATAAAGCGTAAAGACATCGGCGAGCAGTGCGGTCAGCGCCGCCGAAATATCGGTAATGGCGTTGGTCGGCAGGCTGGACGGCGTCTTGAGTGGCGAAAGCCTGCGGGTTTCGGCTGGCGTATGGGACATTTAATCTCTCCTTGGTGATGAAAATCTCTAGCGCCACCGGCCGGGACAACCGCGGCGGGCCGCGCTGATCGCGCATTTGCAGAGAGAGAAATAGCAAGGCCGGGTCGCTTTCCAAGTAGATCATGGTCTAGCAGACCTATTCCTTATGGTTATGGACCGATCAGCGCCAAAGCATTGATGAAGAAGCGGCGCTTGCCTATAGATGGGCGGTGGAAGCCCTGAGGGTTAAGAAGATGAGCCTCACCGTCCTGATCACCTATGCCGGAGCGCTGTTCATCGCCGCGGCCATTCCGGGACCCGGGATTACCGCAATCGTCGCGCGTGCGCTCGGCTCGAATTTCCGCGAGACCTTCTTCATGGGTCTCGGCCTGGTGATCGGCGACATGACCTATCTCACAGCGGTCATTCTCGGCCTTGCCTTCGTGGCGCAGACCTTCACCGAGGTGTTCATAACAATCAAGATCGCCGGCGTCCTCTATCTCGGCTACATCGCCTGGAAACTCTGGACGGCGGGGCTGCTGCCGCAGGATATTGCGGCACGGAAATCGACCAATATCGGCCTGTCCTTCCTCTCCGGCCTGCTGGTGACGCTCGGCAATCCGAAGACGATGCTCTTCTATGTCGCCCTGGTGCCGACGCTGATCGATATCGGCAATATCGGGCTACGCGACTATGCGATCCTGCTCGCCGCCACCTTCGTGGTGCTGATCGTCGTGCTTGTGCCTTATATGCTGCTTGCCTCGCGGGCCCGCACGATGCTGAGAGAGCCGCGGGCCTTGCAGGCGCTGAACCGGGTTGCCGCCGGCATCCTCGCCGGCACGGCAGCCTTCATCGCCACGCGGGCGGCCTGAAATAAACATTCGGCAAGAAACGGTTATCAAAGGTTTTTTTCTCTCCTGACCGCTCCTCCAGGTCGAACGCGGTCTGGCCTAGACGGGTCTTTGACCCTATTCTCCCCCTCGATTTCAGGAGCAGGATTTCAAAGGGAGAGCATCCATGTCGCACAAGCCCGGCCGCGGCCGCATCTATTCCTCGATCACCGAGACCATCGGCGACACGCCGCTCGTGCGCTTCGACAAGCTGGCGCGGGAAAAAGGCGTCGTGGCGAACCTGATCGGCAAGCTCGAATTCTTCAACCCGATCGCATCCGTGAAGGACCGTATCGGCGTCGCGATGATCGAGGGCCTCGAAGCGCAAGGCAAGATCACCCCCGGCAAGACGGTGCTGATCGAGCCGACCTCCGGCAATACCGGCATCGCGCTCGCCTTTGCCGCCGCCGCCAAGGGCTATCGGCTGATCCTCACCATGCCGGAGACGATGTCGGTCGAGCGCCGCAAGATGCTGGCGCTGCTCGGCGCCGAGCTGGTGCTGACCGAGGGGCCAAAGGGCATGAAGGGCGCCATCGCCAAGGCCGAGGAACTGGCGTCCTCCCTTCCCGATGCCGTCATTCCGCAGCAGTTCGAAAACCCTGATAATCCCGAGATCCACCGCAAGACGACGGCCGAGGAAATCTGGAACGATACCGACGGCACGGTCGATATCGTCGTATCGGGCATCGGCACCGGCGGCACGATCACCGGCGTCGGACAAGTGCTGAAGAGCCGCAAGCCCGAGATCAAGATCATCGCCGTCGAACCGGCCGATTCGCCGATCCTATCCGGCGGCAACCCCGGCCCGCACAAGATCCAGGGCATCGGCGCCGGCTTCGCGCCAAAGATCCTCGATACCGGCATCTATGACGAAGTCGTCACCGTTTCCAACGACGAGGCCTTCGAACAGGCACGCCTCGTCGCCCGGCTCGAAGGCGTGCCGGTCGGCATCTCCTCGGGTGCAGCACTGACCGCCGCCATCAAGGTCGGCATCCGTCCCGAGAACGCCGGCAAGAACATCGTCATCATCATCCCGTCCTTTGCGGAGCGTTATCTGTCGACGGCGCTGTTTGAAGGGCTCGGGAGCTAAAGGTGGCTATGGCGGGGCCTTTCCGCCGGCAATTTATCCTGCAGAATATCGGGGCGCTTCGGCGCCCCATCATTTGTGCCGTCACCTGCATCCCAATCGACGTGGGACGAAAGTTCTGTGGCAGTCCGTAATAACGATTGTCGATGTCCACCTGAGCTCGTTGAATGCAGGTGTTTGCCAACCTTCGCCATGACTTCCGCCAGCGTCGCGGTCAAACGATTCAGCTCAGTGTGCTCTCTCGTCCGCTCCGGAGCATAGCGCGATATGATGTACTCACGCTTTGCTGTCATTGCCTCGAGATGCAAGGCAGTCTTCTTTCTCAGTTTAAGTTTGGCAACGAACAAAGGCTCAGCGAGATTGTGCATCCGTTTTCGTATTTCTTCTGGAGCAACGCCTTCATGGCGCAGGAAGGCATTTAAGTAGAGTTCGATAGCGTGAATGGCGCACATTCGAGCTGGAGCAATGGATATTGCAACTCGCTTCTGACCCTTCCCGAACGGGAATTTCGAAGCGAGAGAGTAGGCATTCGCTAAGTCTAGAACCTCCGATGGGTTAGCGTTCGAGCCCGGATATTCGTTACTCATCTACATCCCCGGCAGATTTTCTTATCCGTCACCTCCGATCGACTATGTCGAACGGACCGACATCCTTCTCGAAATTTTTTCAGCCTAATCTAATATTGTAAATAGCGACGAAGTGAGGAGAGGCCCTTACCCCTAACGGATAAGCAACGCAGATGTTTAAATCGGCGTCCTAGGCAGCTTCGGCACCGCTTTTGGCAGGTCAGCCCCTGCCAAGAGCATTCGCGGCCGGCAGCGCGCCATAACGGCAGCGATCAATCGTTCCGTCGGGGTTGGGTTCGCGGACAGCGACATAATCTCATAATCCGGCAGCGCACCGGCGGGGATTTCGCTGAGGGCAGCATCAGCGCCAGCGCGATCGGCAGATCGGTGAGCGGCCTGACGACTAGTACTTCAAAATATCTACGCGCATCCGCCCTTCTTCTTAAGCCGCAGCCGTCAGCCTTTCGCCGGCGATGCGGTAGGAGATCGCTTCGGCGAGATGGATGCGGCCGACCGTCGGCTTGCCGTCGAGATCGGCAAGCGTGCGGGCGACCTTGAGCACGCGGTGGTAACCGCGGGCGGAGAATTTCATCTTCTCGGCGGCGTCGCGCAGCAACTGCAGGCCGCTGGCATCGGGCTCGGCCAGTTTCTCGATCATCGCGGTCGAGCAGCGGGCATTGGTGCCGATGCCCTTGGCGCCGGTGCTTTCGAAGCGCTCCTGCTGGATTGCGCGGGCGCGGGCGACGCGGCGGGCGACATCGGCGCTGGTTTCAGCCGCCATCGGCCGGATGAGATCGGCAGCGGAGACGGCCGGCACATCGATGCGGATATCGATGCGGTCCATCAGCGGGCCGGAGATGCGGGCCTGGTAATCGCTCATGCAGCGCGGCCCGCGGGCACAGCTATGGCCCGGCTCGCCGGCCATGCCACAGCGGCAGGGGTTCATCGCCGCGATCAGCTGGAATTTCGCCGGATAGGAGACGCGGTGATTGGCACGGGCAATGACGCATTCGCCGCCTTCGAGCGGCTGGCGCAGCGCATCGAGCGCCTGCGGCGTAAATTCGGGGAACTCGTCGAGAAACAGCACGCCGTGATGGGCAAGCGAGGCTTCGCCTGGACGGGCGCGCAGGCCACCGCCGACGAGGGCTGCCATGGTGGCGGAATGATGCGGGGTGCGGAAGGGCCGGCGATCGGAAAGCTTGCCGCCGGAGAGCTGGCCGGCGATCGAATGCACCATCGAGACTTCAAGCAGCTCGGCGGCCGAGAGCGGCGGCAGGATCGACGGCAACCTGGCTGCCAGCATCGACTTGCCGGAGCCCGGAGGACCGACCATCAGCAGATTATGGCCACCGGCGGCCGCCACCTCGAGCGCCCGCTTGGCGCTTTCCTGACCCTTGATCTCGGCGAGATCCGGCAGGTTTGCGGCATTGGCGCGGATCGACGCCTCCGGCCTGGATAGGACTTGCGTGCCGCGGAAATGATTGGCAAGCGCAATCAGGCTGCGGGGTGCAAGGATATCGACGTCGGCGCCTGCCCAGGCGGCTTCGGCGCCGCTTTCGGCGGGGCAGATCAGCCCCTTGCCGAGCGCATTGGCGCCGATCGCGGCCGGCAGCGCGCCTGATATGGCGGCGATCGTGCCGTCGAGATTGAGCTCGCCGACGACGACAAAATCGGACAGCGCATCGGCGGGAATGGCGCCGAGGGCAGCCATCAGGGCAAGCGCGATCGGCAGATCGAAATGCGAGCCTTCCTTCGGCAGGTCAGCAGGCGCCAGATTGACGGTCACCCGCTTCGCCGGCAGCGCCAGGCCGGAGGCGTGGAGGGCGGCCTGCACGCGCTCGCGGCTTTCGGCAACCGCCTTGTCAGGCAGGCCGACGATCTGCATCCCGACCTTTCCGGGAGCGACCATGACCTGGACCTCGACCGGCACACCTTCGATACCCTGAAATGCAACCGTACTGACACGCGCGACCATCAACCCATCCCCTTGCCGCAAACTTTTATATACCGCCCTGCAGCCATTTTCGATGCATGTCGTGGTCCCAAAACCGCTGCACAGTTTTGGGCGACATGCATTAGGGCCAGCGGTTGCAATCTGGCATGGAAGCCGGAATAAAACAAGAACAATCAAAGAACATAGTCAAGCATCCGCTGTGACCTTGGTTGCGCTCGGTCGCGGGACCAGAACGGTCATGGGCGGCTGGCTCAGCCGCGCTTGCGCTCGATCGCATCCCAAAGCAGGGCTGCTATATCGGCACCGCCGAACTTCTTCACCTCGCGAATGCCTGTGGGCGACGTGACGTTGATCTCGGTCATGTAATCGCCGATCACATCGATGCCGACGAGCAGGAAGCCGCGCTCCCTCAGCGCCGGGCCGATGCGGGCGCAGATTTCCTGTTCGCGCGGCGTCAGCTCGGTCGCCTCGGCGCGGCCGCCGACATGCATGTTGGAGCGGCTGTCGTGTTCGGCCGGCACGCGGTTGATGGCGCCGGCGAATTCGCCGTCGACCAGGATGATGCGTTTGTCGCCCTTGCGCACGTCGGGCAGATATTGCTGGGCGATGAAGGGTTCGCGGAAAAGCTGGCCGAACATTTCGAGCAGCGAAGAGAGGTTGCGGTCGTCGCGGGTCGAATGGAAGACGCCGGCGCCGCCATTGCCGTAAAGCGGCTTCAGGATAATATCGCCCATCTCGTCGCGGAAGCGGCGGATCTCGGCGGCATCCTTGGTGATCAGCGTCTTCGGCATCAGATCGGAGAATTCGGTGACGAAGATCTTCTCCGGCGAATTGCGCACCCAGGCCGGATCGTTGACGACGAGCGTCTTCGGGTGGATGCGCTCGAGCAGATGCGTCGCGGTGATATAGGCCATATCGAAGGGCGGATCCTGGCGCAGCAGCACGACATCCATGGTCGCGAGGTCGACGCGCTCCGGCGCGCCAAGCTCGTAGTGATCGCCCTTGACGTCGCGCAGCACCATCGGCTCGACGCTGGCATAGAGCCGGTTGTCGCGGAAGCTCAGGCGGTCGGGGGTGTAATGGAAGAGCCTGTAGCCGCGCGCCTGCGCTTCCAGGCTCATGGCGAAGGTGGAATCACCCGCGATATTGATGCTTGCGACATGATCCATCTGGACCGCTACATTGGTGATCTTGGCCATTTCCATCCCTCGCTGAATGCCGGACAGATGTAGGTCGGCCAGATATCAAACGCAACGGCCAATCAAGGGCTTCGGCACTGGAGCATTTTTGTTTTTTGCGCAATTCCGGACACAAAACCGCTGCGCAGTTTTGCTGGAATTGCTTTTCACCGCGTTTCGAGTTTCCGCATCAAACGGCCGCGATAGCTATCGAGAATGACGGCGAGCACGATGACGGCGCCGATGACGATCGGCTTGATATTGTCGTCGGCGCCCAAGAGCTGCAATCCCGTCGACAGCACCTGCAGAATGCAGGCACCGACCAGAGTGCCGACAATCGAGCCTTTGCCACCCGAAAGGCTGGTTCCGCCGATGATGACGGCGGCGATGGCATTCAACTCATAGCCGATGCCCGCAACCGGGCTGCCGACATTGAGACGGAGCAGATAGACCATGGCCGCAATGCCGGCCGTCAGCCCTGAGATCGTGAAGACCGCAATCTTGTACCGTTTGGGCTCATGCCCCGACAGCCGGACAGCCTCTTCATTGGTGCCGATCGCGAAGACGAAGCGCCCGAAGACGGTGTAGCGCAGCACGAACCAGCCGATGAGGACGACAACGATCGCAATCAGAAAGATCGACGGAAATATGCCCCAGAAGATCAGGTTGCCGAAATCGACGAAAGGCTGAGGCAGGCCGGTGATCGTGGAATTGTCGCTGACCACGCGCGCCAGGCCGCTCGCGACGTTCAGCATGCCAAGGGTGACGATAAAGGAAGGAAGCTTCCACTTCTCGCAAATCCACCCGTTGACAGCGCCAAGGGCAGCACCCGTGCCCATCGACGCAAGACATGCGAGAACAATCGCCTGCCATGGCGAAAACGTCGGATTGATCATGATCGTCGCACCGATGACCGTGCAAAGGGCAAGCAGCGACCCGACCGAGAGATCGATGCCGCCAACGAGGATGACGAAGGTCATGCCCGCAGCAAGCACGGTGTTGATGGCAATCTGCACGAAGATCTTCAGGAAGTTCTCCGGCGTTGCGAAATAGGGCGCCGTCGCCGAGAAAAACGCCAGGATCAGAATGAGGGCAATGGCGACGCCCGCCTCCTTCAGCGAGATCCGGATAAGCTTGTCCCAGACGCTCACCTCTTTCGCCTCGGTCTGTTTTTCAATGTTGGCGGACACGACTGTACTCCTTGTAGGCGAGCGAAAGGATCCTGCTCTCGTCAAATTGTTCCCGAACTATTTCGCCCGATATCTTGCCGTCGGAGAATACGATGATGCGATGGCAAATGCCCATGAGCTCCGGCAGATCCGAAGAGACGACCAGAACGCCTTTTCCCTGAGCCGCAAACTTCCACAGAAGCTCATAAATCTCGGCCTTTGCACCGACGTCGATTCCACGGGTCGGCTCATCGAAAATCAGCACTTTGGGACCGCGGAACAGCCATTTTGCAATGACGACCTTTTGCTGGTTGCCGCCGGAAAACGTCCTGACGGCCTGATGGATGGACGGGGTCTTGATGCGCAGTTCGCGCACGAGGCGCTGCGAATGATCATCCTGCGCCCTTCGCATGATCAAGCCGTTGCGGGAGATCTTCGCGAGATCGGTTATGGTGGCATTTTCGGCGCAGCTCATATCGAGCATCAAGCCCTGCATCTTGCGGTCTTCGGTTGCCAGGCAGAGCCCGGCAGCAACGGCATCCTTCGGCGAATGGATCGCAACCGGCTCGCCATTCACGCGAATTTCGCCGGCCGCTTTGGCATCGGCGCCGAATATGGCGCGAACCGCTTCCGTCCGACCACTGCCGACAAGCCCGGCAATGCCGACGATTTCCCCCTTCGCCACGGAAAATGACAGTTCCGGACTGTTTCGCGTCACCTTCAGGCCGGACACGCCGAGCGCCTCGCCGGACACGGTGCTGTCGCTGCGAAAAATGCCATGATCCGAAAGCTTCCGCCCGACCATGAGTTCGACGATGTCAGGAATCGCAAGTCCCGCCAGCGGACGCGTGATCACATGCTGGCCGTCGCGCAGCACCGTCACATCGTCACCGACGTCAAAGATCTCCTCCAGCCTGTGAGAGATGTAGAGCGTGGTCACGCCACGCCGCTTCAGGCGCTTGAGAATTTCAAAGAGGCGATCGACCTCCTTGGAGGTCAGGGTTGCCGTCGGTTCGTCGAGAACGAGAAGCTTGCTTTCGTAGCAAAGCGCCTTGGCGATCTCGACCAGTTGAAGCTGGGCGACGCTGAGGCGGCTCGCCAGTGTCGTCGGGGTCACGTCGAGGCCGACCTCTTCCAGGAGTTCCGCCGCTCTGCTGTTCATCGCCTTATAGTTCACCAGGCCGTATCGGCGCGGCAGATGCTCAAACAGCAGGTTTTCTGCCACCGTGAGGTTGGAAAGCGGATGCAGTTCCTGGTGAATGACCCGGATGCCCGCCTTGAACGCCTCCAGCGGCGAGGCCGGATGGTATGGTTTGCCGTCAAACTGGATGTGACCGTCATCCGGCCTGAAGACACCGCCGAGCAAGTTGATCAGGGTCGACTTTCCAGCACCGTTCTCGCCCAGAAGAACGTGGCCCTTGCCGCGGCCGATCCGCATGGAGACATCCTTGAGCGCCACGACGCCCGGGAAGCGCTTGCCGATCCCTTCCAGCCTCACAATCTCATCATCTGCTGCGTCTGACACGTCGACCTCATGCACGCTCGCGCCGGCCGCAGCCGGCGCTTCCGGTACACTGCCGCGCGTCTTTTCAGACACGCGATGCGGGCGATCTCGACTATTTGAGATCCGCTGCGGTGACCAGCTTGATGTCGGTCTTGACCCAGCCGGTGAATTTCTCGCCGGCAAGTTCACGCATGCCATACTGGATGCCGAGGACCGCCATCTGCGCACCATACTGTTCGACGGTGGCAAGCATCTTGCCATCCTTGATCAGCGGCTGGACCGGCGGAATGTTGTCGAAGCCGACAACCTTGATCTTGCCACTTTGGCCGGTCGCATCGAGCGCCTTGACGACGCCGAGGGCCATCGAATCGTTGGCTGCCATAACGCCCTGAATATCCTTATATTTCGTCAGGAAATTCGTCATGACGGTATTGGCTTCTTCCGTCTCCCAATGAGCCGTCTTGCTGTCGAGAAGCTCGAGCTTGCCCGTCTTGACGGAGTCTATGAAGCCTTCCTTGCGCTCCTTGGCATTGTCGGCCTCAGGGTTACCCTCGAGGATCACGACCTTGGCGCCGGGTCCCAGATCCTTGGCAAGCGCATCGCCCGCAAGCGTCGCCCCGCCCTTATTGTCAGGCCCGAAGAAAGCGAGATCGATACCGGCTTTCTTCTTCGCATCGGCATCGAGCGGAACGTCGATGTTGATGACCTTGACGCCAGCCTTGACCGCCTTTGCCAGCGGGGTTGCCATGGCCTTTGAATCGGCCGGCGCGACAACGATGATATCGTATTTCTGCGTGACGAAGTTTTCGACGGCATCGACCTGAGAAGCGAAATCACGCTCGTCCTTCATGCCGACGGCCTTGAAGTCGAACTTGTCCTTGTTCTCGGCCGCATATTTGTCGGCGCCGGCCTTCATCTGCTTGAAGAACTCATTGGACAAGGATTTCATGATCAGGCCGACCTTCGGCTTACCGGCCGCAAAGGCAGGCGACACGCCACAGGACAGCGCAAGCACCAAGGTGCCGGCAAGTCCGAGCTTCAATGCCGCACGGCGCGGCGCATTGATCAAGACGGATTCACGCTTCATAGAATTGGACATTTTTTCCTCCGAACGGCCCTGGGCTCAGCTCCACCTGAGTTGCCTGCGGCAATGAACCGTTTCCAACGACATCTGGGTAGCACGCCCCTAGAAATTGTCAAGCAGTGGAAATCAAGCCAAACGCCGGCTTAGACTCGTACACTTGGCCTGTATCGGTGTGCATGTGATGAACCGTTTCCATTGAGCGTTGGCCCACGCTCATGCTATGGAGACTGGCGGTCAATATTGAGATGCAGCCCTTTGACGAGGGCGGTAAAGACCATTAGCTGGAAGCTTCGATCAGGCGCCCTTCGGTGTCTTCCGAAGGCGCAGAGAAAGGGCCACTGTTTCCGTTATGTCAAAGGTCGGGATTCGAGAGGTTGCCAAGCTTGCGGGAGTTTCCACCGGGACCGTTTCGCGAATTTTGAATGATCATCCCTCGGTGACGAAGGAGTTGCGGGCGCGCGTCACAGCGATCATCAAAGACCTCGGCTATACGCCCGACCCGTCGGCGAGAAGCATGCGCGGCAAGGTCAGCCGCCTCATCGGCATCGTCATTCCGGATCTGACCAATCCCTTCTTCGCGGAACTTGTCCAATCGGCGGAACAAGCGGCGGCAAATCACGGCTATAATATCATCGTCATGACGTCGTTTGATCATGCGGCCAAGGAGGCTGACCGCATCAAACAGCTGACAAGCCGTAAGGTCGACGGCATCATGCTGGTTCCCAGCAATGATTTCCACACACTCAAGCTGCCGAAGGGATTGCCGATCGTCGTCGTCGACCGGCTTATGCCAGGGTATTCCGGCATTGCCGCCGATCACCGCAATGGCGTTCGTCTTGGCGTCGAGCATCTTTTGCAGCTCGGCCATCGCCGCATCGGCTTCATTTCGGGGCCCGGGCACTCCGTCCCCGCCAACGATCGACTCAGGGGCTATCTCGATGCAATCGAGCAGGCGAGGGAACAGGCAGACGGCAGACGAATGGCAGGACCACCGCTGATTGCCGAGGCGGCCTTCGACTACGAGAGCGGCCGTTCCGCGGGAAATTATCTTCTGGCCCGCGCGCGAAACGAGCGGCCGACGGCGATCTTTGCAAGTTCGGACCAGCAGGCAATCGGCTGCATGCGGGCAGCGCATGATCTGGGAATCCCGATACCTGCAGCCCTTTCGATCCTCGGCTTCGACGGTATCCCGCTCGCAAGCATGACAACGCCACGCCTGACGACAGTGAAGCAGCCGATTCAAGACATAGCCGCAGCGGCGGTGGCCGTTCTGTTAAACAAGCAAACCGCGCCCGAGCTCGACAATCCGATCCTATTCGCTTGCGAGATCTTGAAGGGCGAAACAACCGCTTCGCCTCAGCCTGATTAGCGCGTAACTCCCAAAATCGAAATCGATCTTCAGGCAGCGATGCCCTGGTTGCCGCCGTTGCGCAGCATGTTGCGGAGGCGGTAGGCGATCGCCAATGGCTTCGGGAAGGGTTTGCGCAGGAAGGCGACCTTGCGGACGTAATTGTCGACCCGCCAGCTCGCCCAGGTTCCACCGGCGAAAAAGGCGACGTCGCCGGCGCGCAAGGTGCGTTCGGTGCCATCCTCGGCAGTGATATGCACCTCGCCTTCGAGGATCATCACGGTCTCGTCCCAGCCGAAGCGCCAGCGGAATTCACCCGCCGTGCAATCCCAGATCGCCGTCAACGACGCTTCGTCATGGCCGCGCGAGTGTTCGGCGGTGCGCGCCTGCGGATTGCCGCTGACGATCCAGTCCGGATTGATCGGTGTCGGCTTCAATGGCAGCAGATCGCTCGCATGCGCGACGAAGGATTTCCCGGCCGGCTTCGCCACGGCATAAGGCGTGGAGCGCGCGGCCATGGCGACCGCACTTGCAAGCATCAGCTTCCAGGCCATGAAACAATCCCCAATTGTTATCCCTACCGAGATTTGTGGTAGCAGAGAGTCGTAAGAACCTCGTTCACGCGGGAACTAAAAGTTTAACGATTCGAAAACGGATTGGACCATAAAGGCGCTAAAACGCATCCAGAAAGTGCCGCGGCAGGCGGCCGGGCATGATCGCCACGATATCATAGCGCTGGGAAAGGCGAGCCTGATCCGCCTGGCGGGCGAGCCAGAGATCGCTTGCCGCCCGTATCCGCTTCTGCGCGGCGATAGAGACGGCATCGACCGCCGCGGCCTCGCCATGGCGGGCCTTGACCTCGACGAAGACGGCGAGATCGCCCTTGCGGGCAATAATATCGATCTCGCCGAGCCGGGTGCGGTGTCGCAGAGCCAGGATGCGATAGCCCTTCAGCATCAGGAAGGCGGCCGCGACATATTCCGACATGCGGCCCCGGCGCAGCGCCTTCCTCCTGATGGCGGTGAGATCATTATCGCCCATCGGCGTTCTTGATCTCCAGCAGGCGCTGGTAGAGCACCTTGCGAGGCAAGCCGGTGAGGCGGGCGGCCTCGGTGGCGGCGCTTGCCGTCGGCATTGATTTCGACAGGTCGGCCAGCATGGCTTCGACATCGGCCTCATCAGTCTCGACCGGCTCCGGCGGACCGATCACGAGGACGATCTCGCCCTTGACGTTTTCCACCTGCTGATAATGGGCCGCCAGCTCGGCAAGCGTGCCGCGACGGAACTCCTCATAGGTCTTGGTCAGCTCGCGGCAGACGGAGGCGGGCCGCGTGGCCCCGAGCACATCGGCGGCGGCCAGAAGCGTTGCAACGATGCGGTGCGGCGATTCAAAGAAGATCAGCGTCGCGGGTGCGGCGGCAAGTTCACCGAGACGGTCGCGGCGGGCCTTGTCCTTGGCCGGCAGGAAACCGGCGAAAAGGAAGGCATCGTTCGGCAGGCCGGAGCCGACAAGGGCTGCGAGCGGCGCAGAGGCGCCGGGAATGGGAATGACGCGGTAACCTGCCGCAATCGCCTGCTGCGCCAGCCGATAGCCGGGATCGGAGACCAGCGGCGTGCCGGCATCGGAGACCAGCGCCACCGAACGCCCGGCTTCGAGCGCCTGCAGCAGCCTGGGACCGGCCTCGTCGGCATTGTGCTCATGATAGGCGAAGGGGCGGTTCTGGATGCCATACCGATCGAGCAGCACGCGGGTGACGCGCGTATCTTCGCAGGCAAGCACGTCGGCGCCGGCCAGCGTTTCGAGCGCCCGCAGCGTGATGTCGCCGAGATTGCCGATGGGGGTGGCGACCAGATAGAGCGCCGGCTCCAGCGGCCGCGCCGGCACCGTTGCATTGTGCAGGCGAAAGCTTCGCCGGGTGGCGGCATCCGCTGTCGTTTCCTCATTCATGCCATTTGCTTTCGTCCCGCCGGCTCGTCGCCGACATCGAAGCCTTTATGGGCGAGCCGCACCGCTTCGGCAAGGGTTCGGATTTCTGTGAGCATTGCTCTGGAAAACCGCAAATGCAGGGGTGCCGACGTCCATGCCTCTTGCAAAGCAATGCTGAAGTCTGCCATTTTGCCCGTCCACTCCCCCGGCCTCAAGCCGGGACAGCATTCTTCGGGTGCTCGACGCGCCCGGACAGTCACGGTCGAAAGCGGTAGCATCCCATGCGTATTACTATTGAGCGGTCAAACCTGTTGAAATCGCTGAACCACGTCCACCGCGTGGTCGAACGTCGCAACACGATCCCGATCCTGTCCAACGTACTGCTCAAGGCCGACGGCCAGAAGCTCGACATGAAGGCGACCGACCTCGACCTCGAAATCACCGAGGCGACACCTGCTAGCGTCGAGCAGCCCGGCGCCACTACCGTTCCCGCACATCTTCTCTACGATATCGTGCGCAAGCTTCCCGACGGCTCGGAAGTGCTGCTTGCCACCAGCACCGACGGCGGCGCGATGACCGTGCAGTCCGGCCGCTCGAAATTCTCGCTGCAGTGCCTGCCGGAGTCAGACTTCCCTGATCTCACAGCCGGTACCTTCACACATTCCTTCAAGCTGAAGGCGACCGATCTGAAGATGCTGATCGACCGCACGCAGTTCGCGATTTCGACGGAAGAGACGCGTTATTATCTCAACGGCATCTTCTTCCACACGATCGAGAGCAATGGCGAGCTGAAACTCAGGGCGGTTGCGACCGACGGCCACCGGCTGGCGCGCGCCGATGTCGATGCGCCCTCCGGCTCCGAGGGCATGCCCGGCATCATCATTCCGCGTAAGACGGTCGGCGAATTGCAGAAGCTGGTCGACAATCCCGAAACGACGGTGACCGTCGAGGTCTCCGACGCCAAGATCCGGCTGACAATCGGCTCGATCGTCATGACCTCGAAACTGATCGACGGCACGTTCCCGGATTATCAGCGCGTCATCCCCACAGGCAACGACAAGGAAATGCGCGTCGACTGCACGACCTTCGCACAGGCGGTCGACCGCGTCTCGACTATCTCCTCCGAGCGCGGACGCGCCGTGAAGCTGGCGCTTTCCGAGGGGCAGCTGATGCTGACCGTCAACAATCCCGATTCCGGCAGCGCGACTGAGGAAGTCGCCGTCGGCTACGACACGGACGCGATGGAAATCGGCTTCAACGCCAAATACCTACTCGACATCACCGCCCAGCTTTCCGGCGAGGAAGCGATCTTCCTGCTTGCCGATGCCGGCTCGCCGACGCTGATCCGCGACACGGCGGGCGACGACGCGCTCTACGTGCTGATGCCGATGCGCGTCTGAGGGGAACGAAGGCGACCGCTTGCCGTTTTCCTCCTGTCAAAACGGAGGATCCCATGACCAAAAAGACGGGAACGGTGCGCATCGGCATATCCGGCTGGACCTATGCGCCCTGGCGCGGCCGATTCTACCCGAAGGATCTGCCGCAGAAGCAGGAGCTTTCCTACGCCGCCCGCCACTTCCGGTCGATCGAGATCAACGGCACCTTCTACGGATTGCAGCGGCCCGAAAGTTTCGGCCGCTGGCGCGACGAGACGCCGGATGATTTCATCTTCGCGGTCAAGGGACCGCGCTTCATCACCCATATGCTGCGGCTGCAGAATATCGAGACGGCGCTCGCCAATTTCCTCGCCTCCGGCCTTCTGCGGCTTGGTCCCAAGCTCGGGCCGATCCTCTGGCAATTGCCGCCGAACATGGCCTTCGATCCATCCCTTTTCGAAAGCTTTTTGTCGCTGCTGCCGCATGACCGCGACGCGGCGATAGCGCTTGCGAAGCGTCACGACTGGCATATCAAGGGACCGGCCTGGCTTAAAAGCGACGGACACCAACCGATCCGCCATGCGCTCGAAATCCGCCACGAGAGCTTCCGGTCACCCATCTTCATCGACATGCTGAGGCGTCACAAGGTCGCTCTCGTCTGCGCCGATACGGTGAAATGGCCGCTGCTGATGGATATCACCGCCGATTTCGTCTATTGCCGCCTGCATGGCTCGGAAAAGCTCTATGTCAGCGGCTACGAGGACGAAGCCCTCGACATCTGGGCGCAACGTATCCGCGCCTGGGCCACGGGCGGAGAACCAGAGAATGCGACGCGGGTGCTGGCGCCCGTAGCGGCGCGCACCAAGGGCCGCGACGTTTATCTCTACTTCGACAATACCGACGTGAAGCTGCGCGCGCCTGTCGACGCCGATCACCTGGCCGAAAGGCTGGCCGATCTTATGCCCGGTTCCGCGCCGAAAGCCGCATGAACTGTTGATGCCGATGTCCTTGTTGCGAAAATCCTTGTCCCTTAAGCGACAAGCGGCATATTAAGGCATTCGATCAACATGCGGATGGGTGGAGAATGAGCTTACGGGTCAAGGTGAAGGAACGGTTCGGGAAGAGGTTCGACGACGAGATCCGCTTCTTCCGAGGCATGATGCAGGGGCCGAAGACGGTGGGCTCGATCGTGCCGACCTCCTCGATCACGGCGAAGCGCATGGCAAGCGTCGTCGATATCCATTCCGGGCTGCCGGTGCTCGAACTCGGGCCGGGCACGGGCGCCATCACCAAGGCCATCCTCGGCCGCGGCGTTCGTCCGGAAAATCTCGTTGCGATCGAATATTCGACGGATTTCCACAAACATCTGCTGCGGACCTATCCCGGCGTGCACTTCATCAACGGCGACGCTTTCGATCTTCAGACCACTCTTGGCAATTTCGGCGGTCTCACCTTCGATTCCGTCGTCTCGGGCATTCCGCTTCTGAATTTCCCTATGGCGAAGCGCATCTCGCTGCTCGAAAGCCTGCTCGATCGACTGCCGGCCGGCCGGCCGATGGTGCAGATTTCCTATGGGGCGATCTCGCCGATCGCCGCCAATCCCGACCGCTACCATATCCAGCATTTCGACTTCGTCATGCGCAACATTCCGCCGGCGCAGCTCTGGATCTATCGGCGCGGCTGAGATGTTCGGGATCTACATCACTCATCCGCAGGTCAGGATCGACGCCAACGTGCCGGTGCCAAAATGGGGGCTTTCCGATGTCGGCGCGGCACGTGCCCGCAAAGCGGCAGAGAGCGGCTGGGCCAGGCAGTTGCAGCGCATCGTCTCCAGCGACGAGACGAAGGCGATCGAGACGGCCGAAATTCTGGCGGAGGCTTCCGGCGTGACGATCGAGATCGTCCCCGCCATGCACGAGAACGACCGCTCAGCCACCGGCTTCCTGCCGCCGCCGCAATTCGAAGAATCGGCCGACTGGTTCTTCGCCCATCCGGAACAAAGCTTCAAGGGCTGGGAGCGGGCCGTCGACGCGCAGGCCCGCATCGTCGAGGCTGTCAATGCGGTTCTCGCCACCCATGATGCGACGGCGCCAATCGCCTTTGTCGGCCATGGCGGCGTCGGCACGCTGCTCAAATGCCATCTGGCGGGCAGGCCGATCTCCCGCGACCGTGACCAGCCGGGCGGCGGCGGCAATCTCTATGCTTTCGGTCTTGCGGATCGCCGCTTATCATGCGACTGGACACCCATCGAAGACTGGCAGGGGTGACTTCAGATGGACGCACGCGAGCGGTTGATCGTCGGCCTGGATGTTCCAACGATCGACGAGGCGGAAAGACTGGTTTCCACGCTCGGCGACGACATTCTCTTCTACAAGATCGGCTATCAGCTGGTCTTTGCCGGCGGCCTGGAATTCGCCCGCGATCTTGCCGCCAGCGGCAAGAAGATCTTTCTCGACATGAAGCTGCTCGACATCGACAACACCGTTGCCTCCGGCGTCGAGAACATCGCCAAGATGGGCATGTCGATGCTGACGCTGCATGCCTATCCGAAGGCGATGAAGGCGGCGGTCGAGGCCGCGGCCGGCTCCGGCCTCTGCCTGCTCGGCGTGACCGTGCTGACCTCGATGGATGCCGATGACCTTGCCGATGCCGGCTACAGCCAGGATCCGCACAGCCTGGTGCTGCGCCGCGCCGAACAGGCGCGCGCGGCCGGCATGGGCGGCGTGGTCTGCTCGGCGGCGGAAGCGGCTGAGGTACGCGAAATCGTCGGACCCGAGATGGCGATCGTCACCCCCGGCATTCGCCCTGATGGTAGCGACAAGGGCGACCAGAAGCGGGTGATGACGCCTTTCGACGCGCTGAAGGCGGGAGCGACGCATCTCGTCGTCGGCCGGCCTGTCGTCAAGGCGCCGGATCCCCGAGATGCCGCCCGCGCCATCCTCAGCGAGATGGTGACGGCACTCTGGCCGGCAAACCGCTGATAGTTTTCAACGACAAAAGGGAGAAGACCATGGCCAAGGGATATTGGATCGCCCGCGTCGACGTTCGCGATGCCGAGCGCTACAAGGATTATGTGGCGGCCGCCAAGCCGGCCTTCGAAAAGTATGGCGCGAATTTCCTGGCGCGCGGCGGCGCCTTCACCGAACTCGAGGGCAAGGCGCGCGTCCGCAACGTGGTGATCGAATTCCCGTCGATGCAGCATGCGGTCGACTGCTACAATTCGCCGGAATACCAGATCGCCGCGAAAATCCGCCAGGAAGTCGCGGATGCTGAAATGGTCGTCGTCGAAGGGGTCTAGAGCGGTCTCGCATCCCGCAAAACTGACGGTACGATAGGCCTTCCCGTCGCGCCGGGATTCGGCTAAGACGAAGCCAATCAAGCATTCCGCACAGCCTTTCGAGGAGCCTGCCATGACCCTTGCCAACCTGCCGCCGCTCGTCACCGTGTTCGGAGGGTCCGGCTTCGTGGGCAGGCACGTGGTTCGGGCGCTGGCCAAGCGCGGCTATAACATCCGCGTCGCCGTGCGCCGTCCCGATCTCGCCGGCTTTCTGCAGCCGCTCGGCAATGTCGGCCAGATCTCCTTCGTGCAGGCGAACCTGCGCTACCGCAGCTCGATCGACCGGGCCGTCGACGGTGCGAGCCACGTCGTCAACTGCGTCGGCATTCTGCACGAAACCGGCCGCAACACTTTCGACGCCGTGCAGGAATTCGGCGGTCGTGCGATTGCTGAGGCGGCGCGCGGGGCAGGCGCGACGCTGACCCATATTTCGGCGATCGGCGCCGACGCGAAATCCGATTCGGACTATGGCCGCACCAAGGGTCGCGCCGAAACGGCCATCCTCTCGGTCAAGCCCGATGCGGTGATCTTCCGTCCGTCGATCGTCTTCGGACCGGAGGACAGCTTCTTCAACAAATTCGCCGAGATGGCGCGCATGTCGCCGATCCTGCCGCTCGTCGGCGGCGGCAAGACGAAATTCCAGCCTGTCTATGTCGAGGATGTCGCTGAGGCCGTCGCCCGTGCCGTCGACGGCAAGGTTGCCGGCGGCAAGGTCTATGAGCTTGGCGGGCCTGAGGTGCTGAGCTTCCGCGAATGTCTCGAGACGATGCTGAAGGTAACGTGCCGCAAGAACCCGCTGGTATCCCTGCCCTTCGGCATCGCTTCGATGATCGGCAGCATCGCTTCGCTGATCCCCTTCATAACGCCGCCGATCACGCCGGACCAGGTGCGCCTGCTGAAGCGCGACAATGTCGTCTCCCCGGAAGCCGAGGCGGAAGGCCGCACGCTGAAGGGCCTCGGCATTGCGCCCACCATGGTGGCATCGGTGCTTGGCTCCTACCTGGTGCACTATCGTCCGCACGGCCAGTACACCGGTACCGGCAAGGCCGCCTGACCATCTTTTCCGAGGAACGATAACGCCGTCCGCCGATACCGCGGGGGGCGTTTTGGCGTTGGCGCACCACGTACCGCCTAAATCGGAATCGATTAAGGAATTAGAGCTTTTCCGTTTTTCTGCGAATCATGGAAATGCTCTATCTCTTTGTTTTCACACAATTCCGGACGCAAAACCGTACTTTTACTGGAAAAACTCTAGGCCTGTTGAGATTCATTTCGGTGTCGATCATGGCGTGTTCCATGTCCGGGTCATCCGAGACGGCGTCGAAGATCCGCTCGGACACCTCCTTGGGCGACTAATCGTCGACGCGCTTGAAGACCGTATTCCAGTTGCCGAATTCTTTCGGCAAATCCCGCCGGGGACTATTGGTGCATGCCTTCCACAGGACCGCCTCCAGAAAAGCCGGTTGTGGCCGCCCCGCGGCCGGGATCGGTGATCTTGCCCTGACAATGGGCGCCGTCCTTTCCCATCGGGCGTCCGTCAACACTGTTCGAACCGTTCGAATCACGGCAAACTGCTCGCCATGGTAGATACAAATCGATCTGGCGGGTGTGAACGAAGAGACGAAACCGCTGACATTGGCGCCCAATCGCAATAGTGTCTCTCACCGCCCGAGGCCAATTAATGGCTTCAACTCTTGCGGAGGAGAATTAACGAACGAGACAAAGGAGGGGGACGAATGACGAGAACGGCCGGGGACCTGGATCCCAAAATATTGATGCAAAGTGTCGGACGCGACGAGTTGATGGCGTTCGCCCGCGATGGGTATCTGCATTTACGAGGGATCATACCGCAATCTAGTTGCGACTACCTGATCGAGCGGACTTGGTCCAAATTACCTGACCACTGGGTCAAAAATGACCCACAATCTTGGTGTGGTGACGTCCAAGACAGCTGTCACCTTGCTGATCTCAACTATCGGCGCGGCCTCGTTAAGTTCCAGAAGGGCGAACTTGTCGAAGATCAGGTCATTCACAAGAGTTTCGGGGCCGGATCGCCTTTAGAGCAAATTGCCTTGGGACTCATCGGTCGCCCTTTGAGGCAGATAAGAGTTCGAGGACTTTATCCCAATATCCCCGCCCCTGAACGTATGCGGCTGCGACAATTCACGACCCCACACGTTGAGGCACACCCGGCTCATCTTGTTGCACTTTGTTATCTAAGCAGCGTCGGCCCATCAGGAGGCGGCCTGCTTGTCTGGCCGGGGAGTCACCACTCGCTCTACAATGCGTTCTCATCCAAATTGGAGTTCGACAAGACTGCCAAATACGATCGTGAGCTTACTTATTGGGCCAAACGCAAGCCTATAGAACTTTGCGGATCTTCGGGTGACGTTATTTTGATTCACCACAGACTCTTTCACGCTCCCAGCCTGAATCGATCTGACGCCATCCGGTTCGCCTTTCTTTGCGATTACCTCTCCGAGGACTACAAAACATTGTGCACTGAACAGCCCAAACAGATCTGGGAAGACTGGGAGCCAATTCGATCCGTAGCTACAGAGTGCTCGGCCCTTCGCCACGATCAGCTGCCCCGCTGGACTGCCAGCGATACTCACTCGGATGTCGCACTTCACGCAACGCATTTCACTACGATCAACAAGCGCGAAGGAACCGAAATTGCCCGAGCACGTCGCAAAGGCGATATATGGCTATCGCTATCGAATTCAGTCGAGCGCGCCAATTCAACCTCTCTCGATCCGAGCGGTACGAAACTCGATGACGGAACTAAGATTAAAATAAACGGCAGACGCCCCGCCTCCATGAGCACTAACGGTATAACCGCACGCGCGCGTCTTCGAAACGGTACAAATTCAATAGAGATTTCGGGAACTGGCGGGCCTTGCCTGTTTCGGCTGATAAACATTCGGCTCCCCTTTTCAGAAAGCATTCTTGTGCATGAAGAGGTTATCGAGTTGGGAACCGACGGCTTTGCGCTGCAGGTCGACTATCGCATCGAGTCTGAATTGCTCTATTGCCAAAAAGGCCCAGCGCCGGCGCAGAAATACGGAAGTGCGAGAGGATGGCTCCGAAGAGCTTTAGAGCGTATCCGCATTTAGTTGAATCGGATGTTACAGCGCCCTTCGCGCGTCTTGAAAAGCGCACGGTGCTGTAATGCCGGCGCAAGCTCCACATGTTTTGGTGCGCACCACACTGAGTTCGTTGCATAAAAGACGCATCGGAATTTTTGTGGAATTAACGCCAAATTTAGCAGGAACGTTTATTGCTATTTGCCATTCCACTGACTACCAAACCCGCGCGTCTTCCAACGGACTCAACGCCTGCGGTCGCGTGCGGCAATCACTGTGAAAGGCATTTCTCGATGGGCAAGTCAATCGCGCTCCTGTTTGCGTGTGCGGCGCTGGTTATCCTTGCAGGCTCTTTCGTTGCGCCCGGTTCGGTCGCGGCGGTAAAGGGCGATTGTTCGCCGGCCTACGGCGTCGATCCTTGCTCGACGGCCTCGATCATCCATTGACGAAAGGCCGGCCCTGCGCCGGCATGCTGCTCCAAGCCAGCAGTCGACCGGAGCGCCTGAAACAGCGCGCTCCGCAATGAACGTTCAGTCTCGCCTGCACCAAAAACGGCGGCGGGCGCTTATCCCCTCAACATCGCCTATCTGAAAACCGGCGCCCTGCCGGCAATCCAGTGTCTATTCGAGAAGTCCGGCGGGCATTTGCATTTGCATTCGCGCAGGGAGTTGCGCGAATGCAATGCGGGACGGATGCCTCAGGCAATGAAGCCGGTCGCGGCCATGCCGAGCAGCAAGACGCCGAGAATGATGCGGTAGATAGCAAACAGGGTAAACCGGTTGCTTCTGATATAGGCAAGCAGCCATTTGACGGCGATGAAGGCGACGATCGTGGAGACGACGAAGGCGATGCCGAGCGCCGTCCAGTCTTCGCCCGCCGCTCCGCCATCCCTGAACGTCTTCAGCAATTCATAGCCGCTGGCGGCATACATTGTGGGTATGCCGACGAGAAAGGCGAATTCGGTCGCAGCGGCGCGGTTGCCGGTTCCAGCCAGCATGGCGACGAAAATCGTGGCGCCGGAGCGCGACGTTCCCGGGAAGACGCCGGCGACGATCTGGGCGATGCCGACCAGGATGGCGACAAGCCAGGTGATCTCTTTATGGGGCGGCCTGCGGGCGGCGGCCCATTCGGCAAAAATCATCCAGATACCGCCGATGATGAGCGCCCAGGCAATCGGCGTCGCGGTCTCCGGCAGTTCAAAGCCGAGCTTCTTGACGACCAGTCCAAGAACGGCGGTGATGAGAAAGGCGACGATCAGCTTGGCGGCATAATCGCGGTTGGCAGGATCGCGCCAGCCAAGCACCAGATCCAGCAGCCGACGCCAGTAAATGATGGTGACGGCGAGGATGGCGCCCGCCTGAATAACGATGTTGAACATATCGGACCGATGTCCGAGCCATTGCTCCGCAATGATCAGATGACCGGTGCTCGAGATCGGCAGGAACTCGGTGATCCCCTCTATGACGCCGAGAATTGCAGCATTTATATAATCCATACATTGTCTCCGGTTTAAAGTTCGGTCGGGCCTGAGCGCTTGGGCCGATCAGGCTGCCGCTTCCATTCGTTTGTTAGACCGTGTTTCGCCATTATCAGGTGGCCTGAAAAATCCGATTCGCTTGTATTGGCGGGGCCAAGCTCCTATAGCTTCAACCAATGAGTCATGACTAGGGCGCTATAATTGAGCTGCCACACAGTCCTGTAACAGCAATCACAACGCCCGAGTATCGATGCCCACGCTTTATCATCATCCCATGTCATCCGCATCTCGCTTCGTCCGGCTGATCCTGGCGGAATACGGCTATCAGGCGGATCTGATCGAAGAGCAGACATGGGAGAAGCGCCGGGATTTCCTGGCGCTCAATCCGGCCGGCACGCTGCCGGTCTATGTCGACGACAGCATGCGCGCGCTCTGCGGCGCGAGCGTCATTTCCGAGTATCTGGACGAGACGCATGGCGTCTTGAAGCGCGACCGGCGGCTGCTCGCCGAAGATCCTTTCCAGCGGGCGGAAATCCGCCGGCTGACCGAATGGTTCATGCAGAAAATGGAAAACGACGTGACCAAGCCGCTCGCCCGCGAGCGTGTCTACAAGTTGCAGATGACAGCGGATCAGGGCGGTGGAGCGCCAGATTCCAAGGTTTTACGCACGGCGCGCGCGAATATCCGCCAGCATATGCGCTATCTCACCTGGCTCGCCGGTTCGCGTCAGTGGCTGGCGGGCGAGCGGATGAGTTATGCCGACCTGGCCGCCGCGGCCTCGATCTCCATCCTCGATTATCTCGGCGAGATCGAGTGGGCGGATTCGCCCGTCGTCAAGGACTGGTACCAGCGGCTGAAGTCACGTCCCTCCTTCCGGCCGATGCTGACCGAGCGCGTGCGCGGACTGACACCGGTTTCACACTATGCCGATCTGGATTTCTGACGAGGGCTCTTCATGCCCGAACCTGACAATGACGACAAAGGGCGCCGCCGCCGCGACAATTTGACCGAGTTCGTTCGGGCGGAATCTGCTGCCAAGGGCTTCGATCTCTGCCGCATCACGCGCCCGGACGCGATCCCGCAAGCCAAGGAGCGTCTCGGCCAGTTCATCGATGCCGGGCGCCACGGGACGATGGACTGGATGGCGGAGACTCGCGACCGGCGCGGCGATCCGCGCACACTCTGGAGCGACGTGCGCTCCGTCGTCGTCTTCGGCTTGAATTACGCACCGGGGGAAGATCCCCGCGGTATCCTCGACAAGCCTGATAAAGCGGCAATTTCCGTTTACGCCCGCAACCGCGATTACCACGACGTCATCAAGGGCCGGCTGAAGGAAATCGCCACGCGCTTTGCGGCACGGGCCGGCGCCGACGTGAAGGTCTTCGTCGATACGGCGCCTGTCATGGAAAAGCCCTTAGCGGCGGCGGCGGGGCTCGGCTGGCAGGGCAAACATACCAATCTCGTCAGCCGCACGCACGGTTCCTGGCTGTTTCTCGGCACGATGTTCACCACCGCCGATCTTGCCATCGACGCGCCGGAGAGCGATCATTGCGGCTCCTGCCGCGCCTGTCTCGACATCTGTCCGACGGCTGCCTTTCCGGCGCCTTACCAGATCGACGCGCGGCGCTGCATCTCCTACCTCACCATCGAGCACAAGGGACCGATCGACGCCGATTTGCGAGTGCTGATCGGCAATCGAATCTATGGCTGCGACGACTGTCTTGCCGCCTGTCCCTGGAACAAGTTCGCAAGCTCCGCCTCCGAGATGAAGCTGCAGGCGCGGGAAGATCTGAAGGAGCCGTCGATCGCCTTTCTGCTGACGCTTGACGATGCCGCCTTCCGTACCTTTTTCAGCGGCTCGCCGGTGAAGCGGATCGGCCGCGACCGCTTCGTCCGCAACGTCCTGATCGCCGCCGGCAATTCCGGCGACAAGGTGCTCATCGGGCCATGTTGCGAGCTTTCGGACGATCCCTCGCCCGTAGTGCGCGGCATGGCGGTCTGGGCGCTTTCACGGCTGATGGAGGCTGGCGAATTCTCGGTCTTTGCCGCACAAAGGGCGGATGAGACAGATGACGACGTCCTGAACGAATGGCGATTGGCGGGAGTGGGCTGATGCATGTGATGATCTTTGGCTGCGGTTATTCCGGCACAGCGATCGCCAAGGCCTTTGCCGGCAACGGCGTGCGTGTTTCCGGCACCACGCGTTCGCCAGACAAGATGGACGTGCTCCGCCAGAATGGCATCGAAGCATTCCTTTTCGACGGCGAGAGCATGGACGAGGGGCTGCGCCGGGCGTTGACTGGTGTAACGCATCTCGCGCAGTCGATCGCGCCTGGAAAGGCCGACCCGCTGCTGCGGCTGCTTGACAAGGACGGCGCAAGCCTGCTGCCGAAGCTTGAATGGATCGCTTATCTCTCCACCGTCGGCGTCTATGGCGATCACAAGGGAGCCTGGGTGAGTGAGGAAACGCCGTGCCTGCCCATTTCCGGGCGGTCGAAGGAGCGGCTCGAGGCAGAAGAGGGCTGGCTGGCGATGGGCCAGGAGCGCGGTGTGCCGGCGGCGGTGCTCCGCCTTTCCGGGATCTATGGGCCGGGCCGCAACGCCTTCTGCAATCTGGCGAAGGGCACGGCGCGACGGCTGATCAAGAAGGACCAGGTGTTCAACCGCATTCGCGTCGAAGATATCGGTGCCGCGACCCACTTCCTGTCGGAGCGCGGCCTCGGCGGCATCTATAATGTCACCGACGACCGGCCCGGCCCGCCGCAGGATGTGATCGTCGAGGCAGCCCGCCTGATGGGCGTCGAACCGCCGCCCGAGCAAGCGTTCGAGACCGCCGAACTGACGCCGATGGCACGCTCCTTCTACGGCGAGAACAAACGCATCTCGAATGCGAAACTGAAGGCCACCGGCTTCGAATTCTCCTTCCCGAACTATCCGATGTCGCTTGCGCAATTGTGGCAGGACGGGCGCTGGCTTGGTTAGAATGCAGTCCTGTTTACGACGGGATGTACTCACCCAAAATGAGTAGGAAATTCCTACTTTGCCGCTTTGGCCGGACAATTTTCGCCGCATCTTATGGTTAACGGCCTTTAAATTTGCCCAAATGTGGCAGCAAATATGGCGAAATCGGAAAAATATTTTCGCGATTTTCGTGAACGCCAGGCCGTTAACTATCCCTTCGGAAAATTCGTTCGGATTTTAGCTGATTTTATTAGGTTTTTTCCACATTTGAGGGCGGCATGGATTCCTGAGATTCCATCACCGCACTCACGAATGTTACAGATTGTAATATTCCGTGAACACATCCGGCACTTTTTCGCCACTTTTTCGCAGATTTAAGCCCCGCCGCCTGCAAGGGCGTGAGTTCAATAGTTGAGGGATACTCTGTTTTGAAGAAAATACGTCGTTCTATTATCGTCGCCGCAACTATTGCCGCCTGTTCTTCCTTGCTTCCGGCGGAAGGTTTTGCTGCAAATGGCTGTGGCGGTGCTTCATGGTACGCACTTCGCTCCAAAACTGCTTCCGGGGAACGTATGAACCCTGCCATCTTGACTGCCGCACATCGTTCACTTGCTTTCGGCACCAAGGTGAAGGTCACCAACCGCAATAATGGCCGCACTGTCGTCGTTCGTATCAACGATCGTGGTCCGTTCATCCGTGGTCGTGTGATCGACCTGTCGCGCGCCGCCGCGCAGAATATCGGCATGGTGAGCTCCGGCACCGCGAAGGTTTGCTACCAGGTCATCAGCTGAGGCGCCGGAAGCGGCGCTTGCTCTTGCCGTCAATCGCGGTTACCACCCGGTTGAGACTTGTGAACAATCCACTGCGTGACTATCGCGTTTGCGCTGGTCGTTCACACGCCACGGCAACAGGAGACATGTGAATGCGTCTGGGCGGCCGCCTCGAAGGGGCGATTTCTGTGCTCGCGGACATCGATGCCCGCAAGCGGCCCGTCGCCGACGCGCTGAAAGACTGGGGCCTCGCGCACCGCTTCGCTGGTTCCGGCGATCGTGCTGCGATCGGCAACATCGTCTATGACGCACTGCGCATGCGGCTTTCCCATGCCTGGCTGATGGATGACGATAGTGCCGCGGCGATTGCCCATGCCGTCATGTTCCGCCAATGGGGTTTCACCCCGGACAGTCTTGCCACTGAGCTGGCGGATGACAAGTTTGCGCCGACGCCGCTTTCAGCCGACGCCGCCTCGGCCTTTCAAAGCCGCTCCCTCGACGATGCGCCGCCGCATATCCGCGGCGATATTCCCGAATGGGTCCAACCCTCCTTCGAACAGGCCTTCGGTTCCGGCTGGCTCGCCGAGGCACAGGCACTCGCCGCCCGCCCGACGCTCGATTTGCGCGCCAACCTGCTCAAGGCCTCCCGCGACAAGGTCGTCAAGGCGCTCGAAAGAGCCAACGCGCATGCAGCGAAGATCGCCCGCCACGGCATCCGGATTGCCGCCGGCGAAGGCGCCTCGCGTCTTCCCAACGTGACAGCCGAGCTTTCGTTCCAAAAGGGCTGGTTCGAAGTTCAGGACGAGGGATCGCAGATCGTCGCCGACCTGGTGCTCGCCCATGATGGCGAACAGGTTCTCGACTATTGCGCCGGCGGGGGCGGCAAGACGCTCGCCATGGCGGCGGCCATGCAGAACAAGGGACAGATTCACGCCTATGACGCCGACCGCAAACGGCTGGCGCCGATCATCGAGCGGCTGAAGCGGGCAGGCACGCGCAATGTCCAGGTGCATGACGACGCCAGGGCGCTCTCCGCCCTTGCCGAACGCTGCGACAAGGTGCTGGTCGACGCGCCCTGCACCGGCACCGGCACGTGGCGCCGCCGCCCCGATACGAAGTGGCGGCTGACGGCCAAGAACCTCGACGAACGCACGACCCAGCAGCAGGACGCGCTGGCGCAGGCGAGCAGCTTCGTCAAATCAGGCGGCGAACTGATCTACGTCACCTGCTCGGTCCTGCCTCAGGAGAACGAGCAACAGGCGCGCCGCTTCACGGCCGCCAATCCTGATTTTCAGATCGTCAGCGCCCTGCCTGCCTGGGACCAGCTCTTTGGAAAGGACGCCCCGCGTCCGCATTCTTCCGACGGCCTGACGGTGACTCTGACGCCCGCCTCCACCGACACGGACGGCTTCTTCTTTTGCCGTATGCAGCGGAAGGGCTGACGCGGCTTAGCGGAGGCCTGCAACGGATGGCGATGCCGCGGCGAAATGGCACGGTTGCTGCCGATTTTTCAAGCAGATGCCGTTCAAAAATGACCGGTTGGCCGCGCCTGTCCATTCTTAAAATCATTCCAAACTAGAGTGTTTGACACCAGTTTGCTTTTGCGCGAAGAGACGGAGCCCGATTAGACGGAAAATCCCGTCACAGGAGAGGATCATGAAGCTCAACCGCAAATTCCGCGCAGCCGTGCTGGCGATCGCCCCCGCCGCCCTGCTCGCCCTTCCCGCGCATGCCGAGACCGATGCCGCCGCCGTAGTGAAACACTATGCCGATCTGGCGCATGCGAAATACGAAGACTCGCTGACGACAGCCAAGGCGCTCGACTCCGCCATCGACGCCGTCCTGAAGGCGCCGACCGACGCGACGCTCAAGGCCGCCAGGGACGCCTGGATCAAGGCACGTGTTCCCTACCAGCAGACGGAAGTCTATCGCTTCGGCAATCCGATCGTTGACGACTGGGAAGGTAAGGTCAACGCATGGCCTCTCGATGAAGGCCTGATCGACTATGTCGATGCCTCCTACGGCACCGAGAGCGACGAAAACTCTCTCTATGTGGCAAATGTCATCGCCAACAAGACGATCAAGATCGACGGCAAGGATGTCGACGCCTCCAAGCTGACGCCGGAATTCCTCTCCGGCACGCTGGCCGAGGCCGGCGGCATCGAAGCCAACGTCGCGACCGGCTATCATGCCATCGAATTCCTGCTCTGGGGTCAGGATCTGAACGGCACGGGGCCTGGCGCCGGCGACCGTCCGGCAACGGATTACGATCTCAAGAATTGCACGCACGGCAATTGCGATCGTCGCGCCGAATATCTGAAATCCGCCTCCACCCTGCTCGTTTCCGACCTGCAGGAAATGACCGACAACTGGACGCCGGACGGTGCTGCGACGAAGAACGTCGAAGCCGATCCGAAGGCCGGTCTCGTCGCGAGCCTGACGGGCATGGGTTCGCTTTCCTACGGCGAGCTTGCCGGGGAGCGCATGAAGCTCGGCCTGTTGCTGCACGATCCCGAGGAAGAGCATGATTGCTTCTCGGACAATACCTACAACTCGCATCTCAACGACGCGATCGGCATCGCCGCCGCCTATACCGGCAACTATACCCGCGTCGACGGCACCAAGCTCAGCGGCCCGTCGCTGCACGATCTGGTGGCCGCCAAGGACAAGGCGCTCGATGCCGAAGTGGAAGGCAAGCTCAACAAGACGCTCGATGCGATGAACGCCATGGCTAAGCGCGGCGAGACGGTCGAGAAGTACGACCAGATGATCGCCGAGGGCAACAAGGAAGGCAATGCCGTCGTCCAGGCCGCCATCGACGGGCTGATCGACCAGACGAAATCGGTGCAGCGCGTTATTGCCGCACTCGATCTCGGCACGGTTCAGCTTGAAGGTTCCGACAGCTTGGATAATCCTAACGCCGTCTTCAAATAAGCAAAAAGGCGGGCCGCTTCGAAAACCGGAGCGGCCCGGACCCTGAAATGTCGCATGCCCCGGCCCGCCGATTGATCGCCAGCGCAGTGCTCTGCGCTACGCTTGCCGGTTTTTCCGTCAGCATCGCCGCCGGTTTCGATCTGCCGACGAAACGCACCGACCTTTCCGAGGCCGATCTGAAACGTGTCGCCGACGTCACCCGGCCGACGGCGGATTTTTCCAAGGCAGAACAATACGAAGCGATGCAGGCAGGGGCGACGACCTCGATCGACCCCGTCACCGAGGACAGCTTCTCGCATATTTCGGCCAACATCCCCTTCGACGAAGAGCAGAATTTCAAGCTCGGCAACGCGCTCTTCCGCAAGCTCTGGGTTTCCGCTCCCTCCTCGACGCAGGCCTCCGATGGTCTCGGGCCGCTCTTCAACGCCCGCTCCTGCATGAGCTGCCATGTCAATGACGGCCGCGGCAAACCGCCGGAGGGGGGCCCGAGCGCCACCTCGATGTTGCTGCGGCTTTCCCGCGCGGCCACGACGCCGGCGGAAGAAAAGGCAATCGCGAGTGCTGATGTCGTCAACTTTCCCGATCCGGTCTACGGCCATCAGCTGCAGGACCTCGCCGTTCCCGGCCTTGCTGCCGAAGGAAAGATGGCGATCAGCTACCAGGAAGAGAGGGTAACGCTCGGCGACGGCGAGACCGTGTCGCTGCGCCGGCCGAGCTATGCGGTTGTCAATCCCGCTTATGGACCGCTCGATCCCGCGACGACGATTTCGCCGCGTGTCGCCTCGGCGATGATCGGCCTCGGACTGATCGAGGCCATTCCCGAAGCCGATATCCTCGCCCATGCCGATCCGGACGATACCGATGGCGACGGTATTTCGGGGAAGGCGGCGATTGTGCGCGACCATCGCAGCGGCAAGATCGCGCTCGGACAATTCGGCTGGAAGGCACAGAACGCCACGGTGCGCGACCAGAGTGCGGATGCCTTCGCCAATGATATCGGCATCTCGACGCCCGATCAGCCGAAGGCGCAGGGCGACTGCACCAGGGCAGAAGAAAAATGCCTTGATATGCCGAGCGGGGTGCAGAAACGCCTCGGCGCGCAAGAAGCGCCGGGTCCCATTCTCGACCTCGTGACCTTCTATTCTGAAAATCTCGCGGTTCCCTCGCGCCGCAAGGCAAGCTTCCCCGAGACGCTGAGGGGCAAGCGGATCTTCTACGAAACCGGCTGCATTTCCTGCCATGTGCCGAAATTCGTCACCCGCCGGGATACGCCGGACAAGGCACAATCCTTCCAGCTGATCTGGCCCTATTCCGACTTTCTCCTGCACGATATGGGCGACGGTCTTGCCGACGGGCAACAGGTTGGCCTTGCAAGCGGACGTGAATGGCGCACGCCGCCGCTATGGGGTATAGGACTGACCCGGACTGTCAGCGGACACAGCTTTTTCCTGCATGACGGCCGTGCGCGGAGCCTCACCGAGGCGATTCTCTGGCATGGCGGCGAAGCTGAAAAGGCCCGCAACGCTTTCTCCTCCCTGTCGACCGACGACAGGGCGGCCCTGATTACATTCCTGGAGTCACTTTGATGCGCCTTTGGCACCCCCTGCTCTGCCTTCCTCTGATCGGCCTCGCGACATCAGCGGCCGCCCAGACGGCCACTCCCCAGGCAGGGCTGAACGAGGATGCCGTTCCCGCCGTCATGCAGCGCGCCGTCGACGAGGTGATCCGTCCCGGCTATCGCAACATGCAGCAATCGGCCGCCCGGCTGACGACGGCGATGAAGGATCTTTGCGCCGACGGCACGCAGCAGACGCTCGACAAAGCGAAGTCCACCTTCGACGACACGATCCGCTATTGGTCGATCATCGAGATCGTCCAGACCGGGCCTGTTATCCAGGACAATCTCTTCGAGCACATCCTGTTTTATCCCGACCGCAAGGGCGTCGGCCTCAAGCAGGTGCAGGCGCTGATCGCCAAGGCCGATCCGAAGGATGCGACCGTTGATGCGATCGCCGGCAAGAGTGTTGCGTTGCAAGGCCTGACGGCGCTGGAATACGTGCTTTACGGCAATGGCTCCGACGATCTCGTCGGGCAGAAGGGCAGCTTCCGCTGCCTTTACGGCCAGGCGGTCGCCGGCAATATCCAGCGTGAGGCCGGCGAAGTCGTCGCCGCCTGGGAAAAGCCCGATGGCGTGCAGGCGAGCTGGAAACATCCAGGCCCGCAGAGCAACGATTTCATGGACAACAAGGAAGCGGTGACGGCGCTGCTCGGCATTCTCGTCCATGGTGCGGAGAATGTCCGCGACCAGCGGCTGGAACAGTTCTACAAGGGCAAGGACTCCGCGCCACGGCCGCGCATGGCGATCTACTGGCGCTCCAAAAATACCTGGAAATCGATGGCCGCCAATCTGGAGGGCCTGCGCACGCTCTGGCAGAAGGCCGGCATGGCCGAGCTGCTGCCGCCGGACAAGCAGCCGATTGCCGCCTCGATCGACCAGGACTTCAAATCGCTGCTCGACAGCGTGCCGAAGCTCAATCCCGACATCGATGTCGCCACAAGCGATGCGGAGAAGGCCAAGCTCGATACGCTGCTTGCCGACAGCCGCGACCTGATCACCCGGATCAGCGACGAATATGGCGCGGCCATCGGCCTTTCAGCCGGCTTTTCCTTTTCGGACGGAGACTGAGACGATGATGCCAAGTGCCGCGATCGACCGACGCAACTTCGTCAAGGCGGCCGGCCTTGGCTTCCTTGCGGCCTTGGCGCCGAGGTCGCTGATGGCGCTGGAGCGGGCCGATGCGGTCTATGCATCGGGCATTCGTGCAGCCGACGGCTCCTTTGCCATTGCGACCGTGACCGAGCGTGGCGAGATCGTCGATCAAGTGGCGCTTCCCGCCCGCGCTCACGGCATGGCCTTCAGCGCCAGCACCGGCAAGACTGTCGCCTTCGCGCGCCGGCCCGGCACCTATGCGATGATCTTCGATCCCTGGAACAAAAGCGAGCCCGTTGTGATCAACTCCAGGGAGGACCGGCATTTTTACGGCCACGGCGCCTTCTCTCCCGATGGTCGTTTGCTCTACGCCAGCGAGAACGACTTCGACGGTAATCGCGGCATGATCGGCCTCTACGACGCCAGCGACCGCTTCGCCCGCATCGGCGAATTCGAGACCTACGGCATCGGTCCGCACGACATGACCGTTTCCGAGGACGGACGCCTTTTGATCGTCGCCAATGGCGGCATCGAGACGCATCCGGATTTCGGCCGCACCAAGCTCAATCTCGGCGAGATGCAGCCATCGCTGGCGCTGATCGATGCGGCAACCGGGGCGCTGGTCGAAAAACATCTGCTGCCGGCGGAATGGGCAGAACTCTCCACCCGCCACGTCGATCTCGACGGCGAGGGCCGCATCTGGTTCGCCTGCCAGTATGAAGGCCACCGCAAGGATTTGCCGCCGCTCGTCGGCCATTTCGCCAAGGGTGAAGATCTCTCCTTCATCGACCTGCCGGAGGAGACGACGCGCAGGCTTGCCAATTACGTCGGGGCGATCGCCGTCAATCGCAGCGAAGGTCTTGTCGGCATCACCTCGCCGAAGGGCGGCGCCTCGGTGACCCTTGATGCAAAGTCGGGCAAGGTGCTGGCCGAGACCGTCGTTCCCGATGCGGCGGGCATTGCGCCGGCAAGAGGCGGCTTTGCCGTCTCCTCCTATGATGGCGATTTCCTGTCGACCCGCAGCGACGTCGCCTGGGATCAGCACATCGTGCGGATTTAGAGCTGTTCAGCTTTTAACGGAAGCGCAGAACCGCTCTATCCTTTTGTTTTTACGCAATTCCCGGCAAAACCGCTTCGCGCTTTGCCTGGGAAAACCGCTTCGCGCTTTGCCTGGAATTGCTCTAGGTGGCGCGGGAATAGGCTTTCTGCTCGGCGCTGACGCTCGATGCCGCCGCCCCTGCCGCCTCGTGCAGCCAATCGTTTCCCCGCACCGCCAAGTCCTTCAGGATCGCTGCAACCGCCGCCGCATCGTCGGAATGGCAATTGGCGATCTCGAAGCCCATCAGTTCCAGCATCGTCGGCGCAAGCAAGATCTCGGGATGCCGGTCGATTTCAATCTTGCAGCTGTTCGGCGAGAGCCGGCGCACGAGGATACGACCGGAGACCCGGTAGTGAGGATCGGCTGAGCGCGCCCGTCCATTGGCGATCTCGTCCGCATGGATCGCCACGTCCTGCGGCCTGTGGCGAAGCGTCCAGACGGACGACAGCAGCGCCTTTGCCTCGCGCAGCACCGGCCCACCCTGCCATTCGGCATAGGCGACGAAACGCGGCCGGCCGAGGCTGCCGGTGCCGCCGCTGCGCGGCTTCGGCACGAAAGGCCCTGCCCCGGACGGCAGCGCGGCGGCGAGCGCCTTGATATAGGCTGATGGCGGCGGCTTGCTGCCGGGAAGCAACATTTCGTATTTCTCCCAGAATTCCCGGCGTTCGGAATTCGGCAGCATCAGCGCCTTGCGCAGCCATTTGTGGTCGCGCTCGAGGATGACGGGCAACGGATTTTCAAGGCCCCTGCGATAGCCGCTCAAGATCAATTCGCCGATCATGCGAACCGAGGGACCGTTGTCGCCGCGCGCCAGGATGGCGCTTGCCGCAAGGCGAACGAGATCCAGCGCATAGGGCATCACCGCCGCGTCGTCGAAATCATTGACGCCCCAGACGAGCCGGCCCTCGATGTCGCGCCAGGTGCCGAAATTCTCCAGATGCGTATCGCCGATCGCCAACACCTCGGGCACGGAGCCAAGTTCCGGGCAGATATCGAGGATGATCTCGCACCAGCGCCAATAGGTGGCGCGCAGGAAGACGAAATCGCCGCTTCGCATCTTCTCGCGCTTCTCCCGGAGATCGTCCTTGACGAGATCATCGCCGAGTTCGCCGGCCAGCCAGGTCTCGAAATTCCGGACCGATTGCGATATCGTCGTCATGCTGGCGCTCCATCATTTCGCGACCCGGTGCGGAGAATACGCGCACTGCGCGAAGCTGCAATCGTCTTCGCATCGGATCGCCACAATCCAGCGGTACTGGCCAGCTGTACCGGCTTGCGCGGCGACGCAAAGGTGAAAGGTTGCCCCGGCGACACGGTCCCGGGTTTCCATCGCCGCCCGGACCGATTTCAGCAATGTCCAGCTTGTCGAATGCGGCGCGCCATGCCACTTTCGCGGCTGCAAGAGGGGCAGACATGAGCGAGACTGACAGGGGCGATTTCCGCGCGCGAATCCGCCGCAATTTTGCGCGCCAGGCGGCGATGGAAACGATCGGCGCGGAGCTGACGCGCGTCGAGCACGGCGTCGTCGAGATCGAGCTTCCCTTCGACGTCAAGCTGACACAGCAGCACGGCATCCTGCATGCGGGCATCATTTCCGCAGCGCTCGATTCGGCCTGCGGCTTTGCTGCCTACAGCGTCATTGACCCGGAAGCCTCGATCCTGACGATCGAGTTCAAGGTCAATCTCATGTCGCCGGGGCGTGGCGATCGCTTCCTGTTTCGCGGGGAAATCACCAAACCCGGCTCCACCATCATCGTCGCCGACGGACGAGGCTACGCGATCAGCGACGGGCCGGCCAAACTCATCGCCTCCATGACCGGAACGATGATGGTGATCCGCGGTAGAGAGGGCATTACGGGATGAAGTTCGAACTGAAATCGGTCGCGGGGAAATCCATCCTTTTCGTCATGGCAGCGGAGGCCGAATACGGTCCCTTCCTGCGTTCGCGCATCGAACCTTTGATGACTGGCGTCGGCCCGGTCGAGGCAGCCATCGCGCTGAGCAAGACATTGGCGCGGCTGGATGCAGTCGACGAACTGCCCGATCTCGTCGTGTCCCTCGGTTCGGCCGGCTCCGCGAAACTGGAGCAGACCGAAGTCTATCAGGTGACCTCGGTTTCCTACCGCGACATGGACGCCTCGCCGCTCGGCTTCGAAAAGGGCAAGACACCCTTTCTCGACCTGCCCGCAACGCTCGAACTGCCGCTGCGCATTCCCGGCATTGCCGAAGCAAGTCTTTCCACCGGCGGCAACATCATTTCGGGCGCCGCCTACACAGGTATCGACGCCGACATGGTCGACATGGAGACCTATGCGGTGCTGCGCGCCTGCCAGGGCTACAAGCTGCCGCTGATCGGCCTTCGCGGCATTTCCGACGGCGCCGTCGAGCTGCAGCATATTTCGGGCTGGACCGAATATCTGCACATCGTCGACCGCAAGCTCTCTTACGGCGTCGACAGCCTGTTCACCGCACTGGAGGACGGGGTATTCTGGTTCTGAGCCCTTGAATGCGGGACAATTGGAACAATAAAAACCCGATACCGCCGATTTCCCGCATTGCCAGGCGAAGCGCTTTTCATTAAAGCCTCGCCATGACCCAGACAGCACATCCCGACTCCGTTCTCATCGTCGATTTCGGCAGCCAGGTGACCCAGCTCATCGCACGTCGCGTGCGCGAGGCTGGCGTCTATTGCGAGATCGTTCCCTTCCAATCGGCCGAAGAGGGCTTCAACCGCCTGCAGCCGAAGGCCGTGATCCTGTCCGGCAGCCCGGCTTCCACGGTGGACGAGGGATCGCCGCGAGCGCCTCAGATCATCTTCGACAGCGGCCTGCCAGTCTTCGGCATCTGCTACGGCCAGCAGACGATGTGCATGCAGCTCGGCGGCAAGGTCGAGAGCGGACATCACCGCGAATTCGGCCGCGCCTTCCTCGAGGTCGACAGGGACTGCCAGCTGTTCGAGGGCCTGTGGTCCTCCGGCTCGCGCCACCAGGTCTGGATGAGCCATGGCGACCGCGTCACCGCGCTGCCAGATGGTTTCGAGGTGGTCGCCACCTCCTCCAACGCCCCCTACGCCTTCATTGCCGACGAGAAGCGCAAATATTACGGCGTGCAGTTCCACCCGGAAGTCGTGCATACGCCTGATGGCGCCAAGCTGATCGGCAACTTCATTCACAACATCGCCGGCATCAAGGGTGACTGGTCGATGTCGGCTTATCGCCAGAAGGCGGTCGAGCAGATCCGCGCGCAGGTGGGCGACAAGCGCGTCATCTGCGCGCTTTCGGGCGGCGTCGACAGTTCCGTCGCAGCGCTCTTGATCCACGAGGCCGTCGGCGACCAGCTGACCTGCATCCTCGTCGACCACGGGCTGATGCGCAAGGACGAGGCAGCCGGCGTCGTCGCCATGTTCCGCGAGCATTACAATCTGCATCTGCTGCATGTCGATGCTTCCGACCGCTTCATCGGCGAACTCGAAGGCGTCAGCGACCCGGAAACCAAGCGCAAGATCATCGGCCGGCTGTTCATCGAGACCTTCGAGGAAGAGGCCAAGAAGCTCGGCGGCGCCGATTTCCTCGGCCAAGGCACGCTCTATCCCGACGTCATCGAAAGCGTTTCCTTCACCGGCGGCCCGTCGGTGACGATTAAATCGCACCACAATGTCGGCGGCCTGCCGGAGCGCATGAAGATGCAGCTCGTCGAGCCGCTGCGCGAGCTCTTCAAGGACGAGGTGCGCGCGCTTGGCCGCGAGCTCGGCCTGCCCGACAGCTTCATCGGCCGCCACCCCTTCCCGGGCCCCGGCCTTGCCATCCGCTGCCCCGGCGGCATCACCCGCGAAAAGCTGGAGATCCTGCGCGAGGCCGATGCGATCTATCTCGACGAAATCCGCAAGGCCGGCCTCTACGACGCTATCTGGCAGGCTTTTGCGGTGCTGCTGCCAGTCCAGACGGTCGGCGTCATGGGCGACGGGCGCACCTATGAATTCGTCTGCGCGCTGCGCGCTGTCACCTCCGTCGACGGCATGACGGCGGACTTCTACCACTACGACATGGAATTCCTCGGCCGCGCCGCGACCCGCATCATCAACGAGGTGCGCGGCATCAACCGCGTGGTCTATGATGTTACGTCGAAGCCGCCTGGCACGATCGAGTGGGAGTGACGCGGAGTACCGTGGGGTAGTATCGGATGGCAGAGGACACTCGAGAGAATCCTAGGCCATCGTACTTCTCGGGCCAAATCACACGGCCTTAGATCGATTACTGCTCCTTCTTGAACAAATCCTGGAAGATGAGCCGGCCCCACGTGCGGCCGCGTGCGTGCACCAGCGCGCCACCCTCGTTGAGCTTTCCCAGCTTGACGGGTGCGAACCCGAGTTGTTTGGCCAAATCCGCCACGGGAGCGATCGCGTCCTCGTCGTCGCTCGACAGAAAGACGACCCGGTGGCCGCCCTCGACGACCGGATCGGTAGCCAGGGTGGCGGCAATCAAGTGATTGAGCCCTTTCACGAACTTGGCGCCGGTGAACGACTTCGCTGCGAAGGCGGAGGACGGGAGACCGTCCAGCTCTTCAAGGGGAACCAACGCGTTCATCGCGTCGATGACTGTCTTGCCTTCCCAGTTCGGCAGAGCCTTCGCAACCTCGCGATGCTCCCCGAACGGGACCGCCAGGATGATCGTGTCGGCCTCGAGTGCATCCTGCAGCGACTTGGCGACGACCGTGGGTCCAATCGCCCGCGCCTGAGGCGCCAACGCCTCGGGCGGCCGGCGGCTGGCGACGGCCACCTTGATGTTCTTACGGGCGAAGGCGTGGGCGAGGGCCTGGCCTATCTTACCAAATCCTACAATCGCATAGCTCATAGTGCTTTTCCGATCCGTGTTGCTATTAATTCCCCGGCCGCCAACGGCGATGGATTATCCGTTTCGCTGCATGGCGACCTTCGCGTAGACGTCCCGCCGTGAACGACTTCGGCGTGGGTGGACGGGTCAGCCACGTCCAGCGATCCGGCGCGAATTCAGGTGGCCGAGAAGCCGCCGTCGACAGACAGCTCCACCCCATTCACGAAGCTCGAATCGTCTGAAGCAAGAAACAGCGCCACCGCCGCAATTTCCTCAGGACGACCCATCTTTCCCCGCGGGATCAGAGATTCGAACATCCGCTTCGCCTCCTCGGTGAGAACTTGGTCCTGCATCGGTGTGGCGATCGGCCCCGGGCTCAGCACGTTCACCCGGATATTCCTGCCCTTCAGTTCGTTGAGCCAAGTGCGTGCGAATGAGCGCAACGCCGCCTTGCTCGCCGAATACACGCCGTAACCAGGAAAACCTTTCACCGAAGCAACTGACCCGGTCATGAAGATCGATCCGCCATCGTTGAACAGCGGCAGCGCCTTCTGAACCGTAAACAGCGTGCCGCGCGTATTCAGGTTGAAGGCCGCATCAAAATGCTGCTCGGTAATCTCGCCCAGTGGGACGGCTTCGCCCATGCCGGCGCTCGCGTACAGGACGTCGATCCTGCCCTTTTCCCGCTTGACCGTGTCGAACAGACGGTCGAGGTCGTCGAGATTGGCCGCGTCGCCGCGCACGCCGGTCACGTTCCGGCCAATCAACTTGACGGCCTCGTCCAGCGCCTCCTGCCTCCGGCCCGTGATGAAAACATAGGCGCCTTCTTCAACGAACCGCTTGGCGCTCGCCAGCGCCATGCCGCTCGATCCACCCGTGATGACTGCAACCTTACCCTCAAGCTTTCCCATGACTTCTCCTTCCAGGCTCCGCCTTTGATCGTTCGGGGACGCCCCCGAGACCCTCAAATAGGTCCGCCGGAGTCAGGCGTTGAGTGCGGAAGCGTGCACATCGGTGGTGCAAAATCGATCCGGCTGGACGACTGACGCCAGCCGCGACGATCGGTGTCTGTCGTTCGGAATTGGGCCGCGCTCGTCGACATAAGCTATGATGACAGCCCGTACTGCTGTACGACGCGTTAGATACGGGCTTCGGAAGGCGCACCGCGCGGTGCTGGATTGCACCATGATCGACTGGGATGACATTCGCTACTTTCTTGCCGTGGCGCGCGGAGGCTCAGTGCGGGCTGCCGCCGAGGGCCTCGGGGTGTATCATTCGACCGTGCTGCGACGCATCGCTCAGCTCGAGGAACGCCTCGGGGCGCAGATGTTCGAAAAGCTGCCTTCGGGCTACCGCCTGACGGCTGCGGGCGAGGAGGTCCTCGAGCTCGCGAACCAGATGGAAGCGTCGTCGCACCAGCTGGAGACGCGCGTCTTCGGTCGCGACCAGAGCGTGCGCGGGCTTCTGCGGGTGACGTTGGCTCCAACCCTTGCGACACATCTGCTCATGCCGGATCTCGCCGATTTCGCGCTTCTGCATCCCGATATCGAGATGGAAATCATCTCGTCCGGCGAGCTGGCAAATCTGACCAACCGAGAGGCCGACGTGGCGATCCGCGTCGTTTACGACCGCAAAACCCTGCCGCTCAATCTTCACGGCCTGAAGGGACCGGAGCTCTTCAGCGGCGTCTACATGTCTCGCGATCGACTGGCCGCATGGCGTGCGGGCGCGCCGGATCCCATCCGGTGGATCGTCATAAGCATTCATGGAATTCCGGATTGGGTCCGCGAGGGTGAGGTTCGCACCACGGGGGTTCCGTTCAGGACCACGGACGGCGAGGCGCAGATCGTTGCAGTACGGCAAGGGCTCGGGATGACGACACTGCCGTGCTTCGTCGGAGATGCCGACCCCCTCCTGGCGAGGGTGCCGGGCACCGACCTGCACCTGCATGGAACCCTCTGGCTTCTCACGCAGGGGGAGACACGCAAGACGAAGCGCGTGCGGCTCTTCACGGAGTTCGTATCCCGCAGGCTCGCCGCATACACTCCGCTTCTCGCGGGGCTGTCCATGTCGCGCGACTGACGCCCGGCAGGTCGCCGGCGACGCTTGCCGTAATCCGGTCGGAAGCCGAGCTGCGATTTTCATCTGGCGAGTCGCCAGATCAGGCCGGAACGTAGGTCAACCTGATCACATCCTCGCCAATCCGGTCATGAGCCATCAGGCGGAGCGGCGGCCGGGGTCCGGCGAAATATGGCTTGCCGTGACCGAGCACGACGGGGTGCAGGTAGATTCGATACTCATCGATCAGGCCAAGTTCGGTGAGGCTTTGCGCCAAATTGGGGCCGGCAACTTCGATCTCCCCGTCGCGCTCTGCCTTCAGCGCGCGGATCGCGGCCTCAAGATCTTCCCCAACAAGCCTGGCGTTGGGACCGACCGACGTCAACGAGCGCGAGACGACCCATTTCGGCTGGTTCCGCCACGCCGCCGCGAAGGCCTGTCGCTCTGGGTCCCATTCAGGATGTTCGTCGTCCCAGTAACGCATGACCTCATACATCCGGCGACCGTACACACTGCCCGCCTGCCGCTGAGCCTCTTCGATGAAGTGGCGGAAGAGCGTGGGGCTTGGCCCAAACGCCATATGATCGACGTAGCCGTCCAAGGACTGGTTCATTCCGAATACAAGCTTAGCCATGCTCACTTCCTTCCCTGAAACGGCATATCCACACAGTCTGATTGCATTATGCAATCAGTTTTAAGTAAGCTCAACTGATTTTATTTTGCAATTGGTTTCCGCATAAATCCGCGACCTGATGTTCGCCACCCGCCGTGCGAGTTGCTGACCGACCAGCGGAGCGGGCCTGGTGGACAACAGCCTGTCCGCTTCCAGCAATCAGAAGGGACAGGCCGCCGCCAGAGGGCGCTATTTCAGCGGCAGGAACAGTTCCGCCACCGCCTCATGCTCCGGCACCTCCGGGAAGAAGCTCAGCCGCTGGCAATAGATCGGGAAATCGCGTGCTTCCTCGCCGCTGGCCGGAAGCCAGTCGCGATAAAGGTAGAGCGCGGCGGGCTCCAGATTGTCGGTGTTGCCGACGACACGCAGCACCGCGCAGCGTCCGCCGGGGATCTCACCGGCTTTGATCTCTTTGCCGTTCGCCTCGATCGGTTGGTCGGTCCCGACACAAAGGTCCACGCTATAATCGGCAGGCGACTGAGGACGCCGCTCGGTACGCCAGACGTTGAAGGTCGGACTTGTCTTGGGGTGCAGGCCAGCGGCCTTGCGCCAGGCGATAAACCGCTGGATGGTGGCGCCGAGCGTCGCCGGGTCGCCCCGATGCTCCATGATCGCCACCGGCGTGGGCGGCACATTGCGAATCTTCACGTCGTCAGTGGTAAAAGTCTTCTGCATGAGCTTGCTCCTTGCATTGTCGAGAGGCCCGAAGGCGGCAAGCCACGGCTCCCAGTCGGGAGACTTCCGAAACGACGAAGGCGATTGCCCGAACCGTTGCCGAAAGGCGCGGGCGAAGGCATCCGGTGCGTCATAACCGGCATCCATCGCTATATCAGTGACGCGTTCTTCGTTCCTGTAAGCCAGCCGGTATGAAGCGCGCTTCATGCGGGCAAGCCTGATATAGCGATGCACTGATAATCCGAAGGTCGCCGTAAACTGCCGGTGGAAATGAAACTTCGAGAAAGCCGCGACACCGCTCAGAAGGTCAAGATCGAGATCGTCATCGAGGTGCCGGTCGACATAATCCAGCACTCGCTGCATCCGCTCATGATAGTTCCGAAGCGCTGCGGTCATTCGCCTTGGTCTCCGTGGCAGCTCAAACTAGATTCCTCCGGCAACCAGCGCCCGACCGATCTTGCGGTTTGGCATGGATCAGCCGGTGCCGCCCGATCGGAGCGTCTTGCGATCCTCGCCCGGCACTGTTATTCGCTTTTCCATCTTAGAGGAGAATGCCTTTGTTTGCCGTCGCAACGATCCAGAACTCACCGGCTGCGGCGGTAGGGATGAAGGCGCTCGGCACCATGACCGAGAGCTGACCCTCGCTCTATCGCTCGGCCTTAGCGCGCCCAATGCCGGCGCCTATCCAATGTCGAGAAGACTATGATCATCGAACTAACCACTCGTGACTTCGAAGCGCTGCTGAAGGGCATCGCGCCTCGTAATCTGCGCCTTGTCCAAGACAGCGCAATTGCGCCTCCTGAGATATTGGAGATGTTGAACCGCCTCGCGACTGACATAGGCGCTGAATTCTCGCCGTCGGCCTGGATGATCGTGGAGGATGGCGAGATCGTCGGCCTCTGCTCCATCGTTCGAGTTCCACAAGATGGAAACATCCATATCGGCTATGGGATTGCGCCTTCGCGCCAGGGCCGTGGATGCACCGCGCGGGCCATAGGCCAGTTGCTGGAGTGGGGGCGGAGCGACCCTCGCGTGGCTCTGATCTCCGCAGAGACCGGGGTTGCGAACATTGCGTCACAGCGTGTCCTCGAGCGCAATGGATTCATTCGCGCCGGCGAGCGTATCGATGCCGAAGACGGTCCATTGATTTGCTGGGAAGCAATGACGGTCTAAGGTTGCGGGCCGAATAAGCCCGCACGGGAAACGGCCGGCCGAGGTTCAATTACCTCGGCCGGCCTTTTGTCATGGACAGATGACGACTCCGATCACGGCCTGCTTCAGCGGCCGTAGGTGACCTCGACGGAGGCCTTGTCGAGCGTATTTGCCCTGACATAGAAGCCAACCATGGCGGCCGGCGCAGTATCAGGAAGCGGAAGCTTGTCGACCGAAAGCGCATAGACGGTGAACTGGTAGTGGTGCGGCTGATCGCCGGCCGGCGGGCATGCGCCGCCATAGCCTGACGTACCAAAATCGGTGTGACCTTCGACAGTGCCTGCGGGAAGCTTTTTGTAACCGCTGGCGCCGGTGGCGATCTCCGAGGCATTTGCGGGAATGTTGAACACCGACCAATGCCACCAGCCCGAGCCGGTCGGAGCATCCGGATCGTAAGCCATGATGGCGAAGCTCTTGGTCGCCTCGGGAGCACCCGACCAGGTCAGTTCCGGCGAGATATTCTTGCCGGCGCAGCCGAAGCTGTTGAAGACCTGTGCATCGGCCATGGCCTTGCCGGCGGTCAAATCCTTCGAGGTGAGCTTCATTTCGGCCTGTGCGGCCGTCGCGCCAAAGACGGATGTGGCGAGAAGTACTGCTGTGATAAAACGCATTCTGTTTTCCTACGGTTGATAATGCAGGAAAACTATCGTCACCGAGCAAGTGCATCTGCCCCGCTATGCTCAACTTCTGCCCCGATCCGCTCAAATCGCTCAGAGCCGCCCCGCACATGGCGTGGATTGACGCCAAACCGCTCCTTGAACCGGGCCGCGAATTGCGACGGGGAATCGTAACCGACCTCAAGCGCGACCTGCGCCATCGGCAGGGTTGTGGTTTGAATGAGGCCTAAGGCGCGATTCATCCTTGTATCGCTCAAGATCTCACTGAAGCCGGTATTCTCGGCGGCCAGCTTACGCCTCAGCGTCGCTTCGCTCATGTTGAACGAGCCCGCCGCGTGTGCAAGCGTCCAATCAAAGGTCGTATCACTTTCGATCATCTGCCGCAGCCGGTCCTCGAGCCGAGGGCTTTGGCATTGGCCCAACACCGCTCCGCAGAGCGCAAACCAGGTGATCAGCTCCATCAAACGAGCCTTGGCAATGGCGCCGGGAAGCCTCGTCAGATTGCCGGGCTGACAGCAATAGTCAAACAATGCCGCGGCTTCCTCCGGCAGCTTCGAGGTGCCTGTCGGGACAGGCCTCGATGGAACGGCGAGCGATCCCATCCTGGTATAGGCTTCCTCGAAGAGCTGTCGCGGAACAGGAAGCGCCAGGGTCTGATACTTCTGCGGCGCCTTGGGAATATTCTCCATCGTCAACGGTCGATAGTCGGGCAGCAAGCCGTAGGCGCCCGCCTCGAGGCGCAAAGCCTTGTCATCTGCCATGACGATCTTCGTTCCCGATTGCACCTGTATCAACAGGGGGCTCGTATTGACGAGACGAAAAAAACAGGCCCGCCCGCCCTGGCGGATCAAGGCCCTGGTCGGAATGGGAAAGACCTCGTCGAGCATATGTTCTCCGACAACAGGATGGATGATCGTGGGGCTCGGGCTGCCAGGCCGTGAGACTGGAGCCATGATCGGTAGAACCGGCATGAAGGCGCCCGCCTCGCCACCACCGATCCCTTGAGGATCGGGAATAGCAAAACCGCGTGTGATGGGCAATCTTGAGCGTCATTCAGGTGTTCGAACTCAATGGAATTCCGCGCGTCCCACCTCAGCGCATTTTCGTGGCTGGTGTTTGCTTGTCATCGATGTGAATTCGGGTTTTGTCGGCAGCRTCGGCCCGGCTTTTCACGTGATCGATGAAGGCCCGCAGCTTCGGCATCACCTGATGACGGCTGGGATAGTAGAGGAACACACCCGGCGCCATCGGTGCGAACGCCTCCAGGACGCGGACGAGTTTTCCCGCCCTCACTGGTCCGGCGGCGATTGGCTCCGGCACTTGCGCAAGCCCCATATCTTCGACGGCGGCTCCCAGCATGGTGGGAAAGTCGTGGGCGATCAGCGGCCCGGAGACAACAGCCTCGATCGGCTTTTTGCTGCTGACAAACGACCACGGCGCGATTGAGCCGTTCGAGCGGCGCATGCGGATGCAGGCATGTTGACGCAGATCGTCGATACGCTCGGGCCGCCCTCTCCGGTGCAGATATTCGGGGCTGCCGACGACCACCAGCGGGAAGGACGGCGTCAGCCGGACCGCGACCATGTCGGCTGCGATGAACTGGCCGAGCCGGATACCGGCGTCAAATCCTTCGGTGGCGATATCGACCAGTTCCTCATTCGCGGCGACCTCCACCTCGATCTCGGGAAAGGCCTGGCAGAAGGATGCAATCAGTGGCTCCAGCAGGATCGGCACCACTGACGGCGGCACCGTGAGCCGCAATAGTCCAGCCGGTCTCTGGCCGAGCTCACGCGCAACCGCGCTTGCGGCGACCAGTTCCTCGAAAGCGGGCTTTGCGCCCGCGAGGAACCGCTCGCCGGCTTCAGTCAGACCGACACTGCGCGTCGTGCGGATGAAGAGTACTGCGCCGACACGCTCCTCAAGAGCGCGTACGGCCTGGCTGATTGCCGAGGGGGTCACCCCGAGTTCCGCGGCTGCTCTGCGAAAACTACGGTGATGGGCAACGCTCAGAAACGCCTCAACGCCGTCGAGCGCGCCTTGCCTGACTGTGAAGTTTTGCTTCATACCGCATCGATATTATCGCCAATAGTCGATCGCGGAAAGCGGCCGTACATCTGGACCCCACAAATCAGGAGTGCCCCGATGTCGACGGAATCCATCTTTCAAACCCATCTCGCGCTAGGCTACGTCGCGTGGCTGCTTTGCTTCGGCGCGTATATTCTGCCCTGGCTCAAATCGATGGACAGGGTCAAGGCGCACCGCGCCATCGCCACTCTGCACAGCTTCCGCTTCTTCGGGCTCGTCTTCATTCTGCCCGGCGTCGTCGGTCCCAACCTGCCCACCAGCTTCGCCATCTTGGCTGCCTATGGCGACCTCGCGGCCGGGCTGCTCGCCATGTTGGCGCTCGTCACGATCCGCATGCGTCCGGTCTTCTGGCTGTTCGTCGTCGCCTTCAATCTCGTGGGAATGGGCGACCTCGTGCTCGACTACTATCACGCGATCCAGGCCGGCCTGCCGGCGCGGGCGGAGGAATTGGGCGCCGCATACGCGATCCCGATCATTTACGTGCCCTTGCTGATGATCACCCACGTCTTCGCATTCTATTTGCTTCTGCGTCCTCAGCCTAAGGCAACCTAGGCGCTCGCCGGCGAGGCGGCAGTATCTTAACCTCCGCCATCTCAGGCGTTGCACCTTGCGATCGAAGATCGCAAGTCTAGAGCCCGTCAAATCTGCGGACATAATCGACCAATGCGCGCAGCTTCAGCGGCTGTCTCTGGCGCCTGGGGTAGTAGAGATAGAAGCCCGGGAATGGCGGGCAGAAATCCTCGAGCAGCGGCACGAGCTCCCCGCGTTCGATATAGGATTGGAAGGTTTCCGCCATGCCGAAGGTGATGCCTGCTCCCGCGCAGGCCATGCGGATCATCATTCCCATGTCGTTGGTCGTGACGACGGGATCGACGGAGACGTCGAAGTCGCGATTGTTCTCGGTGAACTCCCAGCGATAAGGCGCCGTATCCGGGCGTGGCCGCCATCCGATGCAGGCATGATCCTGCAGGTCGCGGGGATGGCGGGGATGGCCGCGGCGCTCGAGATAGCTGCGGGATGCGGCCGCGCATTGTCGCTGCTCTTCGGAGACTGAAATCGCGATCATGTCCTGCTCGATCACTTCGCCCAGCCGGACACCGGCGTCGAAACCGGCCTCGACGATATCGAATTCGTCATCGGTGATGGTGATATCGAGTTTGATGTCGGGGCAAGCTTCCATGAAACCGGCCAGTAACGTGCCGGACAGGAAGTTCTCGGCGATCGAGGAAACGGTGATCCGCAGCAGGCCGCTCGGGCGCGCCTGCATTTCTCGCACCGTCTGCATCGCATCCTTGACCTGCCGGACCGATGGACGAACCGCGTCGAAGAACACTTCGCCGGCTTCGGTCAGGCTGACGCTACGCGTCGTGCGCTGGACCAGGGCGACGCCAACCCGATCCTCCAGGCGCTGCAGGGCCTGGCTGACGGCGGAGCGGGTGACGCCAAGCCGCTCGCCGGCAAGCCGGAAGTTCCGCGCCTCGGCCACCGCAAGAAAAACTGAAATGCCTTCGAGATCATCGACCATTGGTTAGCATTCCTAACCAAGGCATCCTCGATTGGCAACTTAATCGCCGCGGATGGGCACGCTATCTTTCAAGTCGAGATCAACGCCAAGACCCACGCATCGGCAGATCCTCTTCGAAAGGCAAGGCAATGCGAAGGATTTTCAAAAGCCCGGTTCTGCAGTTTTTCACGGCGGTCACCCTTGCTGGTACGGCGACCAGTTCGTCCGCCACCGATGCCGTGAACGACCGAGATCAGCAGCAACAAACAAGCGAGAACAGAATGCAGCAACACCCCTATGTCGGCATGTGGGTTACGGATGATGGCCGCATCCGCCACGAACTTCTGCCCAATGGCCGTTACGACGAAGCCCGCGGAAACCGCGAAAGCGCCTATCGCGGCCGTTACGAAGTCACCGGAAGCCACATCGAATACTGGGATGACACGGGCTTTACGGCCGACGGCGATTTCGTCGACGGCAATACCCTCCATCATGGCGGCATGGTGCTTCGCCGCCAATGACGTGCGGCCTGAAAGGCAACATCACCAAGGATAAGGCCGCATTTGCCGGCCGGAAAGGATGACGATCATGTCTTCCCCAGCACCCACCTGGTTCATCACCGGCGCATCGTCCGGCCTCGGCCGGGCACTCGCCGAAGCGGTCCTGGCGCGCGGCTGGCGCGCCGTCATGACGGCGCGCAGACCCGAGACCCTGGCAGATCTCACGGCAGAGCACGGCGACCGCGCGCTTGCCCTTGCACTCGATGTGACGGACAGCAACTCCATCGCCGGCGCGGTTCATGACGCCGAAACGCATTTCGGCGCGATCGACGTCCTCGTCAACAATGCCGGCTACGGCTACCTCTCGGCGATCGAAGAGGGCGACGATGCCGAGATACGCGCTCAGTTCGAAACCAATGTGTTCGGTTTGATCGCTGTCACCAAGCAGGTTCTGCCGGGCATGCGCTCACGCCGGCAAGGACATATCTTCAACGTCTCTTCGCTCGGCGGGCTCGTCGCTTTTGCTGCAACCGGCTACTACCACGCCACCAAATTTGCGGTCGAAGGCTTGTCGGAATCGCTTTCGCATGAGGTCAAATCGCTTGGCATCGATGTGACGATCCTCGAACCGGGCGCCTTCCGCACGGATTGGGCCGGCCGGTCGATGGTCGAATCCAGTACGATCATCGACGACTATGCCGAGACATCCGGCAAGCGGCGCCAGGCCACCCGGTCGGTCTCCGGCAACCAGCCGGGCGATCCGGTGCGAGCCGCGACAGCAATCATATCGGCGTTCGAGGCGGACGAGCCGCCGCTGCGCTTGTTGCTCGGCGCACCTGCCCTGAAGATCGCCCGCGAACGGCTCGATGCGCTGCGCGCAAATTTCGAAGCCTGGGCGGAGACGACGCTCAGCGCCGATTTCCCAAGCTAAACCCCAAGAAAACCCTCAGCCGTATCGCCAGGCGAGCGGCGTGCAAATGGAGCTTGAAATGTCTGATATCAAAGGAAAAGTCATTGCCATCACCGGAGCCAGCAGCGGTATCGGAGAGGCTGCGGCAAAGGTGCTGGCTGCCGCAGGCGCCCATGTCCTGATTGGCGCGCGCCGCACCGAGCGCCTGGAGGAACTCGCCGCCGACATCGCGGCAAAGGGTGGGTCGGTGCGCCTGCAAAAGCTTGACGTCACCGACCGGGCGGATGTGGAAGCCTTCGCAGGCTTTGCCAAGTCCGAATTCGGCCGGCTGGACGTTATCGTCAACAATGCCGGGGTCATGCCGCTCTCGCCGCTAGACGCCCTCAAGGTCGACGAGTGGGACCGGATGGTCGACGTCAATATCAAAGGCGTTCTCTACGGCATCGCGGCGGCCCTTCCGATCATGAAGGCGCAGGGATCGGGGCAGATCATCAACCTGTCTTCGATCGGCGGCCACAGCGTCTCTCCGACCGCCGCGGTCTATTGCGCGACGAAATTCGCAGTGCGGGCGATCTCGGACGGGCTGCGGCAGGAAACCGATCGCATCCGGGTGACCGTCATCTCCCCCGGCACGACGACATCGGAACTGGCCGAGACGATCACCGATCCGACGGCGCGGGATGCCATGAAGGCGTTCAGGGCGATCACGATCAGCCCCGAGGCCATCGCCAATTCGATCCTCTACGCCGTCAGCCAGCCTGATGATGTCGATGTCAGCGAGATCATCATCCGGCCGACAGCCAGCCCGCATTGATCCGCTGAGATTTTGCCAAAGCAATTCCAGCAAAAGTCTAGAGCGGTTTTGCTGAACTGCTCTAGAAACCCAGCGACTGCTGGGCAGGCGGTGGCGGCGCAAGGTTGACGCCTTCGAGTTCCAGCATGCGGGCTTTCGATGACGAACCGCCGGGAGCGGAGAAGCCGCCGATCTTGCCGCCGGCTGCCAGCACCCGGTGGCAGGGGATGATCAAAGCGACCGGGTTCTTCGCCATCGCCTGACCGACGTCGCGGGCGGCTTCCGGCCCGACGCCGAGCTCCTTCGCCAGCGCGCCGTAAGTGGTCGTGCGACCCCAGCCGACACGCCGTGCCGCCGCATAAATATCCCGGAAGAAGGCATCCTGGCCGGCAAGATCGAGTTCGACGCCGGAAAAATCCGTCTCCTCGCCCTGGAAATAGCGCTTCACCGCAGCGACCGTCTCGAGCACAGCAGGCGTCGGTGCGCCGGATTCGGCATCCGGCAGGCGGCGCAACAGCAGCCGTTCGGTCGCTTCCGCTGATTTGGTCGGCAGCTGGAAGCGGGTGATGCCGGCATCGCTCCAGGCGATGCCGCAGAAACCGCCCGCGGTTTCGAAGATGAGATAGTGGTGCATTGTCTCAGCCATGACAAAGGCTCCGCGTTTGCGATGACCCACAAAATCGTATGAGACGGCCGCTGTTTCAACCCGTTTCTTGCGCGCGCGCCGGCCTTCCCGGAAAGATCGCGATGCTGCAATGTCGGTCAAACGTCCAATTCAGCCGCTTCTCTCCGACCGCAAGGCCGTGCCGCTGATGCGCTTGGCCACGGCTTGCGCTTGCCTAGCTTCTGCGCATAAAGCTCGTTCAGGTGTTGCGCGGGGAGCGAAATCAGCATGGACGTTTCAGAGATCATCATCCCTGGAGATACGCCGGGAACGGAGTGGCGGCTGCCGGTGCTGCGCTTTACGGGCAGCGATCCGAAGGCGCCGAAGACCTATATCCAGGCGGCTCTGCATGCCGGCGAGCTGCCGGGAACCGTGCTCTTGCATTTCCTCTGCGAGAGGCTGCGGCAGGCGGAAAGCCAGGGCGGGATCGCCGGCGATATCACCCTCGTGCCGCAGGCCAATCCGATCGGTGCGGCGCAGTCGCATTTCGGCGAATTGCAGGGCCGTTTCGACTTGGGCTCGCGCACCAATTTCAACCGGGATTTCCCGCTGATCTCCGTTGCGGATCGCGCCACGCTGATCGAAGACCTCGATGATTATCCGGCTACCGACAGATTGAAGCGGCAGTTGCTGCACATGGCGCTCGGGGCCGATCTCGTGCTCGACCTGCATTGCGACGACGAATCCCTGCAATATGCCTATATCGACGAGGCCTTCTGGCCGGAGGCGGCCGATCTCGCCGCTTCACTCAACATGGAGGCCGTGTTGCTTTCGGACGGCGAAAGCTCGGCCTTCGAGGAAGCCGTCGGCTTTGCATGGAAATATGAAGTTCCCGGCGAGCGCCAATCCCGGCTGCCCGGCAAACTCTCCGTCACTGTCGAGCTGCGCGGCAAGCGCGATGTCGATCCAGTGCTGGCGAAAAAGGATGCCGACGGGCTCTGGCACTTCCTCGCGGCACGGGGGATCGTTGGCGACGAAAAGCCGGCAGCAATGGCATTTTCCGGTCCGGCCGTGCCGCTCGATAATATCGAGATCATTCGCACTCCAGAAGGCGGCGCCGTGCTTTTCCATCGCGATATCGGCGAGAAGATTGCGGAAGGCGACCGCCTAGTGACGATCGTCACCCGGCCGGGACAGCCGGGCGGCAGCATCGAGCTCACCGCGCCGCAGGACGGGCTGATCCTGACCCGAACCTCCGACCGGCTGGTGCGGCGGCGCGGCGACCTGATGAAGATCGCCTGCGACGAACCCAGCAAGGCCTCCCGCAAGGCCGGCACGCTGGAGAATTGAACGAGGCCGGTTTTGTCCTGCTGCGATTGTCGACGCGTTCGGGGATAAACGTCGCACGGCGTTTGCGCCGGCCTTTGTGCATGTTATCTCGCTGCCATCACAAGGAGATCGATCGGGCATGGCCGTCACCATCTATGGCATCAAGAATTGCGACACGATGAAGAAGGCCCGCAGCTGGCTGGAAGAACACAGCGTCGCCTATGAGTTTCACGATTACAAGGCGCTGGGTATCGACCGCGCCCATCTCGAAGCCTGGATCGACGAAGCCGGCCTCGACACCGTGCTCAACCGCGCCGGCACCACCTTCCGCAAACTGCCCGATGCCGACCGCGAGAACCTCACCCGGGAGAAAGCAATCCAGCTGATGCTCGACCAGCCGTCGATGATCAAGCGGCCGGTGCTGGAGGCGAAGGGCAAGCTGCTGATCGGCTTCAAGCCGGAGATTTACGCCGGTATGCTCGGAGGCTGACAGGCGGCCCGCTGAGCTCACGAGGAAAAGAGATGTCCAAGACCACGCGCGCGACACAGCTTCTTTCGCAGGCGGGCGTCGCCTTCACAGTTCATGCCTATGACTACGACCCCAATGCTGAGCGTGTCGGGCTGCAGGCGGCCGAAGCGCTCGGCGAGGCGCCGCATCGGGTGCTGAAGACGCTGATGGCGGAAGTGGACGGCAAACCGGTCTGCGTCGTCGTACCGTCGGATCGCGAGGTCAGCATGAAGAAGGTTGCGAGCGCCTTTCACGGCAAATCGGCCAACATGATGAAGCCTGCCGATGCCGAGCGGCTGACGGGCTATCATGTCGGCGGCATCAGCCCGTTCGGCCAGAAGAAGACCGTGCCGACGGCGATCGAGGAAGCCGCCCTTGCCGAACCGCTGGTCTATATCAATGGTGGGCAGCGCGGGCTGCAGGTGCGGCTCGATCCGAAGGCTGCGTTGAAGGTGCTGAAGGCTGTCGCCGCGCCGCTGATTGCCTGATCGGAGCATGATGCCGAAAAGTGTAAGCGGTTTTCGGACAACATGAACCGGCCTAAAATCATCCTGTTCTAGAGGAAGCGGTCGAGCAGGTCAGCGATCGTCTTCGCCTCGTTGTCGGCAAGCTTGCAGCCGATATGGGTCTCGATCGATCTGGCATAGACGGTCCACATGCGCTCGCGAAGCTTTCGGCCGGCATCTGACATCACCACCCAGCGTCCGCGCCCATCTTCAGCGAAGGCCTCGCGCCGGACCAGCCCCTCTTTTTCCAACCGATCGATCAGCCGGGAAAGATTATACTGCGCCAGCAATGTCCGCTCTTCGATCTCGTAGGGGCGCAGCTTGCCATCTTCCGAGCGCGTCAATTCCCAAAGCACGTCATACCAGGCAAGCGGCGGCATGCCGGCCGCCTTCAGATCGGCTTCGATGGCAGCGAGCAAGCGTTCGCGGGCGCGCATGATGCTCGTCCAGGCAGAGGTGACCGCTTCGCTCGGATTCGACGTTTTTTCGGACATAAATGCAATTACATCTATCTTGAATTCCGCCGCAAGCGATATTAGATGCAGTTACATCTATCATCGCCGCATGGAGACCGTCATGAGCAAACTTACCCTCGTCAGCCATCATCTCTGCCCCTATGTGCAGCGCGCCGCGATCGCGCTTCTCGAAAAGGGCGTGCCCTTCGAGCGCATCAACATCGATCTTGCCAACAAGCCGGACTGGTTCCTGCAGATCTCGCCGCTCGGCAAGGTGCCGCTGCTGCGGATCGAGGAAGAGGACGGCAGCGAGGCGGTGCTGTTCGAAAGCAGCGTCATCTGCGAATATCTGGAGGAAACGCAGCCGGGCGTCGCGCTGCACCCCAAACACCCGCTGACGCGCGCCCGCCATCGCGGCTGGATGGAATTCGGCTCATCCGTGCTTTCCGATCTCTGGGGTTACGAGACGGCTGAGGATGCCGCGCAACTCGAGGCCAAGCGCAAGGCGCTCATCGCCAAATTCGCGACGCTCGAGGGTGTGCTGACGGATGGGCCTTATTTCGCCGGCAACGACTTCAGCCTCGTCGACGCCGTCTTCGCGCCGGTCTTCCGGTATTTCGATCTCTTCGACACGCTCGGCGACAGCGGCATCTTCGAAGGGCTTGAGCGGGTGGCGCGCTGGCGCAAGGCGCTCTCCGAGCGGGCGAGCGTCAGGGCCGCCGTCGGCGCGGACTACCCGCAGCGGCTGATGGAATTCCTCGAAAAGCATAACTCAATCCTGCTCAGGCAAGCTGCCGCCGCGTGAAGCGCGTCCGGCGGCCGGACATATATCCGGCCGCTTGCAATTCGGCGGCAATACGCTTCATTTTCGCCGCAAACGGGTCTAAGTCTTCCAGCCTCCCACCGTCGATGACAGAAGGCAGGTTGAACCATGACTTTCATGCCCCAGAGCCAGAACACCGTTGATCCCGTCAAGCTGGAAAAGCTTGCGGAAGTCGCCATCAAGGTCGGGCTGCAACTGCAGAAAGGTCAGGATCTGGTGATCACCGCACCTGTCGTGGCGCTGCCGCTGGTTCGCCTGATCACCAAGCACGCCTATCAGGCCGGCGCCGGGCTGGTCTCCGCCTTCTATTCCGACGAGGAGACGACGCTGGCGCGCTATCAATATGGCAGCGACGAGAGCTTCGACCGCGCCTCCGGCTGGCTCTACGAGGGCATGGCCAAGGCCTATGCCAACGGGGCGGCCCGTCTCGCGGTCGCCGGCGACAATCCGATGCTGCTGTCCGAGCAGGATGCCGGCAAGGTCGGCCGCGCCAATCGCGCCAACTCCACCGCCTATAAGCCGGCGCTGGAAAAAATCTCGAATTTCGACATCAACTGGAACATCGTCTCCTATCCGAACCCATCCTGGGCCAAGGTGGTCTTCCCCGACGATCCGGAGCCGATCGCGATCGCCAAGCTCGCCAAGGCGATCTTTGCCGCCTCGCGCGTCGATGTCAGCGACCCCGTCGCCGCCTGGACCGAACACAATGCCAATCTCGCCAAGCGCTCCGCCTGGCTGAACGGCGAGCGTTTAGCCTCGCTGCATTTCCAGGGACCGGGCACCGACCTGACGGTCGGCCTTGCCGACGGGCATGAATGGCATGGCGGCGCGTCCACCGCCAAGAACGGCATTACCTGCAATCCGAACATCCCGACCGAGGAAGTCTTCACCACGCCGCATGCGCTGCGCGTCGAAGGCCATGTGTCGAGCACCAAGCCGCTTTCGCACCAGGGCACGCTGATCGACAATATCCAGGTGCGTTTCGAGGGCGGACGCATCGTCGAAGCCAAGGCCTCGCGCGGCGAAGAGGTCTTGAACAAGGTGCTCGATACCGACGAGGGCGCGCGCCGGCTCGGCGAAGTGGCGCTCGTGCCACATTCCTCCCCGATCTCGGCCAGCGGCATCCTGTTCTACAATACGCTGTTCGACGAAAACGCCTCGTGCCACATAGCGCTCGGCCAGTGCTATTCCAAATGCTTCCTCGATGGCGCGACACTGAGCCAGGAGCAGATCAAGGCGCAGGGCGGCAATTCCAGCCTGATCCATATCGACTGGATGATCGGCTCGGATAAGGTCGATATCGACGGCCTCAAGCCTGATGGCTCGAGGGTTCCGGTGATGCGGCAGGGCGAATGGGCCTGAGCGGCATCATCGTGGGCTGACAGAATGCTGGCGCGGCCAGCCCCGTCCTTCGAGACCCCTCCGGGGCACCTGAGGATGAGGCTGGCGCGAGCGCGTGCCTCAGGTGATCCTTCGAAGCGACGTGGATCATGCTTCAGGACGAGACCGCGCAGCCCCAGCAGCATGCGCTAGAACGCAAACCCACTGCACATTTTTGCTGGAATTGCTTTAGCGGATCGCCGATAGCAGCTTGCGCACGCGATCGAGATGCATCGTCCGCTTTGCATCGGTGGCGCGGTCCATGTCGTGCAGGCTGAGCATCTCGAAATTCAGCCGCTTCGAGCAGAAGGCGGCGATGCCGCGCTTCAACAGCCGGCGCACCGGATCGCCCATATAGAGACGCACCAGCCACCAGGGCGAGCCTGTCGTCGTCAGCGCATAGAGCAGCCGGATATTGGTCAGCTGCGGCACGATACGGCCGCCGGCGGCGTCATGGCTGAAGGCAACACCGGGGGCGAAAACACGGTCGAAGAAACCCTTGAGGATGGCGGGGAAATTGAACCACCATTGCGGAAAGACAAAGATCAGGCCGTCGGCAGCCTTCAGGCGGGCAACGGTATCGGCAACGGCTGAGGTGTCATAGGGCACGTCGAAATAGCCGCTGCGCTCGGCCTTCGAAAGGCGCGGATCGAAATCTTCGCGGTAGAGATCAAGCAGGTCGACCACGTGGCCTGCCGCTTCCAGCGCTTCGCGTGCGGTCCTTGCCACGGCAGCGGCGAAACTGTCCTCCAGCGGATGGGCAAGCACCAGCAGGATCCGCATTGTCAGAACAGGCTTCCCTGCTTCGGTGGCTCTGCGGGTCTTACGCTGCGCTTCTTGGCACCGGCCGGCGGTGCGCCGCCTTCCGTGGTCATGGCGCCGACACGACCGTCGGCGAATTCGATGGCGATGCCCATGCCGGCCGAGAGTTGCGCAGCCTGCGAGACCGGCCTGTTGTCCTCATCGCGAATGACGGCGTAACCGCGCTTCAGCACGTTCTTATAGGAGAGCGACTGCAGCACGCGGTCCTGCGAAGAAAGCTCGGCGCGCGCACGGGTCAGCTGGTGGCGGATCGCCGTATCGGCATGGCGCGAAAGATTGCCAAGGCGTTCGCGGCCGCGGTCGGTCTGTGTCTTCAGCCGGGCAGGCAGCGAGGCGAGGATGGCTTCGGCGCGGTCAACGCGTGATTTCGAGCGGTCGATCAGCCGCTCGACCATGCGCTCGGCCCGGGCCATGCGCTCGTTCAGCGTCTGGCGGCGCTCGGCGATGCGACCGGACAGCAGATCGGGGCGCAGATGCGAGCCGACGCGCTCGAAGCCGCGGCGCTTGTTGATGGTGTTGAGCTCCAGCCCGCGGCCGAGGCCGGTCGCCACCTCGTCGAAACGCCGGCGCGGCAAGGCGAGAAGCTGATCGAGCGACGGCAATGCCCGCATCAGGGCGCGCACCGACTGGCGGCGCTGATCCATCTGGCGGTTCATGCAGCCCTGCAGGCGGGCGGCAAGAGCGGCGGCCTGCGCCTCGAGCTCGGCCTTGACGGGCACCGCCATTTCGGCAGCCCCTGTCGGCGTCGGAGCACGGACATCGGCGGCATAGTCGATCAGCGTCCAGTCGGTCTCATGGCCGACGGCCGAGATCAGCGGTATTTCGCTTTCGGCCGCCGCGCGCACAACGATTTCGTCGTTGAAGCTCCAGAGATCTTCCAGACTGCCGCCACCGCGCGCGACGATCAGCACATCCGGGCGCGGAATGGCGCCGGCCGGCTCCAGCGCGTTGAAGCCGCGGATGGCGTTCGCCACCTCTTCGCCGGATCCCTCGCCCTGAACCTTCACCGGCCAGACAAGGACGTGCACGGGAAAACGATCGGAGATGCGGTGAAGGATATCGCGGATCACCGCGCCGGTCGGCGAGGTAACGACGCCGATTACGCTGGGCATGAAGGGCAGCCGCTTCTTGCGGGCGGCATCGAACAGGCCCTCGGCACCAAGCTTGCGTTTGCGCTCCTCGATCAGCGCCATCAGCGCGCCGGCGCCGGCCGGTTCCAGCGTCTCGATGACGATCTGATATTTCGAGGAGCCCGGAAAGGTGGTGACCTTGCCGGTGGCGATGACTTCCATGCCTTCTTCCGGGCGGAACTTCAGCCGCGAGAAGGTGCCCTTCCAGATGACGGCGTCGATGCGGGCGCGGTCGTCCTTCAGCGCGAAATAGGCATGGCCCGAGGAGTGCGGCCCACGATAGCCGGAGATCTCGCCGCGCACGCGAACCTGGTCAAAGGCGGTTTCGACGGTGCGCTTGATCGAGCCGGAAAGCTCCGAAACCGAATATTCGGCAAGGTTGGTCGGCGAATCGCTGTCGAAGACGTTGCTCATCCCTCCTTTCTATGTCGATCAGCGGTAAACGGGAAGGTCGGCATTGGGGGCGGGCTTGGTTTTCCCGGCCGTTGAAATCGTTGGCGGGAGGTTCGTCGCCGTTGCGTCGAGCGCGCTCGTCTCAACGCATCCTGCACATGCACTCGTTGCAACCAGGTGGACAAACAACAAAATCGAGTAAAGCTGTTTTGTTGCGGAACGTATAGTTAGACAATGCGTTTCACATGAAAGGGATTGCTAACCACCGCAATACAAAGGCTTTTCGGCAAAGCCTGCCGGTAAATCTTTGTTAGTTGGCGCTTCCTATGCTTCCCCTCGTTATCTCTGGGAAGGTGCTGAAATGATTATTCTCACAGCAGCAGCATTGGGCATCAGCGCCGGGCAAATGCGCTCGGCTGGCGTGATCGCGTTGGTCGCCGCGTTGATCGGAATGACATTCGCGCTGGCGGCGATAACCTCGCCCGGCCCGGTGTCCATTCTGGCATTCGTCTATGCCGTGCTCGGCTATAATGGCGGCCTCATGCTCTTCGTGCTCGGGCTCTTTGCCAATCAGCGCCTCCGTCGCGCCACGCGTGTCTCACACTGAAAGCGCGTCGCGATCTTTCAGATCGCTCCTCGCGCTTTAGGCCCTTATCTCAAACGCATGTCGCTATCGCAAAACCGCCGCACAGTTTTGCGCGACATGCTTTATTCCATCCTTGAAACTTGCCGTCGTCAATTCATCGCCGGCCGATAGCGAAAGAATTGTACGCCCACGTCGGCCGCCTTCGGAAGCGGTTCCAGATAGGGCGGGATATTCCCCGTGCCGAGCTGCGCATAGAGCCCATCCGGCTTCAGCTTGGCGATCTCGCGCGTCTGCAGGTCGCCGGGGCAGAAGGCAAGCGCCGTCACGCCAGTCCCCTTCAGGAAGGCTTCCGCCTCCTGCGGCTCCGCCATGCCGATATGCAGTTCCGTCAGCATGCCGCCCTGATTGCGATGATAGGGCGCGGAGAGAACCCGGTTCTTGGTGAAGCGCAGGATCGGCACGCCCATTTCCGATGGCGCGGAGATCAGTCCGGCCGGTAGCCCAGCGAGCGGCGCCAGCGCCGCTTGCGATGTGCAGGAAATTTCCTTTGCCGGCTTCGCTGCCTTCTTCTGGGCAGCATTTTCCATCTGCAGCGAGACAAACCCGCCTCCGACGGCCCAGGCGGCCGGAGCACTGGCGAGCACGGTCACGATATAGATGAAGGCGGCGGCGACATTCTCGCTGTCCCCGTTGGAGATGCGCTTGATATCGATGATCAGCAAGGCAAGCGGCAGGATCGAGATCAGGTTCGAGAACGTGGAACCGCGCACCTGGACCAGTGCGATTGCCCAGCTCGTCATCAGCAGGAAGAGCAGGATCAGGTGGATCTGCACGCGGTCACGTTGAGCGACGCGGAAGATGCAGACGGCGATACCGAACAGGCCGGCCGCATAGAAGCCACCGATCGAGAAGGGATCGGTGCGCCCGAGAACGAAAAACGACTGCGCTTCCGATACATTCCTCAGCCAGAGCTCGACCAGCATCGGATCGAGACTGGCCAGCGGATCGCTCAGGCATTGCGGTGCGATCACGATCGCCGAACCGAAAACTCCGGCGCCGACGACGGCGAGCGCGGCAAAGCGTAGGGGCCGGCGCAGGTGGCTGGCAAAAACCGCCGAAAACAACAGCAACCCGCCGCCGATCGCCGCCAGGCTGTAATAGCCGAGCGAGAGATTGTCGCACGTGACCATCGAATAAAGCCGGGGCGGCACTGTTGCGAAGAAGAGGATGCTGATCGCAATCGCCAGCGCCAGCCCAAAGGCCCTCGCGGCGGCAGCGAAATCTTCGCCCTCCCATGCCCAGAGCAGGGCAATGGTCAGGCAGACCGCGGCGACGAAAGGTGTCGTCTCGGCGCCGATGGCGATGGCAACCGCTGCAGCGATGCCGGCGACCGCATAACTCCAGGCGCGACGCTCGGGATCCAGCAGCATCGCGATCATCGTCGCGACCAAAGCCAGCTGCGCATTGTGATGATCGATGGCGCCCGGCGCGAAACGGTTTCCGGTGTAGATCGCAAGACCGGTCAAGCCGAGACTGATGTGCATGGCGGCAACGCCGCCGATGCGCCGACCGGCAACCGCCATGGCGAGCATGGCGGGCAGGATGAGCGATACCGGCCAGACGCCGAGCGCCAGCGCCTCGGCCGTCTCGTGGGGTGCAAACAGGCCGAAGAACCAGATCAGCGAGGCGATCGGCAGGTCGATCAGCCGCGACCAGTGCATCAGCGTGCCGCCGTCGAGGCCGAGACGGTATTGCATCAGATCGAACCAGCCCTGCCCAGCCAGAAAATCTCGAACTTCGACGAGACGCATTCCGTCGTCATTGTCGGGGCCGACGTAATCGGTGGCACCGGAAAGCTTGGTGATGAGGATGGCGGCGGCAAGGATGACGCTATAGGCGATGACGGTTGGCCAGAGACGCGTCAGCAGGCCGCGTACCCCGCCCCTGGGGGCGCCGGTCACGGAGGATGCATGGGCGATCGACTGCACAGCGTTCATTGTGGTTAGCGGTTCGTTTCCAGATAGCGAAGCTTAGCCGCCGCCGATCAAGAAAGTGTAAAGCCGTTTGTGGCAGCTGCCGATTTTGCCTGCGTCATAGGGTCTTATTAACGGCGCGTGATTTAGGCTGGGCGCGGCTTTAAGTGTAACGAGTAGAGTCATGGCCCGATCGCGTACCGACAATCTGAATATTGCCGTCCTGCTTCCCTGCTATAATGAAGCGGCGACGATCGGCCCTGTCGTCCAGGGCTTCCGGGCGACGCTGCCCGATGCTGCGATCCATGTCTACGACAACAATTCCACCGACGGCACCGCTCTGCAGGCAATGCTTGCCGGCGCGCATGTCGTGCGCGAGCGGCGCCAGGGCAAGGGCCATGTCGTGCGCCGCATGTTCGCCGATATCGACGCCGACATCTACATCATCGCCGACGGTGACGGCACCTATGCCCCGGAGGATGCCGAAGAGCTGGTGCGCACGCTGCTGACGGAGCGCGCCGACATGGTGGTCGGCACTCGCCGCGGCGTGCATGACGATGCCGGCCGTCAGGGTCATGCGATTGGAAACCGGCTTTTCAACCTGCTCTACCGGATGATCTTCGGCCCTGACTTCACCGATATCTTCTCCGGCTACCGCGCGTTTTCGCGCCGCTTCGTCAAGAGTTTCCCGGCTGTATCAGGCGGCTTCGAGATCGAAACCGAGATGTCCGTGCATGCCTCCCGGCTGAAGCTGCCGGTCAGCGAGCTGGAGCTCGACTACGGTCGCCGGCCGGAAGGCTCGCATTCCAAGCTTTCGACATTCCGCGACGGCGGCAAGATCCTCTGGATGTTCGCGATGCTGATGAAGGAAACCCGGCCCTTCGCCTTTTTCAGCGCAATCAGCGCCACCTTCATGCTGGCGAGCCTCGGCTTCATGGCGCCGGTGCTGGCGGAATATTTCGAGACGGGTCTCGTCAGCCGCATGCCGACCTGGGTGCTGTCGACGGCGCTGATGATGATATCCTTCATGCTGTTTACCGCCGGCGTCATCCTGGATTCCGTTGCGCGTGCCCGCGCCGAACAGCTTCGTATCCATTATATGGGCCTGGAGAGGCTGAGCGCGCTGAAGGCGCCGCTCAGCGACGCAGGGCCGGTATCGCGCGCCCGTCCCGGCAAGGCGGACGCGGCATGAAAAAGCTCATCCGCTTCACTATTGCCGGCGGCATCGGCTTCCTCGTCGATGCCGGCATCCTGTCGGCGCTGCTCCATCTGACGCCGCACGGGCCGTTTCTGGCGCGGCTCGCCGCGATCGCCTTCGCCATGGCGGCGACCTGGGCTTTCAACCGGCGCTTCACCTTCGATCGCACCGGCCGTTCGCTTGCCGCCGAAGGTTTCCGCTACGGCTCGGTCGGGGTGACGGCAGCGCTGGTCAATTACGGACTCTATTGCGCGCTTCTGCTGTCGCAGCCGGCACTTCAGCCGCTTGCGGCCATGGTGGTCGCCAACCTCGCCTCGATGGTCTTCAGCTTTTTCGGCTATTCGCGCTTCGTCTTCCGCGCCGAGTGATTAGAGCGCCGCGCGTCCAAAAGGACGCGCAAAGGACGCTCTAACACTTTAAATTGGCCCATAATCCTTTCCGAAAATCGATCCCGATTTTCGGGGTTATGCGCTAGACTGCCTCCCAGCCGTCCTTCTCGCTGGCGCGATAGATCGCGTCGATCACCTTCTGGTTCAGCTTCGAATTTTCGAGCGTGACGATCTCTTCCTTGCCGTTCGTCACCGCCCGGGCGAAGGCCTCGACCTGCCGCTTGTACTGGCGGCTGTCCTGGAAGCGGAAGATGCGCGATTCCCTGTGGCTGCGGTCGGCAAGCTCGATCTCTTCCAGGCCCCAGCGATTGGCGTTGAACGGCGACTTGACCTCGATGTAACCTTCGGTGCCGTGAAAGACCATGACCTGACGGTTGGCCATCTGCGTCGAGATATAGAAGCTCAGCTCGAAATCGCCGAAATCGGCCTTGACGCTCGAATAGATATCCGTGCCGAAATCCGCATCGCGCTCGGTGATCGCCTGGATCCAGAGCGGCTCCTTGCCAGTGGAAAAGCGCGTGCTCATGACGGGATAGACGCCGATATCGGGAAGGCCGCCACCGCCGAGCTCGGGAACGTTGCGCATATTGGCGGGGTCGCGGTTGAAATAGGTGAAGGCGCCCTGCACATGCCGGAGCGACCCGATCGCGCCCTCATCGATCAACGAGCGCACCTTCTGCCAGACCGGCGAATAGTTGATCATATAGGCTTCGGTGACCACCACCCGGTTGCGGTCGCGAGCGGCGATCACGTCGTCGATATCGCCTGATTTCAGCGCCAGCGGCTTTTCGCAAAGCACGTGCTTGCCGGCATCGGCTGATTTGATCGACCATTCGATATGCTGCGAGGTCGGCAGCGGGATGTAGACGGCGTCGATGACGTCGGAGGCCAGCATCTCCTCGTAGGAGCCGAAGGCATGCGGCACGGAGAAGCGATCGGCCATCTCCCTTGCGCGCGTCAGATCACGGCTGGCAATCGCCGTGACGACGCAATTTTCCGCATCCTGGATCGCCGGAACGACATTGTCGCGGCCTATCTTCGCCGTTGAAATGATACCGAAGCGCAGCATGATCCAAGCCTCCCAAACTGATTTCCGCGAACCATATTCAGGCCTTGGCTGCGGCGCAATGGCGCGACCTGAAATCACGGAAGTTTGCCTTCCCGGATGCCCGGAATGCGCTAGGTTCTGTCAGGGCGGCGTTCTGCCGTATTCGCGATTTCAATTCCTTCACACTTCTGGAGAGCGTTATGGAAATGCGCCGGCTTGGAAAAACAGGTCTTTCGGTCGCGCCGATCGTCATCGGCGGCAATGTCTTCGGCTGGACGGCCGACGAGAAAACATCCTTCGCCATTCTCGACGCCTTCTTCGATGCGGGCCTGAACACGATCGATACGGCCGATGTCTATTCCGCCTGGGTTCCGGGCAACAAGGGTGGCGATTCCGAGGAGATCATCGGGCGCTGGCTAAGCCAAGCCAAGGTTTCCCGCGACAAGGCTGTCATCGTCACCAAGGTCGGTTCCGACATGGGACAGGGAAAGACGCTGAAGGAGACCTATATCCTCAAGGCGGTCGAGGATTCGCTGCGCCGGCTGCAGACCGACTATATCGACCTCTATCTCTCGCACTGGCCAGATGCCGATACGCCGCACGAGGAAACGCTCGGCGCCTTTGCCAAGCTGAAGCAGCAGGGCAAGATCCGCGCCATCGGCTGCTCGAACTATGATGCGAAACTGCTTCAGGCCTCGTTTGACGCTGCCGAGAAGGCCGGCCTGCCGCGTTACGATGTGCTGCAGCCGGAATATAATCTCTATGAGCGCGCCAGCTTCGAGGGGCCGCTTGCCGATCTCTGCGTCAAGGAAGACATCGGGGTCATCACCTATTTCAGCCTCGCCGCCGGCTTCCTCACCGGCAAATACCACAGCAAGGCCGATACGGAAGGCCGCGCGCGCGAGGGCCGGGTTTCGAAATATTTCGATGACAAAGGCCTGCGCATCCTGGCCGCGCTCGACAAGATTTCTGCCGAAACCGGCGCCAAGCCCGCGGAAATTTCGCTCGCCTGGCTACTGCGCAAGAAGGGCGTGACGGCGCCGATCGCCAGCGCGACCAGCCTTTCGCAGCTTGAAAGCCTGGCGAAATCGGCGACACTTGCGCTTTCCGATGACGCGATGGCGCTGCTCGACCAAGCCGGCGCCTGAAAGAAAGAGACGCCATGACCGTGAAGATACGCGAGGCCCGCCCCGAGGACGAAGCCCGCTGGCGCGAACTTTGGGCGGCCTACCTTGCCTTTTACGAAGTCGCGGTCGATGCCGATATCACCGATCAGACATGGCGTCGGGTCTTTGATCCGGCGTCGGCAATCGCGATGCGTGTCGCCGAGGTCGACGGCAGGATGATGGGCTTTGCGCTCTATCTCACGCATGAGGGCACGTGGATCCGCGGCAGGGACTGCTATCTCGAAGACCTGTTCGTCGATGCCGAGGCGCGCGGCAAAGGCCTCGGCCGGGCGCTGATGGACGATCTCGTTTCGACCTGCAAAGCCAAGGGCTGGTCACGGCTCTACTGGCATACGAGCGAGCAGAACAAGACGGCGCGGGCGCTTTACGACAGCTATGTCGAAAGCGACGGTCACATCCGATATCGCATCAGCTTCACTGCATAATTCCTTAAATCGGAACCGATTTAGGGATAAAATTATCCAGCAATTCAAAGTGTTACAGCGTCCTTTGCTCTCGAAAAGACGCGCGGCGCTGCAAGCGATGGAAAACCCGCATACCATTTTGAATGATTGCCTTCCCAATTGGCCATGCCGGGTTTGGTGAGGATGCCGCGCGGACTGATATAACTCTGGATCACCCGTTTCGGCCGTTCGTGCCACTGGATATTGAATGCCCATAGCTTCGGGAAGAAACAGAGCGAGGCATAAGGCAGGTGGTCGTGAATCCACCAGGCGAGCCGCTGCCAGTCGCTTTCATCGTGGTAATGGTCGATCATCCATGGCACGGCAATGCAGACGGCTGCGCCCATGCAGCCGTCGAAGTCCCTCATATCCCAGATGTGATGCGCTGATGTGGCGGCATTGGTCGAGCAGTTCAGCTTGTTCTCATTGCCGAACCTGTTGACCGCGGGCGAACGATAGCCGGAGCGGATATGCAGGCGCCCGAACGTTGCCTCTAGCGGCTCCAGCAAGTCCTCGCAGAGCCTCTTGCCCGCCTCGATCGCCAGATCGGGATCCTCGGGGACATTGGGGATACGGTAAAAATCGGCGATTTCGGAATGCAGGAAATCGCGGAGGAAGAAGTTTTGCGACAGCCGCACGCGGCCAAGGTCCTCCAGACCCTTCATCGAATTCGGCTTTCGCATGACTTTCCCTCCCACATCGACGGCAGGAATCATCGCCCGGCACCAATTTCCAGTCCACCCGAAATCGATCGGGAACAATTAGCGCGATCTTCTCTTCTTAATGTGTCGCCGCATTCGCGGTTTTCCCCAGAACAAGGATCGAGAAAATGGCCAAGGAAAAGACGTTGGAAGATCTCTTCTACGACACCCTCAAGGACATCTACTTTGCCGAACGGCAGATATTGCGCGCGCTGCCGAAGATGGCACGCGCCGCCCAATCCCCGGAACTGAAGAAGGGCTTCGAAAAACACCGTGAGGAAACCGAAGGGCAGGTCGAACGCCTGCAGCAGGTTTTCGAGCTGATCGGCAAACGCGCCCAGGGCAAGACCTGCGAGGCAATCCAGGGCATCATCGCCGAGGGCGAGGAAATCATGGAGGAATTCAAGGGCACGTCAGCTCTCGATGCCGGCTTGATCTCTGCGGCTCAAGCCGTCGAGCATTATGAAATCGCCCGCTACGGCACGCTGAAGACCTGGGCCGCGACGCTCGGTCTGAAGGAGGTCGTCGGCCTGCTCGACCAGACGCTGCAGCAGGAAACGGCCACCGACAAGACCCTCTCCCAGCTCGCCACCACGGCGGCAAACCAGAAGGCAAAGGCTGCCTGATGGACCAGCGCATCGGCCCGAAAATCGGAATCGATTTTCGGAAAGCACGATGCGTGGATTCAAAGAGTAGAGTGTCCTTTGTACGTCCGAAAGGACACGCGGCGCTCTAATGAGAACGGGCGGCCCGGTCCCCATTCCTTACCGGCCGCCCGTATCCTGCGCGCTGTATCTGAAAAAATCGATGAAGGCGCGTAGCGCCGGGCGCATCTGCCGCCGGGTGGGATAATAAAGAAACGGCCCGGAATAGGGCGCGCACCAATCCTCCAGCACCCGCACAAGCTTGCCGCTCGCCAGTTCGGCATTAACCCGCATGTCGAAGAGATAGGCAAGACCCGCACCGTTCAGCGCTGCGAGCAGGGCCAGCCGGTCCTCGCTGACGATCAGCGGCCCGTCGACCGAAACGACAAGTTCCTGCCCGTCCTTTTCGAATTCCCAGCGATAAATGGAGCCATTGGTGAACCGCCGCTTGATGCAGCGATGATGGACGAGATCGCGCGGATGCTCCGGCTTCGGATGATGCTCGAAATATTCGGGCGAAGCGGCGATCACCGTCGTCAGATTGGGCGAGACCCTGACCGCGATCATATCAGCCTCCAGGCTCTCCTCCAGCCGGATACCGGCATCGAAACCCTCCTTGACGATATCGGTGAAGCCATCCTCATTGGCGATCTCCAGGGTAATATCGGGATAGAGGTTGAGAAAGTCGCCGAGGCGCGGGGCGAGCAGCAGATCGGAGGCGAAGCGCGGCGCAGTGATGCGCAGGTTTCCGGCCGGCTTGCCGCGCGTATCGCGGACGGCCTCCAAGGCAATATCGATCTCCTCGAGTGCGGGACGAAGTCTTTCGAGAAGCAGGCGGCCCTCCTCCGTTGGCGCCACGCTGCGGGTAGTGCGCGCCAGCAGCCGCACTCCCAGACTTTCTTCGAGGCTGGAGATCGCATGGCTGACGGCCGAGGGTGCGACGAGGAGTTCCTTCGCCGCGGCCCGGAAGCTGCGATGCTCCGAGACGGCGGCGAGAACGGCGAGTTGTGAGAGCTGTGTTCTGTTCATTGATCGAAATGATAGAACAACCTGTTAGAAACTGCATGTATTTTCTGATTGATGCCGCAGCGATATGGTCTGCCGGTACCGCAACGATCCGTTAGCGGTTCAAATTCAGCTCAAGGAGCGCATCATGAAAACCCGGAAACTCGGAAACGATCTGACCGTCTCTGCCGTCGGTCTTGGCTGCATGGGCATGAGCTTTGCCTATGGCGCCAGCGACGACGCGGAATCGATCAAGACACTGCATCGCGCCATCGATCTCGGCGTGACCTTCTTCGACACCGCCGAAGTCTATGGTCCCTTTACCAACGAGGTTCTTCTTGGCAGAGCGTTGAAGCCGTTCCGCGACCGCGTGGTGATCGCCACCAAATTCGGCTTCAAGATCGACGCCAGCAAGCCGGGTATTGCCGCCATCGCCGGCGTCGACAGCCGCCCCGAGCACGTGCGGGTGGTGGCCGAGGCCTCGCTGAAACGCCTCGGCATCGAGACCATCGACCTCTTCTACCAGCACCGGGTCGATCCCAACGTGCCGATCGAAGAGACGGTCGGCGTCATGGCAGAGCTGGTGAAGGAAGGGAAAGTCCGCGCGCTCGGGCTTTCGGAAGCCGGCAGCGTCACCATTCGCCGCGCCCATGCGGTCCATCCGATCGCAGCCCTCCAGAGCGAATATTCGCTCTGGACGCGCGATCCCGAGGAGGAGGTGCTTGCGACATGCCGCGAACTCGGCATCGGCTTCGTGCCCTACAGCCCGCTGGGGCGCGGCTTCCTGACCGGGGCGATCCGCAAGGCGGAGGATCTCGACGCGGACGATTTCCGCCGGCAGGTGCCGCGTTTCCAGGCGGATAATTTCGACGCCAATGCCGCTCTCGTCGCGACGCTCGAGCGGCTTGCCGCCGAGAAAGGCGTGACGGCAGCACAGCTGGCGCTGGCCTGGGTGTTGAACCAGGGCGACGACATCGTGCCGATCCCCGGCGCCCGCAAGCTTCATCATCTCGAACAGAACGCCGCGGCCGCCGATATCGTGCTGAGCCCGGCGGAACTTGCGAGGCTTGAAGAGGTCATCCCAGCCGGGCAGGTTGCCGGCAAGCGCTATTCGGACGCCTCGCTTGCCATGACGAACATCTGAACCTGAAAAGCCCGGTCGGCCACAACCGGCCGGGCTTGCCTTCGGGGCTGGCGAAACTATCTAACGCCATCTCGAAGAACGGGATGAAAATATGTCGGACAGGCAGGCAGTCGAACAGACGGTTCATCTCTATGTCGAAGGCATGGCCTTCGCCAATGAGGCAGCCTTGAAAAAGGCCTTTCACCCTAAAAGCTCGATCATCGGCCATTATGAGAATGCCGTCGAATGGCTGACGCGGGACGAATTCATCGCCGCGATCCTGGCGGAAGAGCCGGCGCCGCCCGGCACGCAGCCCTACATGGATATCCAGAGCGTCGACGTCGAGGGCGATGCGGCAAGCGTCAAGGTCACCGACGATTTCGCCGGAATGCGCTTTACCGATTATCTCTCGTTGCTGAAGATCGACGGCCGCTGGACGATCGTCGGCAAACTCTTCCATCTGCATCTGTGAAAAGACCGGCCGCTATTGGCGACCGGTCCATTATTTGACGACGCTGGGTGAAGCTCAGCTTCTGAGGACACCGCCGGTGAATTTCGTGACGCTGGCGACGATCTTCTGCGTCAGCGCCTCGAAATCCTCGTCCGTCAGCGTGCGCTCGACCGGCTGGATCTGCACCTCGATCGCCACCGACTTCTTGCCCTCGCCAACCGATGCGCCCTCGAAAATGTCGAAGACATTGACGCCGGTCACCAGCTTGCGGTCGGCGCCTGTTGCGGCCTTGACGATCGCGCCTGCTTCCACCGTCTTGTCGACGACGAAGGCGAAGTCGCGCCGGACCACCTGGAAAGGCGACAGTTCGAGCGCCGGCTTGGTGCGCGTCGCCTTGCGCTTGGCGTCCGGCATCGCGTCGACATAGACCTCGAAGCCGCAGAGCGCGCCGGAGACATCAAGCGCTTCCAGCGTCAGCGGATGGAATTCGCCGAAATAGCCGAGCACGACTTTTGGCCCCATCTTGATCGTGCCGGAGCGGCCGGGATGATACCATTCCGGCCCGCCCTGCTCGATCTGGATATTGCCCATCGGCAGGCCGCAGGCTTCGATGACGGCGAGCGCGTCGGCCTTGGCGTCGAAGACATCGACCGGCTTGCCGCCGCCCTTGGCGACGTTCGACCAGGCGCGACCGGCGCCGGCAAGCGAGGCCGTGCCGCGGCGAATGCCGCCGGCAACGCGGCGCTGACCGTCCGGCCGATCGTTCTCATAGGTGCCGGAGACCTCGAAGAGGGCGACGTCGGCGTAACCCTTGTCGGCATTGCGCTGGGCGGCTGACAGCAGGCCCGGCAGCAGCGAGGGGCGCATATCCGACATTTCGGCGGCGATCGGGTTGGCAAGCTTGAGGGCGGGCGAGCCGCCGCCGAACAGCTTTGCCTGGTCTTCCGGAATGAAGGACCAGGTGACGGCTTCGAGCATGCCGCGCGCGGCCAGAGCCCGCTTGGCAAGGCGGGTGCGGATCTGCAGCGTCGTCAGGATCTTGCCGTTGACGGCCGCGTGACTTTCGAGCGGCGCCGGCTTGATATTGTCGACGCCGTGGATGCGCATGACCTCTTCGACGAGATCGGCCTTGCCGTCGACATCGGGACGCCAGGAGGGAACGGCGACGGAGACCCGCTCGCCGGAACCGGAGACCGTGAAGCCAAGGCGCGTCAGAATCGTGTTGCTTTCCGCATTCGAGACGTCGAGGCCCGTCAGGCGCTTGACCTCCGAATAGGGGAAATCGACGATCTTCTGTTCATGACCCTGGTAGCCAACGATCTCGGCCTTGGCGGCCTTGCCGCCGCAAAGTTCCAGCACCAGTTCCGTCGTGCGTTCGAGACCGGGGACCATATATTCCGGATCGACGCCGCGTTCGAAGCGGTAGCGGGCATCGGTGATGATGCCGAGGCTGCGGCCTGATTTGGCGATGTTCATCGGGTCCCAGAGGGCGGATTCGATCAACACGTCGACGGTGTTCTCGTCGCAGCCGGAATGTTCGCCGCCCATGATGCCACCGATCGATTCGATGCCATCCTCATCGGAGATGACGACGTTGTTCGGCGAGAGCTTGTATTCGCGCTGGTCGAGCGCCAGAACCGTCTCGCCTTCGGCGGCACGGCGGACGGTCAGGTTGCCCTTAATCTTGGCGGCATCGAAGACGTGGATCGGCCGCCCCTGATCGAAGGTCATATAATTGGTGACGTCAACAAGCGCGTTGATGGGGCGCAGGCCGATGGCGATCAGCCGCTGCTGCATCCAGCGCGGGCTCGGGCCATTCTTGACGCCGCGCACGAGGCGGAGCGCAAAACCCGGGCAAAGCTTCGGGTCGTCGAGATCGAGCGTCAGCTTCACCGACGTCTCGCCTTCGACAGCGAAGGACGGTGCGGGCCGCGTCTTCAGCGTACCGAGACCGGAAGCGGCGAGATCACGGGCGATGCCGTGGATGCTGGTGCAATCCGGCCGGTTGGGCGTCAGGTTGATCTCGATGAGGGGATCGTCGAGATGAGCATAGGCGGCATAACTCTGGCCGACCGGCGCATCTTCGGGCAGATCGATGATGCCGTCGTGACTGTCGGAAATCTCAAGCTCCTTTTCGGAGCACATCATGCCATGGCTTTCGACACCGCGGATATTGCCGACAGCGAGCGTCACGTCGATACCGGGAACATAGGTTCCGGGCGCTGCAAAGGCGCCGACGAGACCGGTGCGCGCATTCGGGGCGCCGCAGACGACCTGGACCGGCGCGCCGGAACCGGTATCGACCATCAGCACCTTCAGCCGATCGGCCTGGGGATGTTTTTCCGCCGAGACGACTCGCGCGATGACGAAGGGCTTGAATGCCGCCTTGTCGTCGACATCCTCGACCTCCAGTCCGATCTCGGTCAGGCGCGTGCAGATTTCATCGAGGCCGGCATCCGTTTCCAGATGCTCTTTCAGCCAGGAGAGCGTGAATTTCATCGTCCCAATTCTCCGTTCAAGCGCTGAGGCCGCCGAACAGCGTCGGCATGTCGAGCGGGCGGAAGCCGTAATGCGTCATCCAGCGGACGTCGGCGTTGAAGAAGTCGCGCAGATCGGGCATGCCGTATTTCAGCATGGCGATGCGGTCGAGGCCCATGCCCCAGGCAAAACCCTGATATTCGTCCGGATCGAGCCCGCCGTAACGCAGCACGTTCGGGTGGACCATGCCGCAGCCGAGGATTTCCATCCAGTCGGTACCCTCGCCGAACTTGACGATCGGGCCGGAGCGGTCGCACTGGATATCGACCTCGAAAGAGGGCTCGGTGAAGGGGAAGAAGGACGGGCGAAAACGCATCGTCACGCTGTCGACCTCGAAGAAGGTCTTGCAGAATTCTTCCAGCACCCAGCGGAGGTTGGCGACATTGGCCTTCTTATCGACGACCAGGCCTTCGACCTGATGGAACATCGGCGAATGCGTGGCGTCGCTGTCCTGGCGGTAGGTCTTGCCGGGAATGATGATGCGGATCGGCGGTGTCTGCGCCTCCATGGTGCGCACCTGCACCGGCGAGGTATGGGTGCGCAGGACCTTGCGCTCGCCATTCTCATCCGGGTTGAAGAAGAAGGTGTCGTGCATCTCGCGGGCCGGATGGCCCTCGGGGAAATTCAGCGCGGTGAAATTGTAATAATCGGTCTCGATGTCGGGACCTTCGGCGATCGAGAAGCCCATGTCGGCGAAGATCGCGGTGATCTCGTCGACGATCTGGCTGATCGGATGGATGCGGCCGCGTTCGGCCGGCGAAGAGCGCACCGGCAGGCTGACGTCGACCGTCTCGGCCTTCAGCCGCGCATCGATCGCCGCTTGCCGCAGCGTCGCCTTGCGGGCGCCAAGCGCCTCGGTCACTGCGTTCTTCAGAACGTTGATCGCAGCGCCCTTGCTCTGGCGCTCTTCCGGCGTCATGGCGCCGAGCGTCTTCAACAGTTCGGAGACGGAGCCCTTCTTGCCGAGGGCGGAAACGCGCACGGCTTCCAAGGCCGTTTCGTCATCGGCGGCGGCGATTTCGGCGAGCAGCGATGTGTTGAGCTGGTCGATATCTGACATTGTCACTTCTTTCCGTCCAGTATCAGGCGGGCGATCGGGAGGCAGGCGGCGCCGGCCGGCGCCAGGAATATAAAGAAAGAAAAACCCGCGCTAGCCCAAACCAGCGCGGGTTTCCCAAAATCATAAATTCAAAAGCTTGGGAAGCGCTGGTTACTTGACCGCGCCTTCAAACTCGTTCGCCGTGCCGGCTTCCTTGAGGTATTCAAGAGCCTTCTTGGCAGCGCTGACCAGCGCGCCGAATGCTTCCGGCTCGTGGATCGCCATGTCGGAGAGAACCTTGCGGTCGACTTCGATGCCAGCCTTGTTCAGGCCGTCGATGAAGCGGCCGTAGGTCAGGCCGAATTCACGCACAGCGGCGTTGATGCGCTGGATCCAAAGCGCGCGGAAGTTGCGCTTGTTGACCTTGCGGTCGCGGTAAGCGTACTGCTTCGAACGATCGACAGCAGCCTTGGCGGTACGGATGGTGTTCTTGCGGCGGCCGTAAAAGCCCTTTGCTGCCTTCAGAACCTTCTTGTGCTTGGCATGAGAGGTGACGCCTCTTTTTACACGTGCCATATCATGATCTCCTTAAATCTAGCGTTCGCGGACGAGTCTCAGAGACCGTTCGGCAGGTAATTCTTGATAACCTTGCGGCCATCCGGTTCTGCGAGAACCATGGTGCCACGTGCATCGCGAATGAACTTGTTGGTACGCTTGATCATGCCATGGCGCTTGCCAGCAGCGGCAGCCTTGACCTTGCCGGTTGCGGTGATCTTGAACCGCTTCTTGGCAGAGGACTTCGTCTTCATCTTGGGCATTTTGCTACTCCTTCTGTCCTCCCTGCGCGCTTTATCAAAAAAGCCCTCCTGCGAAGTCCGGTTCTCCGGCCGTCGCAACAAGGTGCGGGAGCGTTTGTTGTTGATCTGCGGCATCGGCGACGAACCGTTCCGCAAGCATTCGAAACTGCCACGGCATGCCCTGCCGGTCAGTTCGGACGCGCGCTTATAACCGCAGCGTCATGAAAGTGCAACGGGGCGGCGGAGGAATCTTCGCTCACCCGAAAACACAATGGCGCAAAGCAGAATGGCAGAAAGCACAAAAGCCGCCCTTGCGGACGGCCTTGGGCGAAAAACTGCCTGGCGCTTACTTCGGCGCCAGCACCATCATCATCTGGCGGCCTTCGAGCTTGGGTTCGGCTTCGACCTTGGCGAACTCGATCGTATCAGCCTTGACCTGCTGCAGAAGCTTCATGCCGAGTTCCTGGTGGGCCATTTCACGGCCGCGGAACTTCAGCGTCACCTTGACCTTGTCCCCTTCGTCGAAGAAGCGACCCATCGCCTTCATCTTCACCTCATAATCATGGGTGTCGATGTTCGGGCGCATCTTGATTTCTTTGACTTCGACGATCTTCTGCTTCTTGCGCGCCTCGGCAGCCTTCTTCTGGTTAGCATATTTCAGCTTGCCCAGATCGAGGATCTTGCACACCGGCGGTTCGACATTGGGGGAAATTTCGACGAGATCGAGGCCGGCTTCTTCCGCCATTCTCAAAGCCTGGTCGGTAGGCACGACGCCCATATTCTCACCGTCAGCCCCGATCAGCTGGACTTTGGGAATGCGGATTTCACGGTTCGAGCGCGGTCCGTCCTTCACGGGCGCGTCGGTTTTAAAAGGTCTGCGAATGGTCGTATTCTCCTCGCGTTGTTTCGGAACGTTGCAGCATCGCGCTCCCAATCAGGGGTGCACAAACGTGTCGCGTCATCGCTGCAACGGAGTCAATATCATCCTTTAGCGGAAAAATCACCCGCTGTCAGCCTGCCAAGAATCTGTTTTATAGGCCAAAACAATAGGAGTTTCGCCGATGTCCGATCAGTTGTCCAATGCCCAGCCGCAGTTCCTGATGGTCGGCGAGGGTGAGGCGGCGCGTGAGATCGCCATGCTTGTCCGCCCGGCGCGGGCCGGCAATGGCGCACCGGCACTCGTCTGGTTGTCCGGCTACCGCTCCGACATGAGCGGCACCAAGGCAGTGGAACTCGACGGGCTGGCGGCGGAACTTGGCGCCGCCTGCATCCGCCTCGATTATTCCGGCCACGGACTTTCCGGCGGCAGCTTCGGCGACGGCACGATCTCGCGCTGGCTGGAGGAGGCGCTTGCCGTCATCCGCCATGTCGCGCCCGAACGCGTGATCCTCGTCGGCTCGTCGATGGGCGGCTGGATCGCGCTCAGGCTGGCGCAGGAGCTTGCGCGGCAGGGCGACCCAAAGCTCGAAGGCCCAAAACTCGAAGGCATGGTGCTGATCGCGCCCGCACCCGATTTCACCTCGGAGCTGATCGAGCCGAACCTGAAGGCCAAGGAGCGCAAGTCGCTGGCCGAGCGCGGCTATTTCGAAGAGCGCTCGCAATATAGTCCGGAACCGAACATCTATACGCGGGCGCTGATCGAGGATGGCCGCGAGAACCGGGTACTCGACGGCATCATCGAAACAGGCTGCCCGGTGCATATCCTCCAGGGCATGAAAGACGCTGATGTGCCGCATGCGCATGCGATGAAACTGGTCGAACATCTTCCCGCCGACGACGTGGTGCTGACCTTCATTCGCGACGGCGACCATCGCCTTTCCCGCCCCGGCGACATCGCGCTGCTCGTGAGCGCCGTCAAAGGCATCATCCGTTCATCAACAATTAGGCAGATGCCCGCTTGAATGGCATCGGCGGATAAATTCGCCTGATACAGGTCCCCAAGCCGTTGCATTTTAACCATGTCGGCGAGTCGCAAGGTCCTACCAAGAAGTAACGATTGACTCTTTCCGGCCCTCTCCATTAACACTTTGTTAATAAATAAGGGGCGATGCAAGGAAAGAGCGGGCGTGCGGATCAAGGGTATTTTTGTGGCCATGATGGCCGTGTTTGCGATGGCAACGGCCGCCATACCGGCCCCAAGCAGAAATGCTTCAATGGTAACGGGCAATGCCACCTCACAGCCGATCGGCCACTACGATTTCTGTCAGATCCACCGCAATGAATGTGGCGCAAACCGCAACGCAGGCCCGGTCGCCATGAACCCGGGGAAGTGGTCGCTCGTCCGTTTGGTCAACGCCACGGTCAATCGCACCATCACGCCGATGACCGACAAGGAAATCTACGGCAAGGATGAGGTCTGGGCCTATCCGACCACCGCCGGCGACTGTGAGGATTTCGCTCTGCTGAAGCGCCGCATGCTGATCCAGCGCGGCTTTTCGGCGGCCGACCTGCTGATGACCGTCGTGCGCAAGCCGGATGGCGAAGGCCATGCGGTGCTGACGCTGCGCACTGCCGAGGGCGATTTCGTGCTCGACAACCTCGCCTCCGACGTCAAGCCGTGGTTTGCGACGCCCTATTCCTTCGTCAAGCGCCAGTCGAGCTACAATGCCGGCCGCTGGGTCACCATCGAGAACGGCCGCGACGTCCTGGTCGGCGCCCTCCGGTAAGGGTTGCAATAGAGAATGTGGAAAAGGCCGGCGGTTTGCCGGCCTTTTTGTTTTGTGGGTGATGGTTCTCCCTTTCCTTATGCGGAGAGGAGCGGGCTGCCGCTAGCCGGCCTTTCGCTTGCGCTTAACGCGTTCGTCGCCAACGCTCCTCAACCCCCTCATCTGCCCTACGGGCATCTTCTCCCCGCTGGGGAGAAGGGGGAATAAGACGTACGTGCCACGACTCCGCTTCTCCCCAGCGGGGGAGAAGATGCCGGCAGGCAGATGAGGGGGTGAGCGGCGAAGCCGCGAATGCGCTGAGCGCAAGCGAAGGGCACGGACCGCTTTTGATGCCGAGTATGACGCACCGTCTCCCGGCCCTTCGCTTTAGGCTCAGGGCGTTCGTTGCTGCAATCGATTCACTGGATCGATTGCTCGGGCTATGCCCGACCGCAACTCACCCATTCCCGATCAGGATGCCGGCGCCGAGCACCAGGCTGCCGCCGAGCACCACCTGGAAGGCGGCGCGCAGGAAGGGGGTTTCCATGTAGCGGTTCTGGATGAAGGCGATGGCCCAGAGTTCGAAGAAGACAACGACGGCAGCGGTGATCGTCGCCGTCCAGAAATGCGGGATCAGATAGGGCAGTGCGTGGCCGAGACCGCCGAGCGCCGTCATGATGCCGCAGGCAAGGCCGCGCTTGACCGGCGAGCCTCTGCCGGAGATCTTGCCGTCGTCATGTGCGGCTTCGGTGAAGCCCATCGAAATGCCGGCGCCGACGGAGGCTGAAAGGCCGACGAGGAAGGTCTGCCACGTATCCTGCGTGGCGAAGGCGGCGGCGAAGATCGGCGCCAGCGTCGAGACAGAGCCGTCCATCAGCCCGGCAAGGCCAGGCTGCACATAGGTCAGCACGAATTGCCGGCGCACCGTCTCGTCCTCGTCGTGCTTGACGTCTTCCGGCGTATGTTTGTCGCCCAGCATGCGGGCAATATCTTCATGCCCCTGTTCGGCGAGGGCGAGATCACCGAGAAGCTGGCGCGTCGAGGCGTCCGAGGTCCGCTTTGCCGCCTCGACATAGAAGCGATAGGCCTGCTCCTCCATCGCCTCGGTTTCCCTGCGCATCGCATCCAGCGAAAGGTTTGCCCTGAGCCAGTCCGGCTTGCGCTCGTAGAAGCCCTCCACATGCTCGCGCCGGATCAACGGAATGCGCTCACCGAAACGCTGGCGATGGATCTCGATCAACGACTTGCGATGCGTGTCCTCGACCTCGGCCATGTCCTCGAAGACCTTGGCCGAGGCCGGAAATTCGCGGCGCAGTCTGTCTGCATAGGCAAGATAGATGCGGGCATCGTCTTCCTCGGAGGCGATCCCAAGGGCAAGGATCTCCTGCTCGGACAGCGACTCGAAAGATCGTTTCGAGGATCTGAAAAACCGCGCCAGCATGATCTTCTCCAATTTTTAGAATTATTCTAAATCTAAAGAACACGGCGATGACGGTCAAGTGCGTGAGGCAATTCAAAGTGCTACAGCGCTGACAGATTGCCGCAAGCGGCACGGGCGACTTTGGCTCGCCGCCATAAACACCTATATGGAGGCTGCCGCATCACGCGGCGCCGGGGTTTTGGAATGGACAATGACATTCAGGGCCGCCCTGCTCATGTCGCGGCGATCCGCGAAAGGGCGGAGGCCGAGATGCGGGACATGGGCGTCGACGCGGCCTTCATCGACAGGCTGGTCGAGACCTTTTACGGGCGCGTGTTAACGCATCCCGATCTCGGCCCGGTGTTCGACGCCAAGCTGGCCGGCCGCTGGCCGGAGCATATGGCGAAAATGAAGGGCTTCTGGTCGGCTGTCGCCTTCCGCAGCGGCGCCTATGGCGGCAAGCCGGTGCAGGCGCATACTCATGTGGCAAACCTGACACCGGATCTCTTTCCGAAGTGGCTGTCGCTGTTTGCCGCAACACTCGACGACATCGCCCCGTCGCCGGAGGCCAAGGCCTGGTTCATGGCGACGGCGGAACGGATCGCCAAGAGCCTGGTGCTGTCGCTGTTCTACAATCCGGCTCTCGACGATCCCAAGCGCAAACCCGCCTGATCCAAATTAACGAAATAACGCAGGCATTCAGCTCTAAGACTTCGCCGCCGAGGCGGTGGCGCCGGCGCTGGCCGCCACCACGAGCGCCGTACCCAGTATCTGCAGCGCGGTCATCGGCTGGGCGAGGATCAGAAAGCCGGCGAGCGCGCCGATCGCCGGTTCGAGGCTCATCAGGATGCCGAAGGATGCCGACGGCATGCGCCGCAGCGCCACCATTTCCAGCGCATAGGGCAACAGCGGCACGAGGATGGCAAGGCCGAGAACCTCGACCAGTCCCTTCAGCGTGAAGGCGCCCCCTGTCTCGGCAAGGCCGAAGGGGGTTGCGACGAGGCCGGCAACGATCAGCGACATCGAGAGGCCTTCCAGACCCTTGAAGGCAGCGCCGACCTTCTTCGTCAGCAGGATATAGACCGCCCATCCCACGGCCGAGCCGAGGGCAAAGTGGACGCCCGGGAGATTGCCGACCCAGCCTTCGCCGTCATGGGCGAGAAAGAGAATGCCGGCCGCAGCGATCAACGGCCAGGCGAGCCGCCAGGTCAGACCATAGCCGAAGACGGCGACCGAGAGCGGCCCGAGGAAATCGATGGCGATCGCCAGGCCGAGCGGCAGCCGCTGGATCGCCGCGAAGAAGCAGAGCGTCATGGCAGCCGTCGTCGTGCCGAGCAGCAATGTCGCCCGCCATTGGGCGCCGCTATAACGCAGCACCGAAGGCCTGACGACGACGGCAAGGATGATCGCCGCGAAAGCCAGCCGCAGCCAGGTGGCGCCGGCAACGCCATAGGTCGCAATGGCTGACGAAGACAGTGCTGCGCCGAACTGGATCGAAGACATTGACATCAGGCACATCACGACACCGGCCGCCAAGCCGCCCGAAGTCGGCGATACGCCCGGCTGCGCAATCAAGGCTGTGCCGTCCGTCCCGGTCTCGATATTCTTGATGTCCATGTGGCCCCCGATCCTGGCGCGGTTCTAGGCCGAAGACGGGTGAGAACCAAATTCAAACTTTTCATGCCGGGATCAAGAGCGCTGATGCTGAGGCGCCAAAGATCGGCCAGCAAGGATGACCTCTTCGGCCTCTTCAAAGCTCATGTCGAAGACCTTCCTGCCGATGTCGAAGCTGAAGCCGTTGCGGGCGAAAGCCGAAAGCTCTTTCGCCTTTCGCTTTTCGTCGAGCTCGACCCGGCGGAAGGGGCCGAAGGCGCGTTTGCGGGCAAAAATCGCTGCGGCATAGAGATCGTCAGCCTCCTCAAGTGCCACTTCGACCTTGTCACTGGAGACGCCCTTGGCAGCAAGCTTCTGGGCGATCGCGCGCTTCGATTTACCGCCGCGCACGGCCGAGCGCGTGCTGATCTCCGCATAGGCGCTATCGTCGAGCACCTTGTTGTCATAGGCAAATTTGACGGCGAAATCGGCAACGGCCTTGAGTTGCACCGCGCTGATATCCTCGAATTTCTCCTTCGCCTTGCGGGCAATGGCGTCAAACAGCTGCTTTTCCGTCATCATCCGCCGCTCGAGCCGATAGATGGTGGAGTTGCGCGCCCAGCTTAGCATGCGGGGTGTCGGAACGTCGGATGGAACGGTCTCGTCGGTCATCGGCAGAGATCAGGCTTCCAGTCCCTTGAGGACATTGGCGACGTTGAGGCCGATTTCCGGCACGCCGTAGCCACCCTCCATACAGGCGAGCACCGGCAGGCCGGCGGCTGATATCATCGCGCCCATGCGGATGAAATCATCGGAGGTGAGGCTGAAGAAGGAGATCGGATCGCGCTCGAAGGTATCGACACCGAGTGCCACGACGATCGCCTCGGCGCCGAAGGTCTTGATGCGGGTGAGCGCATCGGCAAGGGCCGAAGACCAGACATTCCAAGGCGTGCCCGGGAGCATCGGATAGTTGCGGTTGCTACCTTCGCCCTCTCCCTCGCCTTCCTCGCCGGCATGGCCGAGGAAATAGGGAAAGGCATGCATGGGATCGCCATGCAACGAGGCGGTGAAGACATCGCCTCTGTGATAGAAGAGATCCTGCGTGCCGTTGCCATGGTGGAAATCGACATCCAGCACCGCGACTTTCCTCGCACCATGGTCGAGCAGCCGCTGCGCGGCGACGCCCGAATTGTTGATGAAGCAATAACCGCCGAAGAGATCGATGCCGGCATGGTGGCCGGGCGGGCGGCAGAGCGCGAAGGCGAAACGATTGCCGGCATTCAGCCAATCGGCGCCCGTGATCGCGCAGCGCATGGAGGCGATCGCCGCCTCGTAGGAGCCCTTGGTGATCGAGGTATCGGCGGCATTGGCGTAATGGCCGATCGCGCCGACGATATTGTCGGGTACACGCTGGCTGGTGCGGCGAACGGCGAAGGAATTGGCGATCGCCTCGCCGGTGAAACCGGCCGCCACCCAGCGGTCCCAGACGGTGGCGAGGAAATCCAGATAGGCGGGATCATGCACCTTCAGCGCCGTTTCCAATCCATGCGCATCGGGCGCCACCACGTCGGTAAAGCCCGCCTCCTTGACCGCCGCCAGGATCCATTCGGCGCGAAACGGCGCCTCGAAGGGCGTCACCAGTTGGCCGGCGTGCAGCTCGGTCCTGGCATCGCGCAGCTTGTGGTCTTCGGAATAGATGACGCGCATTTCAGATCCTGCCCTTGATTGACGATGGAGATTTACACGGCTCGGCCGCGACAAAAAAGTGGCGCGCCGTCTTGAACGTCCAGGCGGATGACGCCACCTTCGCCGGTGTTTTGAGAACGAGGAAATATTCCGCATGAAAGTGCTGATGGTCGATGTCGACGGCGTACTCATTCATGGTCGCCCCGCCGACGGCCTGCCTCACTTCACCTATCTGGAACGCGACCTCGGCCTGCGTGTCGACCTGCTGCAGCAGGAATTCTTCCAGAGCCACTGGCGCGATATCATCATCGGCCGCGAGGCGCTGGAGCCGAGGCTCGCCGGCGTTCTCGCAAAGATTGCGCCCCACCTCAGCGCCGAAACACTGATCGACTACTGGTTCGAAAACGATTCCCGTCTCGACCGCAATCTGCTCGAAGAACTCGCTGCTCTCAGGCAAAGCGGCATCACTCTCTTGCTGGCGACCAACCAGGAGCATAGGCGGGCACGCTACCTGATGGAGCAGATCGGCCTTAGCGCACATTTCGACGACATCATCTATTCCGCAGCACTCGGACACAGCAAGCCTTCTCCCGATTTCTTCCGGCTGGCGACCGAGCGGGCCGGCGTGCTGCCCGGCGACATCGCCTTCATCGACGATATGGCCGAAAATATCGAAGCAGCGCAGCAATTCGGCTGGAATGCGGCGCAATGGACGGCGGGCACGACGCTTGGCGGCGCGCTTCCGGTCTTCGCCAGGCCGGCATGAGCGGGGCCGGCGCAATCAGGTAAGCCGCTTGTAGAACAGGGTGGTGGCGCAGAAACCGCCTTCCGGCCACAGCGCGTAATCGGGGATGACACCGACACGCTGCCAGCCCAGGCGCGGATAGATCGCCTCGGCATCGCTGCCGGTTGCCGTGTCGAGCACGAGCAGGGTCTTGCCGCGGCTTGCCGCCTCACGCTCAGCGGCATCCATCAGCAGCCGCGCGAGCCCCTTGCCGCGGGCGGAGCGATGCACCAGCAGCTTCTTCAGATCGCCGCGATGCGGCTGGTTCGGCATCTGCGCGGCACCCACCTGGACGGTGCCGACGATCCTGCCGTCGAGTTCGGCAACCAGCAGCAGATTGCCGCCGGTGGCAACGGCATCGGCGACATCACGCCAATAGGGCTCGGCATCTTCGGGCCCATAGGGCTGCATGAAGCCGACGGAGGCGCCGCCCGCGACGCAATCGACAAGCACTTGCGAAAGGGCCGGAATGGCGGCGCGGGCCTCCTCGGCGGAAAGGGTGCGAATAGCAGGCATGCTGTTCTCCTGAATTGAATGCTGTTATCGGCCGCCGCGATCGAGCACGACGCAATAGCGCGCCGGCGTGTTGCCGGGATTGTGGAATACGTGACCCTCGCCGACCGGCATGAAGAGGCAATCGCCCGGCCGCAGCCGGTAGACGATCTCAGCCGCCGTCATCTCCAGCTCGCCGTCGAACAGCCAGATATGCTGTGTCATGCCATGGGCGCTCGCATGCGGGGGGAAGCTGACGCGGGCGCCGGCCGGGAATTCAACCTCGACGATATCGACATCGGAAGCCGTGCCCGGGGGTGAAACAGACCGTCTGATATAACCGGTCTCCGGATCGCGCCAGACCTGTTGCTCCTGCCTCCGGGCGAGCGGCGAAGCCTGCCCCTCTTCCGCAAAGAAGGCCGACAGCGACAGGCCGAGCGCGGCGCAGATCCTCGCCAGCAGCGAGGCGGTCGGGCTCGCCTCCGCCCGCTCGATGCGCGAGATCATCGCCCGGCTGACGCCGGAGGCCGCAGCAAGATCATCGAGCGTCAGAGCCTTTTCCTGCCGTAGCGTGCGGATGCGGATGCCGATCGCCTGTTCCAGTTCCGGTTCCATTTTTCAGTCCCGTGATTCCACTATAAGAGAAATACATTATCTGATGATGGAATCAAGTGTCTACGAAAAGCGGCCAAAACGCGGCTTGCTTTCGCCGCTGCGCCGTCCATATATGGCGGCGTAATCCGAGGAGAGAGTGATGGACGGCAGCATGCAGAGCACGGAAACGACGGAAAGCTTCACGGCTGCCGCCTGGGACAGGATCGCGCCGATCATGGCTGAAATCGAGGCGTTGCCGCTGCTGCAGCGCCTTTCGGACGGCACGCTGCCGCCGGAGGTTTTCCGGCACTACATCCTGCAGGATGCGCTCTACCTCAAGCATTATGCGCGATGCCTGGCGATCGTCGCGGCCAAAGCGCCCGACAATGCGCAGGTCCTGCGCTTCCTCGGTTCGGCGCAGAAGGCGATCACCGTCGAGCAGGGCCTGCATGCCGGCTTCCTCACCCAATTCGGCATCAGGTCTGCGGACGTCACTTCGGCCGAGCCCTCGCCGGCCGGCTTTGCCTATACGAACTTCCTGCTTGCCACCGCCTATCACAGCTCCTACGCGGTGGCGCTGTCCTCCATCCTTCCCTGCTTCTGGATCTACTGGCACGTCGGCGAAGCGATCAAGAACCGGCCTGTTATCGAGGGCAATGCCTTCCAGGCCTGGATCAACACCTATGGCGATCCGCAATTTGCCGCCGGTGCCCGCGAAGTCATCGCGCTGACCGACATTGCCGCCCGCGCCGCATCGACGGTGGAGCGGGCGCAAATGACCGACGTCTTCGTGCGCGCCTCGCAATATGAATGGATGTTCTGGGATTCAGCCTGGCGGCTGGAGACGTGGCCGGTCTGATACGCGCCCGACACAGGACGAAATAGCGTAAACAGCGGGATAATTACCGCTTTGCGGCAGGGGGCGGCGCTGCTATATGGCGCGCATGAGCACCAATTCCACCACTCCGCTGTCCCATATCCGCAACTTTTCGATCGTGGCCCATATCGACCACGGCAAATCGACGCTGGCCGACCGCCTGATCCAGACGACGGGCGGCCTTGCCGAGCGCGAAATGTCCGAGCAGGTGCTCGACAATATGGATATCGAGCGCGAGCGCGGCATCACCATCAAGGCCCAGACCGTGCGCCTGCATTACCAGGCGAATAACGGCGAGAAATACATTCTCAACCTGATCGACACGCCCGGCCATGTCGACTTCGCCTATGAGGTCTCACGGTCGCTGTCGGCCTGCGAGGGTTCGCTGCTTGTCGTCGATGCCAGCCAGGGCGTCGAAGCGCAGACGCTCGCCAACGTCTACCAGGCGATCGACAACAACCACGAGATCGTCACCGTCCTCAACAAGATCGACCTGCCGGCCGCCGAACCCGACCGCATCAAGGAACAGATCGAGGAAGTGATCGGCATCGACGCTTCGGAGGCTGTGCTGATTTCGGCAAAGACCGGCCTCGGCATTCCCGATGTGCTGGAAGCGATCGTCCACAAGCTGCCGGCGCCGAAGAGCCCCGGCGGCGAAAAGGCGCCGCTGAAGGCGCTGCTTGTCGACAGCTGGTACGACGCCTATCTCGGCGTCATGGTTCTGGTCCGCGTCATCGACGGCGTGCTGACCAAGGGCCAGACGGTGCGGATGATGGGCACCGATGCGAAATACCAGGTGGAGCGCGTCGGCGTGCTGACGCCGAAGATGGTCAATATCGACCGCCTCGGCCCCGGCGAGATCGGCTTCATCACCGCCTCGATCAAGGAAGTGGCCGATACCCGCGTCGGCGACACGATTACCGAGGACAAGCGGCCGACGGCCCAGGCGCTGCCGGGCTTCAAGCCGGCCCAGCCGGTGGTGTTCTGCGGCCTCTTCCCGGTCGATGCCGCCGATTTCGAGGATCTGCGCGCCGCCATGGGCAAGCTTCGCCTCAACGACGCCTCCTTCTCCTTCGAAATGGAATCATCAGCGGCACTCGGCTTCGGTTTCCGCTGCGGCTTCCTCGGCCTGCTGCATCTCGAAATCATCCAGGAACGGCTGGAGCGCGAGTTCGACCTCGACCTCATCGCCACCGCACCCTCCGTCGTCTACAAGATGTACATGACCGACGGCACGGAGCGCGAGCTGCACAATCCGGCCGACATGCCCGATGTCGTCAAGATCTCGGAAATCCACGAGCCGTGGATCCGCGCGACGATCCTGACGCCCGACGACTATCTCGGCAGTATCCTGAAGCTCTGCCAGGACCGGCGCGGCATCCAGATCGAACTCACCTATGTCGGCACGCGCGCGATGCTGACCTACGATCTGCCGCTCAACGAAGTCGTCTTCGATTTCTACGACCGGTTGAAGTCGATCTCGAAGGGTTATGCCTCCTTCGACTACACGCTGACCGACCACCGCGAGGGCAACCTGGTGAAGATGTCGATCCTCGTCAATGGCGAACCGGTCGACGCGCTGTCGATGATGGTGCACCGGACGGCCGCGGAAAAGCGAGGCCGCGACATGTGCGAGAAGCTCAAGGAGCTGATCCCGAAGCACATGTTCAAGATCCCGATCCAGGCGGCGATCGGCGGCAACGTCATTGCCCGCGAGACGATCTCGGCGCTGCGCAAGGACGTGACCGCGAAATGCTACGGCGGCGACGCCACCCGCAAGCGCAAGCTGCTCGACAAGCAGAAGGCCGGCAAGAAGCGCATGCGCCAGTTCGGCAAGGTGGAGATCCCCCAGGAAGCCTTCATCGCCGCGCTGAAGATGGGCGACGAATAACGCTTCTCAACGGTATTTTATGCGCATACAATGTGCGCATAAAATTGAGGAGATCGTTATGGCTCAGCGACCAAGAAAAGCAGCGAACCTGTCTCTTGATGAAGGTCTCGTTTCCCAGGCGCGCGAGCTCAAGATCAACATATCCCGGGCGGCGGAAGATGGTATCGCACAGGCCATAAAGGCGGAGCGCGAGCGGCTTTGGCGTATCGAGAACGCCGAGGCTATCGCCGCTTCCAATGCCTATGTCGAAAAGCACGGTCTGCCGTTTCAGAAATATCGACAGTTCTGATGGCTCGGTTTCATGTTTACAATCTTATGCATACCGACGCGCTTGCCCTCGATCTGCAGTCCGACTTGCTTGGTGAGCTGACAACGCGGATCATGGCGCCGATGCTTCCATTGCAAGCTCTTCCCAAAATCATGCGTCAGCTCAATCCACAATTCGTGATCAATGACCTGCCCTATGTGATGGCTACCCAATTCACCAGCGCAATTTCCGTAAAGGAGATTGGAGGCGTGGTGGCGGATCTTACCGCCGACAGTGATCGAATTATCGCCGCCGTCGATTTTCTCTTCCAGGGTTTCTGAGAGCCTCATCCCCTGCCCATATATTCCTTCACCAGCCCCTCATAGGCGTCCATTTCAGGCAGCGCCGCGTAGCTGTACACCGCCCCGGTCTCGGCGAAGGACAGCTTCTCGCTTGTCCAGGTCTCGATGAAAGGCGTGAACCAGCTCGGATCATCCAGCATGGTCGCGCGCAGATTGACGAACCAGTCCATGCCTTCCGGCCGGGTGAACATCCAGCTCATGCAATGCGGGCAGAAATAATGCTTCGTGACGCCATGCAGGCCGCCGATCACCGGCTCGCCTTGCGTCACCTCGAAGCCTTCGCTGGGGATGGCCGCACTCAGCGAATAGGCGCTTGATGTCATCTTCTGGCACCCCGTGCAATGGCAGGCCATGGTCAGCAGCGGCGGAGCGCTGATCTTCAATCGCACCCGGCCGCAACGGCAGCCGCCCTCCATCGGTAAATTCAGTTCGCTCATGCTTTCCTCCCCTTTTGCCCTCTCATCTAGCGGAATGATCGCCGCTGTCGAGATGGCGAGGGGCCAGCACGGGATAGGAGCCGGCGTTAGCGGATGCGGGCCGGACTGCCGACCACGGTTGCGCCGGCCGGCACATCCCTGGTCACCACCGCACTGGCGCCGACAATCGCACCGTCGCCGATGGTGACGCCGCCGAGGATGATGGCGCTGCCGCCGATCCAGACGTCGTTGCCGATGGTGACGGGCCTGGCGATCTCGATGCCCGTGCTGCGAAGTGCCGGCTCCTTGTGATGCTCGGCGCAATAGATCTGCACCCCCGGGCCGAACATGCTGCGATCACCGATCGTCACCCGGCCGGAATCGAGAATGGTGCAGCCGGCATTGAAATAGACGCGCTCGCCGAGAGTGATGTTGATACCGTAGGAGCAGTGAAACGGCGCTTCGATGAAGACATTGGGCGCTGCCTGCGCAAAGAGTGCCCTCAGGGCCGGAGCCATCGCGCCGCGCTCATCCGGCGGCAGCGTGTTGTGCGCATGGACGGCCATGCGCGCCTGCCGGCGCAAGAGATCGAGCTCGTCATCGAGGCAGCAATACCATTCGCCTGCCGCCATCTTTTCGCGTTCACTGGCCGCCATCGCATCACCCCTCACGCCGAGGCCTGCGACAGCATTTCGACCTCTTGCCGTTCGATCAGGCTGACCCAGGCGCGCGCAATGGCAAGGCCCGCGGCATCGGCGGCTCCGCCATGCCTTGCCGCCAGCTCTGCATGGTTCTCCAGCCAGCCCGGCGCAATACGCGCGATCGTGTCGGGAAATTCGGCCTTCCATTGCTCGACGACGTCCGAATTGGCCTCGAAATGGAACTGGGTGCCATAGACGGCGCGACCGATGCGGAAGGCCTGGTTCTCGGCGACGGGGCTCGAGGCGAGACGCACCGCGCCCTCAGGCAGGGAAAACGTGTCGGCATGCCATTCGAAGATGGTGAACTCGCCGCCAAGCGCCGACAGCAGCGGATCGGCCCGGCCATCGGCGGTGACGCCGATCCGGTGCCAGCCGAATTCGCGGGCGATCCCTAAGTGATTGTCGGCGCCATAAGCGCGGGCGAGAATCTGGCTGCCGAGGCAGATGCCGAGCACGGCCTTGCCGGCATCGCCGAAGCGGCGCGTGAGCCGGACGAGCTCTGGCAGATAGGGATGGGTTTCGTCATCCAGCGCGCTCTGCTCGCCGCCGAGAACGACGAGCGCGTCATGGCCCGATATATCCAGCGGCAGGATGCCGTCCTGCCACACCCGGAACCACTCGATCTCCGCTCCCGCCTCGTCGAGCGCTGCGGCAAGCGCGCCGAGGCCGGTATTTCGCATATTTTCGATGACTGCGACGCGCATGGGCTCTTCCTGGTATGGCCGACCATCGGAAGAGACCATGGCGGAGGACGGCGCGCAAGACGCCAGAACAGGATTCAGGCTTTAGGCCGGTTCGGCCCAAAATCTGAATCCTGTTCTTAATTAAATAGTTGGAGCATGATGTCGCCCGAAAACCGCTCACACTTTTCGGCATCATGCTCTAGCGAGGGCGATTGCGCGCACGCGCCACAGGGCTTAAATCTCAACAAACGAAAGGACATCGCCATGACCGAAAAAGCCCGCGTCACGATCCTCTACTGCACCCAGTGCAACTGGCTGCTGCGCGCCAGCTGGATGGCGCAGGAGCTTCTGCACACCTTTTCCGACAGCCTCGGCGAAGTGGCGCTGATCCCCGCCACCGGCGGCAATTTCGAGATCCGCGTCAATGGCGATCTGATCTGGGAGCGCAAGCGCGACGGCGGCTTTCCCGGGCCGAAGGAGCTGAAGCAGCGGGTCCGCGACATCGTCGAGCCCGGCCGCGATCTCGGCCACGTCGACCGCGCCTCGCTCGAAAGCTGATCACGACAATCAGCGATAGGGCGAGCGGCAGGTCTTGTAGATGCCCTCATAGGTGAGGAAACGATCGGTCCTCGGATTGTAGGAGCGGTATTCGTTCCTGCACCAGGCGGCATGGCTGTTCATGTCGCGCGCCTTCGGCTGCACCCTTTGCACCGGCGGCGGATCATAGGTCAGCTGCGGCGGCCCGGCAGCGCCCGGCCGGTAATAGGTCGGCCCCGCGCCGCGCGGGCGGTAGTTCGGCTGGACATAGGCGGGGCGATGCCATTGCTGCGGCCCGAACCCGAAGCAGCCGCGAAAATCGCAAAGCGTCGAGCCGGTATTGAGCGGCCCGACCCCGGGCTTGCCCAGCTTCAGCGAATCGGCCCCGGCGATGGCGGGTGACAAAACGGCCAACAGACCGGCGAGCAGAAGCGTGCGGGGAGCAAGCATGATGCATTCCTTTCGATATTTCCTCTATATAGGGCGTGCCAACCGGAGCGCTATGCCCACCCTTCGGCGCTCCCTCGCATGTGATCGGCCGCTTTTTCGCCAACTGTCAGAAAAACTTCAAAAACCCAGTTGACAGTCAGGGGCCACCCCCTTACATCGCTCTCCGTCGCCCAGATGGCGGAATTGGTAGACGCGCCAGCTTCAGGTGCTGGTACCCGAAAGGGTGTGGAGGTTCGAGTCCTCTTCTGGGCACCATTCCATTCTTGATCGTTACCAAGATCAAGGAGTTAAGCCTTTTCAACTAAAGTTGCGCAGGTGCCTTGCAACAAAGGCCAGTCGCGATCCGCGCAAGGGCTTGTTCGCTCAATAGCTCCCAAGAATTCTCCGAAGTCCTCACTTCTAGACGCTTATTCCCGCCGCTCTTGATAGCTGGCCTGCATTGACTCCCTCACCCCCAAATGCGAACATAAAGCGAACAAAATGGAGTCTTGCTGATGATCCGATACGCCGCACCCGCCGCCAGCCACCCCGAGCCTATAAAGGTCCGCGAGGTGTCAGCTGCCAAGCCGGCCATTGAAATACCGCCCCCCAAGCCGGTCATTGAGGTAGCCGCTGCGGCGCCTGCGGCCGGCCTGCTGCTGCCCAGCTCCGAGGCAGACGAGTTCGGCTCCGACACTCTGCCGAAAACCACCAAGCCAGCACGCCGTGCGGCAACAAAGCGCAAGTCCAAGGTCGTCAAGGCAGACGACGCTCCACTCCAGCTTAATCTGGAGACTTAGCCGCAACGATCCGGCCAAGGTATGGCAGCGCCTGGGAACTCCCACCATAATGTATGTAGCACTTCGGAATCCCGAAGCGGGGGAATTTCGAGATTCCGAAGTGGGATTTTTTCTTTCTGCCGACACGCCCGCCTTTGTCAGCAGCCATCGGCCAGCGGAATGGGATCCGGCGCCGTCCTGTCCAGATCAGCCGCTGCCTATGCCGTCAGCCGCTGGAGTTCACCACAACCGCACGACATTGCAGCAGTCGGCCCGAAGCGTTCACCGCACCGGCTGATAGTGGCCGCGCAGGGGGACCTTGTCGTCCATCGAGATGAAGCCGTCGCGTTCGCAGACATACATCAGCGTCGGCATGCCGCCGGAGCGGAAGATCTCGTCGTAACGGCGGCGGATCTGCACGGTTTCGGTGCGGCAATTGTAGGAATCCTCCTCTTTCTTGTCCGGCTGCGCCTTGACGCCGGGAAGACCCTTATAGGGATAGAGGGGTTGAACCCCGGAATCGACGGATTTTGTCCAGTCGACGGCAAAGGCGGACGCCGGGGCGAGGCTCGACACGGCAACGAGCGATATCAGAGGCATCATCAACAGCCGCATGGGAACTCTCCTGCCGGCGATAGGCCGCACTTCCGATGTAGGAAAACCGACGACCGTCATCAAGCGGCCGCAGCGGGGGACTTCCTGAAATAACTTCTGATGACGGGATGGCCGAAGAGACCGGCGAGGATCGCAAAACCGGCGCCGATGACGAAACCCGCGAGAAAACCGCCGATGACGCCGGCAACCAATAGAATCGTCTTTCCGGGACCGTCTCCCTTGACCGGCGGCTCGGCCGGCGAAATGACGCGAATGTTACTCTGGTTGAAGTTCTGCTCCTCGCTCGTCTGGCCGGAGCGTTTCAGCACCGTCTCGTAAATATCGCGCGCCGCCGTCGCCTTGCGCTGCAATTCGTTCAATTCCACCTGCTTGTCGGAGGTACTCGCCTGCAGCGCCTTCTGCACGGCAAGTTCCTTGGCGATGCTGTCCTCGGCGGCCTTGGCCTGCTCGTATTCGCCCCTTGCCGAGGTGGCGAGACGCTGCAATTCGCCCTTGATTTCGCCTGATATGCTCTGCAGCGAGGAGCGGGCCGCCTGCAGGCGCGGATGACGCGTGCCCATCTGGCTTTCGAGGCTGCCGACGGCGGCGGCCTGGGTGGCATATTGCTGACGCAGACTGACGAGCGGCGAGGTGACGCCGCCCTCCGCCTGGTTGCCGGCGACGATGTCCTCGACGCGGAGATTGGCGACGGCATCGGCGCGCGCCTTCGCCTGGATGGTCTTTTCCTGTGCCGTCACCAGCATCGTGTTCAGCGACACGAGCCGCTGATCGGAAATCAGGTTACCTTCTGTCGCGGCCATGTCGTTGTCGGCGCGGAAGGTTTCGACAGCCTGCTCGGCCTCCAGCACCTTCTGGCGCAGGTCGTTGAGGCGTCCGTCGAGCGTCGAGGAGGTGTTTTCGTAAATGCCGTTCGAAGCACTGTTCTCTTCCTCGGTGAAGGAGGTGACGACCTGGTTGGCAAGCCTTGCGGATTTTTCGGGATCATTGGTCGTGGCGGCAAGCGAGACGACATAGGTGCTGGCCTCACGGGTGATGACCAGCGCCTTCTGCAGAGTGCCGATCACGGCGGCGCCATCCGTGCGGCCGCCGGTGAATTCGGGATCCTGGTCGAGCTTCATGGCTTCAGCGACGCGCCGCAGCACATTGCCCGAGGTCAGGATCTGCACCTGGCTATCGATCAGCGCCGAGATCATTTCCGGCGAGGGACCCGAAGATTGCGCGCCGGTATCGGCAAGGCCGATCTGGCGCGGGTCGAAATAGAGGCTGCTGACGGCGGTGAATTTCTGGGCGATGCGCGGCGCCACCGCCCCGCCTGCCACAGCTCCGAGAAGCGCCAGGCCCAGCACGATCAGCCGTCGGCTCCAGATCGCGGCGATACTCGAGCGGAGGTCGAGAAGTGGTGCCGCAGGCGCGGATGCTGCGTTCGACGGCGCGTCGACGACAGGTTGTTTTGGAAGCGGCGGCGGAGGTGCCGGACGCTCATACTGGCGGGTTTCCGTAGTATTTTCCGGCGGCACGAAAGGGGGCGAAGCGGGTTCGGGCGACGGCCGGACGAAATCATCCGGGCGGATGACGGGACTGCGCATGCGCACGCCTTCCGGCGCAGTCTGAGATGGCTCAAAACTGCGCCAGCCAGGGAGCCGGCTTACCCTGTTCCTGTCATACTGGTTCATACGCGCACTCGTGTCCCGCCCAGCGTGAAAGACTGAAGCCGAGGTGCTGATACTTTAGAAATTCTTAGCTAACGGACCGTTAAAATAACTTCAGCGACGCCGACGTTGCGATTGCCGCGATAGCGAGGATGGCCATGAGGACGACACGACATCTGACAGCGCTGCTGCTTGCGGTCGCTCTCACCCCGTCGCCGGTCCTTGCGGCTGAGGCCCCGTGCTACCGCGGCGTCAATTTGTCCGGCGGCGAATATGGCGAGCGCGGCGGCATCTATGGCACCAACTATACCTATCCCGGCGAAGACACGATTAGCTATTTCGCCAAAAAGGGCATGACGATCATCCGACTGCCCTTCCGCTGGGAGCGGCTGCAGTCCGCACTCGGCGGGCGGCTCGACGAGGACGAGCTCAAGCGGCTCAAGGATACCATCGGCCTCATTCGCAAACACGGCATGGCGGTTCTGCTCGACCCGCATAATTTCGGCTATTACGACAAGACCCAGGTCGGCACGGCGCCGGCAACGGATGCCGCCTTCGGGGATTTTTGGGCAAGGCTCGCCGTTGAATTCGCCAATCAGGACGGTGTTCTCTTCGGCCTGATGAACGAACCGCACGACATCAAGGCGACCGACTGGCTGGATGCCGCCAATGCGGCGATCCGCAGCATCCGCGCCGTCGGCGCGCGCAACCTCATCCTGGTGCCGGGCACAGCCTGGAGCGGCGCGTCAAGCTGGGAAAAAGACGTGATCGGCGGCGCCAACGGCACGGTGATGCTCGGCGTGCGCGATCCACTCGATTTCTACGCTTATGAGGTTCACCAGTATCTCGATGCCGATTCCTCCGGCACCCATCCGACCTGCGAAGGCTCGACTGCTGCGGTCGAGGCGATCGCCGGGGTGACCACCTGGCTGAAGCGGAACCACAAGCGCGGCTTTCTCGGTGAATTCGGCGCCTCCGCGGACAAGGACTGCATGAGCGGGTTGACCGAAATCTACGCCACCATGACTGACAATAGCGACGTCTGGCTCGGCTGGTCCTACTGGGCGGCCGGCGAATGGTGGCCGGCGGACGAGCCCTTCAACGTCCAGCCGCGCAAGGGCCTCGAGCGGCCGCAGATGCGGCTTCTTGCCGAGGCGGCAAAAGCCGATACCGGCACTTGCTCCGCCGTCAAGCCTGCGGGGAAATGAGCATGGCAGTCGCCGATCACAGGACAGCGACGTTCACTGTAGCCGGCAACCGGCTTGATGCTGCCCGCGGGGCATCACGCACCGATCATACGGTGCTCTGGCTCGGCCTGCTCTCCGTGCTCTACAACGGCATTCTGGCCTTCATCAACCACAACATCGTGCCGCTTTCGATGACGCATGTCGCCGTCAGCGAAGGCCTGATCATGGCGAGCGCCATCATCTACATCCTGCACAAGGGGATCTACGAGACCGACCTGCCGGCCTTTCTGTTCCTGCTGTTCACGCTCATCGTGACCATCTATGTCAGCGTGCTCAACCGCATGCTGTTCATCGATCACTTCCGCAACGTGCTGATCATCTTCTGCTTTACCGGGCTCGGCGGCTGGAGCAACGAGAAAACGATGAAGCTCGCCTTTCGCTGGGCAAGTCTTGCCGTCATGATCTTCCTGATCTTCGAGATCATCAGCGTGCCGTTCTATGTCAGCATCGTCCACCCGTCCGATTATTTCGCCAATACGCGCGGGCTGCTGCCGCTGAGCTACAACACGACGGGCCTCTTTCAGAACGCGCTCGGCTTTCCCGAGCGCTTCTCCTTCGGCATCATCGACCATCGTTCCTCCTCGATCTTCCTCGAACAGGTATCGCTGGCCAATTTCTGCGGCGTGATCGCGGTCTACCTGATTTCGATGTGGGAGAGGCTTGGCCGCTGGGACCGGTTGCTGATGATCAGCACCGCCGTGCTGATCCTGGTGACGAACGACACACGCACGATGCTGATCTTCTGCTTTGCCTGCATCGCCGGCTACTTCGTCTTTCCGAAGATCCCGAAGAATTTCAATCTGGCGCTGATGCCGCTGATCGTCGCCGCCGGCTTCCTCGTCTACGTGATGAAACCCAATGCGACGGGCGACAATTTCACCGGCCGCATCAACCTGACGATGAAGAAGATCATGGAGCTCGATCCGCTTGCCATCCTTGGACTTTCGGTCGACCGGGTCGCCGAATTCGCCGACAGCGGCTATGTCTACCTGATCTACGCGGCGACGATCTTCGGCGTCATCGCCTTGTGGCTGTTCGTCTGCCTCTTTCCCGCCGGGCGCACGGCGGCGCAGCGGCGCTGCGCCCATTCACTTTCTCTTTTCATTTTTCTGAATATGATGATCGGGGGAACCGCGGTCTTCTCGATGAAGATCGCCGGTCTCCTATGGTTCGTCGTCGGATATATGCGCTTCCACGACAGCCCGCGCATCCGGCAGGGTCATCCGGCAGATGTATTGAGTTGACCGCAGCGGCGCCTGTCCGCGCGAGCCCGAGGGAGCAAGACGCTCGATGCTTGTCCAGCTTCAATATCTGCGTGCCATCGCGGCGCTGATGGTTGTCTATTTCCACGCGATATTGCAGCTCGCCAAGGTCAATCCCGCGGTCGACGCCACCGCCTTCATCTATGGTGAAACCGGCGTCGACATCTTCTTCGTCCTGAGCGGTTTCGTGATGTGGTTGACGACGAGCGGACGCGCGATGAGCCCGGTCGATTTCGCCCGGCGGCGCATCAAAAGGATCGTACCGCTCTACTGGCTGGCGACGCTGTTTTCGGCGACTGTGGCGCTGGTGGCCCCGTCATTGTTGAAATCGACGGTGTTCGACCTGCCGCATCTCATCGCCTCGCTGTTGTTCCTGCCATGGGCCAATCCCGCCGATCCCAGCACGATCACGCCGGTGGTCGTTCCGGGATGGACGCTGAATTACGAAATGTTCTTCTACTTGGTCTTTGCGCTTCTGCTGCCGCTGCAGGAAGTTCGCCGCATCCCGGCGATGTTTGCCGTCTTTGCCGTTATCCTGATCACCTGCCGGCTGCTGCCGGAAACGACTGTGACCCGGTTCTACCGCGAGCCGATCATGCTGGAGTTTCTCGCCGGTGTCGTGCTCGGCTGGCTCTACGGACAGAAGGTCCTGCTACCGAACCGCTGGGCTTGGGCAGCCCTTGCCGTGGGCTCCGCCTTTCTCTTCATCAACGAGGCGCTGATGCCGCCGGAAAGCCGGTTCTACGCCTGGGGTATTCCGGCGATCTTCATCATGTACGGCGCCGTCTCCATCGATTTTTCCAGGCTGCCGGTTGTGGGATGGCTGAACTATCTCGGCGACTGCTCCTACAGCATCTATATCACCCACGCCTTCACGCTGGCTTTTCTCAGGGTCGCCGCCGATCGGCTGCCGATCGGCATCCTGCAGCAGCCCGTGCTCTTCGTCATCCTCTCGCTGGTGCTCTCGTCGATCGGCGGCGCAATTATCCATGAGATCACGACGCCTCGCCGGAAAGCGGCCGTGGCGAGCCGGCCGCCGGCCTAAAGCGCGTCGAAGGCGAGAATACGCATCCAAGCGGCGCTGACGGTACAGTTTTTCGCGCAACTTCTCCTAAGCTTCAGACTTGGCAAATGAGAGAACTTGCAGAAACGTGATGGTTTCTCTTGCAATTTGTCGCATGAATGAAAGTGCGCCGGCCTATTCGCGGCCCGGGCTTTGATCTAAGCACGGCGGCGGCCTTGGAGAGGGAAAGACATGACAAGTTACGTATTGACGGTATCCTGCAAATCGACACGCGGCATCGTCGCGGCGATTTCGAGCTATCTGGCAGACAAGGGCTGCAACATCGTCGATAGTTCCCAGTTCGACGATCTCGATACCGGCAAGTTCTTCACGCGGGTGAGCTTCATCTCCGAGGAAGGCGTGCCCCTTGCCGAACTCAAGGAAGGCTTCGAGCCGATCTCCAAGCGGTTCGCCATGGATGCCGAGATCCATGACGGCAACGCCCGCATGAAGGTGCTGCTGATGGTGTCGCGCTTCGGCCATTGCCTCAACGACCTGCTCTACCGCTGGAAGATCGGCGCGCTGCCGATCGATATCGTTGGCGTCGTGTCCAACCATTTCGACTACCAGAAGGTCGTGGTCAACCACGACATCCCCTTCCACCACATCAAGGTGACGAAGGAGAACAAACTGCAGGCCGAAGGCCAGATCATGGATATCGTCGAACAGACGGGTACGGAGCTGATCGTTCTCGCCCGTTACATGCAGGTGCTTTCGGATGCGATGTGCCAGAAAATGTCTGGCCGGATCATCAACATCCACCATTCCTTCCTGCCGAGTTTCAAGGGCGCCAATCCTTACAAGCAGGCCTACGGCCGCGGCGTGAAGCTGATCGGGGCGACGGCGCATTACGTCACCGCCGATCTCGACGAGGGCCCGATCATCGAGCAGGATACGGCGCGCATCACCCATGCACAGTCGCCCGACGACTATGTCTCGATCGGCCGCGACGTCGAAAGCCAGGTGCTGGCCCGCGCCATCCACGCTCACATCCACCACCGCACCTTCCTGAACGGCAACCGCACCGTGGTCTTTCCGGCAAGCCCCGGCGGCTACGCTTCCGAACGCATGGGTTGAGCGCCGCATAGACCCTGCATCTCTTTTGCTGGCGAATGACAATCTCCCGTTGCCTGCCGGCGGCAAGTACTTGATTATCTCGTTCAATAGGTAATCGAATCATGCTGCGGAGAGGTGTCATGACCGACGAGGCGCTTGTTGATCGCATGGCGCTGCCGCGTCCCGACGTCACCGCTAGCGACGCGGAAGAGATACTCCTTGCTCATTACAGCCTCTCCGGCACGCTTACCGAACTCGGCAGCCAGCAGGATCGAAACTATCGCGTCGATAACGATCGTGGCCGCTACGTCCTGAAGATCTGCCATGCAGCCTACGAGACCCGCGAGCTCGAAGCGCAGAATGCGGCGATCCGTCACCTCAAAAGCCGGCAAGATGCGCCGCGCGTTCCGCAGGTGATCCCCACTAATGACGGGCGGGAGATCGTCGTCCTGACCGTGCGCGGGCGGGGCTATCAGGTCCGGCTGCTGGAATATCTGGAAGGCCAGGGGCTGACAGAACTGACCTATCTGGCACCGGCCTCCGTTGCGGCCCTCGGCGCGCTCTGCGCCAGGCTGGCGCTGGCGCTTGCCGATTTCAACCATCCCGGTCTCGACCGCAGCCTGCAATGGGATCTCAGGCGCGCCGGGCCGGTCGCGGTGCAGCTGCTGTCCGCGATCACCGACAGTGCGGCGCGCGACCGGATCGCCAAGACCATGGTGATGGCCATTCGCCGCATCCAGCCCTTGGCGCCATCGCTTCGGCTGCAGGCCGTGCATCATGACGTCACCGGCGACAATGTCGTCGGCCACCGCGACGCCCGTGGCCATACGATCCCCGACGGGGTGATCGATTTCGGCGACATCATCCGCGGCTGGCTGGTCGGCGACCTCGCCGTCACATGCGCTTCGCTGCTGCATCAGGCGGATGGCGACCCTTTTTATATCCTGCCAGCCGTCACCGCCTATCAGGCGATCTATCCGCTGACCGAGGAGGAGCTGAAGGCGCTCTGGCCGTTGACCGTCGCGCGCGCGGTCATTCTCGTCGCCAGCAGCGAGCAGCAGATTTCGGTCGATCCCGATAATGACTATGTCCGCGGCAACCTCAAGCACGAGCGGGCGATCTTCGATACGGCGATGTCCGTTCCCTTCGAACTCATGGAAGCCGCGATCCTCAAGGCGGCCGGCGCAGACGTTGCCGCCCCGGAAGCATCGGGATGGCTGCCGTTGCTGCCGGACATCGATCCCGCCGGGATCGCTTATGTCGATCTTGGGGTGCGGAGCCCGCATTTTTCTGCCGGCAACTGGCTGAATACCGACATGGACTGGCGGCTGCTTGCCCGCGTGGCAACGGAAAACGGCATCGCAGCGACGCGCTATGGCGAATATCGGCTTTCCCGCGCGAGCTTGGGAAATGCGACGGGACAGGCAACCTGCGCCCTGCATATCGACATTTGCCTCGCGGCAGGCAACGCGATTGCTGCACCCTTTGCCGGCCGCATCAGCTGGAAGGACCAGCATCTGACGCTTGCCAGCGACAGCATGACCCTGCATCTCGATGGGCTCGATCTCTCGGTCGAGGATGGAGCTGAGGTGGCCGCCGGCGATCCGCTCGGCACGGTTTTCGGAGAGGCTGCGTCGCTCGGCGGGTTGCGCGTCCAGCTTTGCAGCGTCGCAGGTCTCGAACCGCCGCTTTTTGCCACGCCGCGCACGGCCGCGGCCTGGTCGGCGCTCTGCCCCTCACCCTCGCTCCTTCTCAGCCCGGAAGCCGATGCACCGAGATCTGATACCGCCGAACTGCTCGCCAGGCGGCAGGCGCATCTCGCAAGGCCGCAGAAGAACTATTACGCGGCGGCGCCGCAGATCGAGCGCGGCTGGCGGGAGCATCTGTTCGATGTCGAGGGCCGCGCCTATCTCGACATGGTCAACAACGTCACCATTCTCGGCCATGGCCATCCCAGGTTCGCGGCAGCGATCCACGCCCAATGGCTGCGGCTCAACACGAATTCGCGCTTCCACTATGCCGCGATCACGGAATTTTCCGAACGCCTCGCCGCCCTGTCGCCGGACGGGCTCGACGCGGTCTTCCTGGTCAACAGCGGCTCGGAGGCGAACGATCTGGCGCTTCGGCTGGCGCAAGCCCATAGCGGCGCGCGCAAAATGCTCTGCCTGCTCGAAGCCTATCATGGCTGGTCGGCGGCGAGCGACGCCGTCTCCACCTCGATCGCCGACAATCCGCAGGCACCGACCACCCGGCCGGACTGGGTGCATACCGTCGTTTCGCCGAACACCTATCGCGGCGACTTCCGAGGTCCCGATACGGCAGCGGATTATCTCAGCATGGCGACGCCGGTGCTGGAAGCAATTGATGCTGCGGGCGAAGGCCTTGCGGGCTTCATCGCCGAATCAGTCTACGGCAATGCCGGCGGCATTCCGCTGCCGGACGGTTATCTCAGGGAAATCTACGCGCAGGTGCGCGCCCGCGGCGGCCTCTGCATCGCCGATGAGGTGCAGGTCGGTTATTCCAGGCTCGGACATTATTTCTGGGGCTTCGAGCAGCAAGGGGTCGTGCCCGATATCATCACCGTCGCCAAGGGCATGGGCAACGGCCATCCGCTCGGCGCCGTCATCACCACGCGGGAGATTGCGCAATCGCTGGAGAAGGAGGGCACTTTCTTTTCCTCCACCGGCGGCAGCCCGGTCAGTTGCATCGCCGGCATGGCGGTGCTCGACATCATGGCCGAGGAAAAGCTGCAGGAAAATGCCCGGACGGTCGGCGATCATCTGAAGGCGCGGCTCGCCGCGCTGATCGACCGTCATCCCATTGCGGGCGCCGTGCACGGCATGGGCCTCTATCTCGGCCTCGAATTCGTCCGCGACAGAACGACGCTGGAGCCTGCGACGGAAGAGACGGCTGCAATCTGCGACCGGCTTCTCGAACTCGGCGTCATCATGCAGCCGACGGGCGATCACCAAAATGTGCTGAAGATCAAACCGCCGCTCTGCCTCAGCATCAACAGCGCCGATTTTTTCGCGGACATGCTGGAGAAGGTGCTCGAAGAAGGCTGGTGACACAGGGCTTCCAGCATTAACCAAATCGGTCATTTCGAGGCATGTCGATTTTTAATGAAACGGGCCATTGCCTGATACAGCAAGGCTTCCTATGTCTGCCGCTGTGATCGATCGAACTTCCGATTCTGTCATGCGAATTTAACGAAGGACTGATATGTTTCTTTCTGTAAGTTCGGGCTACGACGGAATGAATTTTTTCAGATCGTCGATATTTTGACACGTTTCGGAATATGTTTCCGATAGGCTATCGGGTAATCTCTACCAAGATAGTAGATTATTGAAGACAGCCATCACCGGCCCCGGGCTGTACCGGGACCTCTCAAGTGCAACGCCAACACAAGGAACGAGCATGATAGACATCGATATTCTCGCCGATCTCCTTGGGCGATCTGTGCTTGGCAATGACCGTCCGGGCGCCCTCTCCCGCCCGAACTGTCGAATGTGACGTTCGTCCTCCTTTCAACGGTACCAGACAAGTCAATTCGCCATGGCTGCGCATGTCGCGCGGCAGGAGTTCTATCTATGAAGAAGCAAGTTATCGAATATGCAGGCGTTCCCGTCGGGATCGTCATTCCCGATGAAGACCGGCTGAAGTTCATCGCCGTGAAATTTCATGTCCACGACCTTGACGAGCAGCGTTTCGGCTCGCCCGACGAGGTGCGGCTGGCCATCCATGACCTGATGACCCGCCGTCATCCGAAGCCGCTTCATGCCTGAGGGCATGAGGCCGCGATTAGCATTCGCGGCTTTTCCCGATGTCCGACCGGTCCCGCAAAATGGGGCCGGTCTTGTTTTTTGAAGGCAATTGCAGTCCTATCGGCGGCCTTTCCGCATAAGGATCCGCCCTTGCCCGATCTTCTGAACCTCATCACCGACATCGAAGGCGTTTCCGTCGGCCATGCAACCGACCTTGCGCTCGGTTCCGGCGTCACGGTCATCGTCTTCGACGAACCGGCCGTCGCATCCGGCACGGTGCTCGGCGGTGCGCCCGGCGGGCGCGACACCGGCCTGCTCGATCCGTCGATGACCGTCAATGCCGTGGATGCCTTCGTGCTCTCCGGCGGCTCGGCCTTCGGGCTGGATGCCGCCGGCGGCGTGCAGGCGGGCCTGCGCGAACTCGGCCGCGGTTTTGTCGTCGGGCCGCTGCGCATTCCGATCGTGCCACAGGCGATTCTGATGGACCTGCTGAATGGCGGCGACAAGGATTGGGGCCTTCACTCGCCCTATCGCGATATGGGCTATGCGGCGTTGACGGCCGCCGCCAAGGGCGCATTCGCGCTCGGCACGACAGGTGCCGGCACAGGAGCGACGACGGCCACCGTCAAGGGCGGGCTCGGCTCGGCCAGCGCCGTCAGCAGCACCGGGCATCGCGTTGCGGCGATCGTCGCCGTCAATGCGCTGGGCTCCGCAACGATCGGCGACGGACCGCATTTCTGGGCGGCGCCTTTTGAAAAGGATGCGGAATTCGGTGGGCTCGGCATGCCTGATGTGGCCGACCACCGGATGCGGCTCAAGGGCATGAACACGCCGGCAACGACGATCGGCGCTGTCGTGACCGATGCGCAGCTGACGAAGGCCGAGGCGCACCGGCTTTCGCTCGCCGGCCATGACGGCCTCGCCCGAGCACTGCTGCCGGCGCATCTGCCGCTCGACGGCGACACCGTCTTTGCCGCTTCGACGGCCAAGCATCGAAGAGACGACATGGTGAGCCTGATGGAGCTTTGCCACCTCGCGACCATCGTCATGGCCCGGGCGATTGCCCGCGGCGTCTACGCCGCGACCGCCCTTCCGGTCGAGGGCGCGCAAAAGGCCTGGCGCGACCGCTATCCGAGCAGCGGCTGATTGAATAGGGTCAGACTCTCTACAGATTAATATGCCGAATGGCGGAGAGACGTGAATGCAGATCCGGGCGCTGATGTATTTCGACGAGCTGGTCAGGACCAATTCGATGCGCCAGGCGGCCGAGAACCTCAATGTCGCGCCGACGGCGATCAGCCGGCAGATCGAGAACCTCGAATATCATTTCGGCGCGCCGCTCGTCGAACGCAGCGCCCGCGGCGTCAAGCTGACGGCCGCCGGCGAACTGCTTGCCGCCCGCGCCGGCCGGACGCTGCGCGAACTCGATCACGTGCAGCAGCTGATCGAAGACCTGAAGGGCCTGCAGCGCGGCCGTGTCAGCATCTATGCCAATGGGGCGACCGTCGCCAATCTGCTGGCGCCGGCGCTTGCCGAATTCAGCCTGAAATATCCGAAGCTGCGTTTTACCGTGACGATTACCAGCGCGCGGCAGGCGGTCGATGCGGTCAACAGCGCCGAGGCGGATATTGCGGTGACGCTGTTTGCGCCACCGATGTCCGGCACCAAGGTGCGGCTGCGCTCCGAGATCGCCTATGATCTCATCGTCACGCCGCAGCACCCGGCCGCCGCGCATGCCGAGATCCCTATCGGGCAACTCGCCGACTACGCATTGGCGCTGCCGGATCAATCTTTTGGCTTCCGCCAGGCCTTCGATGCGCTGTTCGAGAAGGAGGGGTTGAGCCTCGATCCCGTCTTCGTCACCAGCTCGCTCGAAATGCTGAAGGAACTGGTGCTCAGCGGGGCTGCGGCCACACTGCTGCCGGCGCTGACCGTTCGCCGCGAGATCGAGGCGGGTCAGCTCCTTGCCATTCCGCTCGCCGGCAAGACCGGCATCCGCACCCATGTCGATCTCTGCGTTGCACCGGACCGGCAGCTGTCCTTTGCCGCGACGAAACTGCTCGACTTCATCGAGAGGTTCATGCGCGAGCGCACGAACCGCCGGACCGAGACGAAAGACTGACGCTTCGCGCTTGCATTGCCCGCGGATTTGCGGTGTAGCTTTTTCGGCTACACTGAGCACACAAAATCGTCATTGTGTGTGCACCGGCATAGTGTCACTCTCCTCGCAAAAGGTCTTCGTCATCGACGCGCGGCCAGATAAGGGAACATGATGATCAAGCTTTCGTTTGCGCCTTCAGCGCGTTTCGCCCGGCGGCTTTCGCTCGGTGCTGCGCTTTCGGCCGGCCTGGTGATGACGGCGATGACGCCGGCCGAGGCGGCGAAGTCCACGCTTAATCTTGGCATGAGCGTCGAGCCAACCGGTCTCGACCCGACGATCGCAGCACCAGTCGCAATCGGCCAGGTGACCTGGCAGAACGTGTTCGAGGGGCTGGTGACGATCGACCAGGCCGGCAAGATCCAGCCGCAATTGGCAAAAAGCTGGGAGATCTCTCCCGATGGCCTGACCTATACGTTCAAGCTGCAGACCGGCGTCAAATTCCATGACGGCGAGGTCTTCGATGCCACTGCTGCCAAGTTTTCGCTCGACCGCGCCCGCGGCGCCGATTCCGTCAATCCGCAGAAGCGCTTCTTCGCTTCGATCGCCTCGGTCGATACACCCGATGCCGAAACGCTGGTGCTGCATCTCTCGGCACCAACCGGCAGCCTGATCTACTGGCTCGGCTGGCCAGCCTCGGTGATGGTCGCACCGAAGACGGCTGCCGACGACAAGACGACGCCAGTGGGCACCGGTCCGTTCAAATTCGCCAGCTGGGCGAAGGGCGACAAGGTCGAACTCGCCAGGAATGCCGATTATTGGAAAAAGGATGCGGCCGCCAAGCTCGACACGGTGACCTTCCGCTTCATCGCCGATCCGCAGGCGCAGGCGGCTGCGCTGAAATCCGGCGATCTCGATGCCTTTCCGGAATTTGCCGCGCCTGAGCTGATGAGTTCTTTCGACGGCGATGCGAGGCTGGTCACCAAGATCGGCAATACCGAGCTCAAGGTCGTTGCCGGCATGAACAATGCCAAGAAGCCGTTCGACGACAAACGCGTCCGCCAGGCGCTGATGATGGCGATCGACCGCAAGACGGTAATCGACGGCGCATGGTCGGGCCTCGGCACACCGATCGGCAGCCACTACACGCCGAACGATCCGGGTTATCAGGACACGACCAATGTGCTCCCCTACGACGTCGAGAAGGCGAAGGCGTTGCTCGCCGAAGCTGGCTATCCCAACGGCTTCACCTTCACGATCAAATCGCCGCAGATGGCTTATGCGCCGCGCAGCGCCCAGGTGATGCAGGCGATGTTTGCCGAGATCGGCGTAACGATGAATATCGAGCCGACCGAATTTCCGGCGAAATGGGTCCAGGACATCATGAAGGACCGCAACTTCGACATGACGATCGTTGCCCATGCCGAACCGCTCGACATCGACATCTATGCCCGCGATCCCTATTATTTCAATTATAAGAACCCCGCTTTCAACGCGCTGATGAAGAAGGTCCAGGAGACGACCGATCCCGCCGCGCAGAACGCGATCTATGGCGACGCGCAGAAGATCCTCGCCGAGGACGTGCCGGCGCTCTACCTCTTCGTCATGCCGAAACTCGGCGTCTGGGACAAGAAGCTGAAGGGACTGTGGGAGAACGAGCCGATCCCTTCCAACGTGCTCTCCGGCGTTTCCTGGGACGAGTAGGCGAACAGTGAAGGCGGATTGAGAGGCATGAACGAGGGGAAGCCGCATAACGAGCCGTTCGACGCCGGTCGCAGCCCTCCCCGTTCCACATCGAAAGTGTGGCACGCATGATCTCACTCCTCGCCCGCCGCTTCGCCGGTCTCCTCGTCACCCTGGTCGTCGTCTCGCTTCTGATCTTCGCCGTCATGGACCTTCTCCCCGGTGATCCCGCCTCGATTATGCTCGGCACCTCGGCAACACCGGAAACGCTGGCGGCGTTACGCCACGATCTCGGGCTCGATCAGCCACTGCTGCTGCGTTACGGGCAATGGTTGACCGGCGTGCTCTCCGGCAATCTCGGCAATTCCTTAACCTATGGCGTGCCAGTCGCGGGATTGATCGTCGAGCGGCTGGCAGTGACGCTGCCGCTGGCGCTGATGGCGATTATGCTTTCTGTGGCGATTGCCTTGCCGCTCGGCGTGCTAGCCGCCTCGCGCCGCGGCGGTGTCTTCGACATCATCGCAACGCTGTTTTCGCAGATCAGCATCGCCGTGCCCGCCTTCTGGGTGGCACTGCTGTTGATCATCCTGTTTTCGACTATGCTCGGGCTGATGCCGGCCGGCGGCTTCCCGGGCTGGAGCGCCGGGCTGATGCCGGCATTGCAGGCGCTGGTTATGCCCGCCGTCGCGCTGGCGATGCCGCAAGCGGGCGTGTTGACGCGGGTGGCGCGCTCGGCGGTGCTCGATACGATGCATGAGGATTTTGCCCGCACCGCCGTGGCGAAGGGACTGTCACGCAGTGCAGTGCTGTGGCGGCATATCGTGCCGAACGCGTTGATCCCGATCCTGACAATGATCGGGCTGCAATTCACCTTTCTCGTCGCCGGCGCGGTGCTGGTGGAAAACGTCTTCAACCTGCCCGGCCTCGGGCGGCTCGCGCTGCAGGCGCTCTCCCAGCGCGACATCATCGTGATGCAGGATGTCGTGCTGTTTTTCGCAGGTCTTGTCATCGTGATGAATTTCATCGTCGATCTCTCTTATCTGGCGATTGATCCCAGGATGAGAAAGGCGGCCTGACACATGGCACCGATCGTATCCACCGCAATCATGAGCCGCCGCCGGGTCTTTAGACTTAGCCGGCGAATGAACCTGATCTCAGGGGCTGTCATCATCGGCCTGCTGGTCACCGTTGCACTGCTGTCGCTCGTCTGGACGCCGCTGCCGCCGGCGAAAATGCAGATCATCCACAAATTACAGCCACCGCTTGCCTTCGGCCTGCTCGGCACGGACCAGTTCGGCCGCGATGTGCTTTCGATGCTGATGGCAGGCTGCTGGAATTCGCTGTCGATCGCCATTGCCGCGGTGGCGATCGGCGGGACGCTCGGCTCGATCGCCGGCATTTCGGCGGCGGCGATCCGCGGTCCTTTCGAGGCGTTGCTGATGCGCATCTGCGACGTCATCTTCGCCTTGCCGCCGATCCTGTCCGCCATGGTGCTCGGCGCCTTTCTCGGGCCGGGGCGGTTCACCGCGATCACCGCGATTGCCGTCTTCATGATCCCGGTCTTTGCCCGCGTCACACTCGCGACCTCGCTGCAGGCCTGGAGCCGCGACTATGTGACGGCGGCGCGCGCGATCGGCAATACGCGCCTGACCATTTCGCTACGCCATGTGCTGCCGAATATCATGAGCCAGATCATCGTGCATGGCGCGATCCAGCTGGGGCTGGCGATCCTCACCGAAGCGGGACTCAGCTTCCTTGGGCTCGGCATGGCGCCGCCGGCGCCGACCTGGGGCCGGATGCTTGCCGATGCGCAAACCTATCTGGCGCTCGCCCCCTGGCTGGCGATCCTGCCGGGCCTTGCCATCGCGCTCACCGTCTTCGGCTTCAACATGCTCGGCGACGGTTTGCGCGATCTGCTCGACCCGCGCGAGGCGAGCCGCTGATGTCCTCCCAAGACGAAAAGCCCGAAAGACCATGCCATGACCGAAACCGACCTTACCATTCGCGAACTCAGGCGGCGCTTCACCGATAAGAGCCTCTCCCCTCTCGAATACTGGCTTTCCCTCGAAGGCCATATAGCGGCCTGGGAGCCTTCGATTTCGGCACTCTACCTCTACGATCCGGAATCGGCGCGCGCGCAGGCGAAAGCGTCGACGGAGCGCTGGGCCAAGGGAGAAACGCTAGGCCCCCTCGACGGCATCCCGGTGACGCTGAAAGAGCTGATCGCCACGAAGGGCCAGCCGGTGCCGCTCGGCACGAGGGCAGTGGAACTGAAGCCGGCGGACGCCGACGCACCGGCCGCCGCCCGGCTGCGCGAAGACGGCGCGGTGATCTTCGCCAAGACGACCTGCCCCGATTACGGCATGCTTTCCTCCGGGCTTTCGAGCTTTCATCCTCTCAGCCGCAATCCCTGGAACACCGCGCAGAATCCCGGCGGATCGAGCGCCGGGGCTTCCGCAGCGGCGGCGGCCGGCTACGGACCGCTGCATATCGGCACCGATATCGGCGGCTCGGTGCGCCTTCCCGCCGGCTGGACCGGCATCTTCGGCTTCAAGCCGAGCCATGGGCGCATTCCGGCCGATCCCTATTATGTCGGGCGCTGCGTCGGGCCGATGGCGCGCACAGTCGAGGACGCGGCCTTTTCGATGGCGACGCTGTCACGGCCGGACTGGCGCGACGGCACCAGTCTGCCGCCGAACGATTTCAACTGGATGGATCTCGACATCGACCTATCGGGCATGAAGATCGGGCTAATGCTCGATGCCGGCTGCGGGCTTACGGTGGAGGACGAGATCAGGGTCGCGGTCGAAGCGGCGGCGCAGCAGTTCGAGAAGGCCGGTGCGACCATTGTATCAGTCCAGCCGGTGTTGACGCGCGCGATGCTGGATGGCCTCGACAAATTCTGGCGGTCCCGGTTCTGGGGCGATATCGCCGAGCTCGACGACATCAGGCGCGACAGCATCCTGCCCTATATCAGGGATTGGGCGATGGGCGGCGCCGACATCAGCGGTGTCGATGCGGTCAGGGGCTTCAACCAGACGATCGAGATGCGCAAGAGCTGCGGACAGCTGTTTACCGAGGTCGACGCCCTGCTTTCGCCGACCAATCCGATCATCTCCTATCCGGCCGAATGGGCATCGCCGACCAACGATCCGGCCCTGCCGTTCGAGCATATCGGTTTCACCGTGCCGTGGAACATGTCGGAGCAGCCGGCCGCCTCGATCAATTGCGGTTTCTCCCGATCAGGGATGCCGATCGGCCTGCAGATCGTCGGGCCGCGTTTCGACGACATGCGGGTGCTGAGGCTGTCGAAAGCCTTCGAGGACTGGACCGGCGGGGTAAGATCCTGGCCGCGACCTCCGATCAGCTGATCGGGCGGCGATAGCCGGTCGGTTGCTCGTAGAGCCAGCCGATGCGCTCGACGGCGGCCGCGAAATTCTCGCGCGCCACCGTCATGCTATGGCCGTTGGCGTGCAGAATGGTTTCCGTATCCTCGAAGACGGCGACATGGCCCTTCCAGAATACGAGGTCGCCACGGTGGATTTCGGAGCGGTCGATCGGCTGGCCGAGGCTTGCTGCCTGCAGGTCGGTATCGCGCGGCGCAGCTCTGCCCGTCATCAGCATCGCCAGCTGGACGAGGCCGGAGCAATCGATGCCGAGGCCGGAACGTCCGCCCCAGAGGTAGGGCGTTTCCAGGAAACGGGCGACGATCTCCACGTAATCGGCGCCATCGAGAGCGCCGATCGGCTGGACGTGCTTGGCAAAGATCGCCGTTCCGTCCTCGAGCACGACGTAGCGATTGCCCCGCGCTTCCGCCTCGCCGGCGACGTAGACGCGGCTTCCCATCGACACGATGGCCTGGTGGGGCTTGCGCAGTTCCGGTTCGGGATAGACGAAGCTGCGCTGCACGGTGACGATATGGGTCGGCGCCGGCCTGCCTTCTAAGAGCGCGTCCGCAGCGACATAACCGACATAACCGTCCGCGACGGCTTTCACCCAGCACCAGCCGTTGGCGCGATCGAAAACCGTCACATCCTCGCCGAGAAGCAGTTCCGTATCGATGCCGCGGGCAAGGTCCGGTTCAGGGCGCACGGCCAGGACAGGAACGGCGACACGCGCCGGCGCGCCCTTCACAAAGCGCGACGCCTCGACCTTGCCTTCGAGGCCGGCTTCCGCGAGATCAGGCCGGTAGGCATGCAGGCGGCGGTCGAGCATCGTCATTCGCGTTCCTTTCAGATCGGCAGCCGGCGGGCCTGATCTCGTATGAGATCGCCGAGCTTTTCCAGGTAAAGCGCACCGCCGACGGTGCGCTTGATGATCACGTTGCGCCGGTCGGCATCGTCACGCACGCGGTCGACCAGCCCCATCTCGCCCATCGTATCCAAGGCGCGGGTGATGACCGGCTTGGTGACATCAAGTGTGGCGGCAAGCCCGCGCACCGTGTGCGGCGGCGGCACCAGATAAATATGCAGCAGGATCGCCATCTGGCGCAACGTCAAATCGCGATCGTCGTGGCGGACCTGATCGAGCGCCGCGCCATGCCAGAGCCCCAGCGCCTGCGAGGCGGTCAGTTCGATCGGCACGGCCCCTCCGGAAGATCGTTTCGCTAGCGTTCCATTTTCCGGTAGTTGCCATGCACATGCAAGGGGCGCTGGAAATTGCCGCCTGGCAGGGTGAATAAAATTTTAACGATCGGCAGCGAGGCGCAGCGCGTGAACAGGGATCACGCGATGCGCCTCAGCGCTTATTTCTAAAGCATGTTGCGCAAAAGTGTGCAGCGGTTTTGCGATACGACATGCGTAGAACAAAGACTTAAAGCGCAAGGAGCGGATCTGAAAGATCGCGACGCGCTTTAGCATGGCATCAGCGCAAGCTCTCGCGGATATGGTGAAAGAGCGCGCGGATCGCCTGTGCCTCGCCGCCGCCCGGCGAATGCGGTCGTTCGGCTTGAGCCCAGCCGTAAATGTCGAAATGCGCCCAACTCTTCGCCTTGCTGACGAAACGCTTGAGGAAGAGGGCTGCGGTAATCGCCCCCGCCATGCCGCCGGCAGGGGCATTGGTAAGATCGGCGAACTTGGTGCGGATATCCTTTTCGTAGCCGGAATAGAGCGGCAGGCGCCAGATCGGATCGTCGGTTTCCAGGCTCGCTTCGGTCAGGTCATGCGCCAGATTGGCGTCGTCGGTGAAGAAGGGCGGGAGATCCGGGCCAAGGGCCACGCGGGCAGCGCCGGTCAGCGTCGCCATATCAATCAGCAGATCGGGCTCTTCCTCGTCCGCATAGGCAAGCGCATCGGCAAGGATCAAACGGCCTTCGGCGTCGGTATTGTCGATCTGGACGGTCAAGCCCTTGCGGCTCCGATAGATGTCGCCGGGCCGGAAGGCATTGGACGAGATCGCGTTTTCGACGACAGGGACGATGACGCGCAGGTCGACCTTCAGCTTGGCGTCCATGATCATCAGAGCAAGCCCCATCACATTCGCCGCGCCGCCCATGTCCTTCTTCATCAGCAGCATGGAGGCGGCAGGCTTGATGTCGAGACCGCCGGTGTCGAAGCAGACGCCCTTGCCGACGAGCGTCACCTTGCGATGGCCCTTCTTGCCCCAGCGCATTTCGAGAAGGCGCGGCGCATCGGCGCTGGCGCGGCCGACGGTATGGACCAGCGGGAAGTTTTGCTTGAGCAGGTCGTCACCCGTAATAACCGATATCTCCGCCTTGTAATGTCCGGCCAGGCCACGGAAAACGGCCTCGAGCTGTACCGGCCCCATGTCATTCGTCGGCGTATTGATCAGGTCGCGGGCGAGAAAGACGCCGGCGAGCTGGCGCTTGATGTCGGCGGCGTCGGCATCACGGGGGATCATCAGCGTCGCCGCCGGCGATTTTTCGGATTTGTAACGGTCGAAACGGTAGCTGCCGAGCCCAAAGCCGAGAGCCAGGCGATTTGCCGTCAGCGGCGCGGTCTCGATGTGCCAGTCACCGGCCGGCAGCGCACGAGCGAGCCGGCCGGTGATGTAAGGCTGCTCGGATGGATTGGTGCCGAGGCCGTAAAGCGCGCCGCCGAGATGGCCTTCGGCCGTCGGGATCAGCAGCAGCGACCCACTTTCGGCCTTGTAGCCTGCCCGGCGCGCCCAATCGAGCGCGATCGGATCGATCGTGCCGGTCTCGATATGGGCAGGCGTGACGGCAAAGATCGGCAGCGTCAAACCGCCCTTCGTGTTGAAAGGGGTCGGTCTCTCGATGAACTGATAGGGGGCCATGATTGTCCTTCGGCGGTCGTAAGGAATCGTTCCTTAACGGTCTGTTAGGGTTAACAGACTATTGCTGGAGCGAAGATTGCGTCAAACCTTTCCCTGTTCCGCTTCGAGGTCAGGCGCCGATTTCGGAATCCAGGAACGCATCATGCCTGCCTCGCTCACCACATTCACGAATCGTATCCTGCAGGGCGCTGCGGCCTCGCTGATCGTCCTTGCGCTTGCCGGCTGCTCGACGACCAAGGACCGGATGACAACCGGCTCGGTGCCGAAGCTCACCAAGCCGGTTGAAGAGATGGATGCGACGGAGCTGCGCTCGGCGACGGACCGGCTCGGCCAGGCCTACGAAAAGAACCCGCGCGATCCCGTCACCGGCGTCAATTATGCCAATCTGCTGCGCATGAACGGCCGCGACACCCAGGCGCTCGCCGTCATGCAGCAAGTGGCCATCGCCAATCCCGGCGACCGCAACGTGCTGGCCGCCTACGGCAAGGCGCAGGCGGCGGCCGGCCAGTTCCAGCAGGCGCTCGACACGATCGGCCGCGCCCAAACACCCGACCGTCCGGACTGGAAGCTGATTTCGGCCCAAGGCGCGATCCTCGACCAGATGGGCCGGGCAAGCGATGCCAGGCAGCGCTACCGCGACGCGCTCGACATCCAGCCGAACGAGCCCTCCATCCTTTCCAACCTTGGCATGTCCTATGTGCTGACCGGCGATCTGCGCACGGCCGAAACCTACCTGCGCTCCGCCGCCGGTCAACCCACAGCCGACAGCCGCGTCAGGCAGAACCTTGCCCTCGTCGTCGGCCTGCAAGGACGATTCCCGGAAGCCGAGCAGATCGCCCGGCGCGAACTTTCGCCGCAGCAGGCCGATGCCAATGTCGCCTATCTCAGAGGCATGCTCTCGCAGCAGAATTCCTGGCAGAAACTCGCCGCCAAGGACAAGACCCCGAGCGACAGCAATACCAACTGACCGGATCTCCTCTAAACATGAAGCGTCCGAAGTCACTCGCGCGTCAGCTTATCGATCACTTACGCCGGCGAGAATGAGCCGAAGGCCGAGACCGGCCATGACGGCACCCGCGGTGCGGTCGATCCAGCTCTTGGCGGCAAGATAGAGCCGCCGCGGGTGACGGGCCGAAAAGGCGAAGGCCACGATCGAATACCACCCCGCCTCCACGACGAAGACGCCGAGCGGCAGCGCGACGATGAGACTGACCGGCACCGTCCTCGGTAAAAGTGCGGCAAAGATGCTGGCATAGACGATGATGGTCTTTGGGTTGCTGAGCTGGGTCAGCAGCGCGGTCATGAAGCTCAATCTCGGCGCGCGATTGCCGTTGACGGCGTCGGAGACCTCGAGCGGCTGACCGGCGCTCCTCCAGATATTGACAGCGATATAGACGAGATAGGCGCCGCCTGCGACCTTCAGCAGGACATAGAGCCATTCGAACTGAGACAGCAACGCCGTCAGCCCGGCGAGTGCCAGTACGGCAAAAACGACACCGCCGGCGCCCATGCCGAATGCTGCCGCAAGGCCATCCAGCCTGGAACGCGAGATGGCGATCCTGGAAACGACGACGAAGCTCGGGCCGGGGCTCATCGCGCCGACCGCCAAGGCTGCCATGATGCTGACGAAAATGCCCGCAGAAGACATCGGAAACCTCTCTTTTGGATTGAACGAACGCCAGGGGCGCCGCGGGCGCGCCGGCGCTTGCCGATGGTCGTCATCCCGTTTACCAGCTCTGCCGGCGGCGGTCACGCGCGTTTGCCGACGGCGGATCGGACCGACAGTCCTTGATGCACATCGTCCTCTGCCGGAAGCGGTATCCGCTTTCCGGCGCCGGCGCAGCCGTCAGAACTTGTCTGCCACCTGGATGCCGGCCGGACCGAGAATGACGGCGATCAGCACCGGCAGGAAGAACAGGATCATCGGCACCGTCAGTTTTGGCGGCAGGGCGGCCGCCTTCTTTTCCGCTTCGTTCATGCGCTCGTCGCGTCCTTCCTGGGCGAGAACGCGTAGCGCCTGGGCGACCGGCGTGCCGTAGCGATCGGCCTGGATCAGCGCCTGAGTCACCGAGCGCACCAGCTCGATCTGGGTGCGCATTGCAAGATTTTCGAGCGCCACCCGGCGATCCGGCAGGAAGGAGAGCTCGGCCGTGGTCAGCACCATCTCCTCGGCGAGCGCCGGCGACTGCTCGCCGAGCTCTTCCGACACACGACGCATCGCGGCCTCGATCGAGATGCCGGATTCAACGCAGATCAGCATCAGGTCCAACGCATCCGGCCAGGCGCGCTTGATCGAGTGCTGGCGCTTGCCCATGCGGTTCGAGATAAAGATATTCGGCGCGTAGAAGCCGAGATAGCCGACGCCGATGACGGCAAAGAGGCGGATGGGCGTGCCTCGTCCGGCGAGGTTGCCGAGGCCGAAGACCCAGACAGCGGCAAGCGTCAGGAAAAGGAAGGGCAGCAGGAAACGCGCCACGAGGAAGGTATTCAGCGCGTTCTCCGAGCGAAACCCTGCGGCACGCAGCTTGTTGACCGTATTGTCGTCGACGAGCGCTTTACGCAGGTTGAAGCGCTCGACGATCTGACGGACCGAGCGATTGTTCTGGCTCCTGAGCGAGGCCTTGCCAGCGCCGGTTTCCATATTCATGCGGGCGCGTTCGCGAGCACGGATCTGCTCGCGCTCAGTCGAAACTGCCTTCATGCGCTTGTTGAGATCGCCGCGCTCGAAGAAAGGAATGGCGATCGTGTAAAAGGTGGCGAAGACGGCGATCGCAACGAATACGGCGATCAGCATGCTCGAATTGGTCAGCGTTGCGGCAAGGTCCTGCGACATGGTGCTTCCTTCCGGCTAAATGTCAAAATTGACCATGTTGCGCATGACGAAGATGCCGATCGACATCCAGATCGCCGAGACACCCATGATGAAATGGCCGCGCGGATCGGTGAAAAGGATCATCATGTAATTCGGCGAAGTGAGATAGACGAGGGTCGCGACGATGAAGGGCAGAGCGCCGATGATAACCGCCGATGCCTTGGCTTCCATCGACAGCGCCGAGACCTTGGCCTTCATCTTCCTGCGCTCACGCAGTACCTTCGAGAGGTTGCCGATCGCTTCCGACAGATTGCCGCCGGCCTGCGACTGGATGGCGATGACGATGGCGAAGAAGTTGACTTCCTGGAGCGGCATGTGGAGCGTCATGCGGGCGCAGGCGTCGGGGATGCTGAGGCCTACCTGCTGCGCCTCGATCACGCGCCGGAATTCGCTCTTCACCGGGTCGGTGCCTTCGGTGGCGATAAGGCGGATCGCATCGTTGAGCGGCAGACCCGATTTGATCGAGCGCGTGATGACGTCAAGCGCATTGGGAAGCTCGTTGAGAAACTTGGTCTGGCGGCGCTTGATCAGGAAGCCGAGAACCCAGCGCGGCAGACCGAGACCGGCGACGACGGCGATACCGACCATGACCATCCACGATACACCAACGACGAAGGCGACGAACAGCAGCACGGAGGCGAAGATGGCGCTGATAAGATAGAATTTCGCCACTGTGATCGTCAGGCCGGCCTGCACCAGCCGGGATTTCATCGACAGGGTCTTCTTGGTCTTTTCGTGCTGGCGCTTTTCCAGATCCTTCAGATTGTCCTGCACCGATTTGCGGCGCTTCGACAGTTCCTGCACCCGGTCACGGGCAGCCTTGACCTTGACGCGGTCGCTTTCGGCCGATTTGACGCGGTTGATGCGGCTTGCCGATTTCTTGTCGGCCTCGATCTTCGAAAACAACAGGGCATAGGCGACCGCCGCCGCGGAGACGGCGGCGAGGACGACGATTGCCAGCACTACCGGATCGAACCCAAACATCACGCCTATTCCTTGGTTTTCGCTTCCATCGCGTCGAGGGCAGCGGCAAGACGTTTTTCCTCATTGAAGTAGCGGGCGCGATCCCAGAAATGCGGCTTGCCGACGCCGGTCGATATGTGCCGGCCGATCAGGCGGCCGTTCGCATCCTCGCCTTCGATCTCGTAGCGCATCAGATCCTGGGTGATGATGACATCGCCTTCCATGCCGATCACCTCGGTGATCTGGGTGATGCGGCGCGAACCGTCACGAAGGCGTGCCGCCTGAATGACGACGTCAACCGAGCTGGATATGATCTCGCGCACCGTCTTTGCCGGCAGGGTAAAGCCGCCCATGGCGATCATCGATTCGATACGGCTCAGGCATTCGCGCGGCGTGTTGGCGTGGATCGTGCCCATCGAACCGTCGTGACCGGTGTTCATCGCCTGCAGCAGGTCGAAAACTTCAGGTCCGCGCACTTCGCCGACGATGATGCGCTCGGGACGCATGCGCAGGCAGTTCTTGACGAGATCGCGCATTGTGATCTCGCCCTCGCCCTCGATATTCGGCGGGCGCGTTTCGAGGCGCACGACATGCGGCTGCTGCAGCTGCAGTTCGGCCGTATCTTCGCAGGTGATGACGCGCTCATCCCTATCGATATAGTTGGTAAGGCAGTTCAGAAGCGTCGTTTTGCCCGAGCCGGTACCGCCCGAAATGACGACGTTGCAGCGCACGCGCCCAATGATCTGCAGCACGGTTGCGCCTTCCGGCGTGATCGCGCCGAAACGGACGAGCTGATCGAGCGTCAGCTTGTCCTTCTTGAACTTGCGGATGGTGAGCGCCGGCCCGTCGATCGACAGCGGCGGCGCGATGACGTTGACGCGCGAGCCATCCGGCAGGCGCGCGTCGCAGATCGGGCTTGATTCGTCGACACGGCGGCCGACCTGGCTGACGATGCGTTGGCAGATCGAGAGAAGCTGCGCATTGTCGCGGAAGCGGATCTCCGATTCGATCGTCTTGCCGCCGACTTCGATGAAAGTCTGGCCAGCACCGTTGACCATGATGTCGGCGATATCGTCGCGCGCGAGCAACGGCTCCAGCGGGCCGTAGCCGAGGACGTCGTTGCAGATATCCTCGAGCAGCTCTTCCTGCTCGGAGATCGACATCGCAAAGTTCTTGATGGTGATGATGTCGTTGACGATGTCGCGGATTTCCTCACGCGCACTTTCACCGTCAAGCTTGGAAAGCTGCGAGAGATCGATCGTATCGATCAGCGCGGAAAAGACCTGCGCCTTGGTGTCGTAATATTCATCGGTGCGGGCCGGGCGCTTGCGCTGCGGCGTCTGCATCGGCGGTGGCGTCACCTGCTGGCGCACGGGCTCGCGCGAGGGTTCGACCAGAATGGAGGGGGAAGAGGCCGCAGGGGCGGCGGCCGGAACCGGCGGCGGAGCAATCGCCCCTCCGACCTTTCCGGAACCTTCGTTTCCGCGTTTTCCAAACATACCGCTCGATCCAATCTGCTCGTTCTAGAGCATTTCCCGATCTCTCCGAGTCAAGGAAATGCTCTATCTTTTAGTTTTCACGCAATTCCGGACGAAAACCGCTGCACAGTTTTGCTGGAATTGCTCATCGTCTACTTGCGCTTCAAGAGGCCCAGCAGGCCGCCTTTCTTCGCCTTCTTGATTGCGACCCGGCCGGTGACGATGTGCGATATCTGCGAAAATGTTTCCGCCGTCGGCGATTTCGGGTCGACTTCGGAAATCATCCGGCCGCTATTGGCGGCGTTGCCGAAAAGATTGATGTCGAAGGGGATGATCGCGATCGGATCGATCTCCAGCGGTTCACAGAAATCCGACGGCGAAATCTCCGGACGTTTCGGCATGCCGACCTGATTGAGGATGAGATGCGGCGGCCTGTCGTTCGGCCGCATCTTGCGCAGCGCGTCCAGCATGTTCTTGGCGTTGCGCAAGTTGGCGAGATCGGGAACCGCTGTGATGACCACCTCGTCGACGCTCGACAGCACTGAGCGCGTCCATTCCGACCATGCATGCGGAACATCGAGCACGGTGACAGGCGCGCTGCGCTGCAGAACATCGAGCACCGGCTGGAAAGCCTGGCCGTCGAAATCATAGGCCCGGTCGAGCAGCGAGGGTGCCGCAAGCAGCGACAGATGCTCGGAGCATTTCGTCAGCAGGCGGTCGAGGAAGACTTCGTCGAGACGATCGGGCGCGAAGACCGCTTCGGCGATGCCCTGGGCCGGATCCTGGTCGAAATCGATGTTCGCCGTGCCATAGGGCAGGTCGAGATCGGCGAGGATCGTCTCGGTGGAGAAGAGATTGGAAATGCCGAAGGCGCAATTATGCGCGATGGTCGAGGCACCGGTGCCACCCTTCGAGCCGATGAAGGCGATGCTGCGGCCAAGCGGCTCGGCGTCCGGATCGACGAAGATCGAGGCCATCGCCGCAAGGATATCGGGCATGGCGACAGGCTGGACCATATATTCGGAAATGCCGTTGCGGATGAGTTCGCGATAAAGGCCAATATCGTTGTAATAACCGATAATGACGACCTTGGTCGTCGGATCGCAGACGGCGGCGAGCGGCGCGAGTTCGGCAAGGAGGTTCGCGGCATTCGCCTTGGTCTCGAGGATGATGAGGTTCGGCGTCGGGGCGCCGGAAAACATATTGGCGGCAGCGGCGATGCCGCCGCTGGTGATGCGCATGCTGACCTTCGCCACACGCCGATCATTGGCGCAGCGTTCCATGACGTGCTGCAGGGCCTCGCTCTCGCAGAAGGCATGGACGGAGATGCGCGGCAGCGGCCGCATGTTTTCCAGATCCGCCATACGCACCGCCTCCTCGGCGTTGCGAAGCTCGCTGGGATTCCGGATTTCGTATTCGATCGCGCTCATCGTTCCGTTCCGCCTCAGAAGCCGCTGTTGCTGTCGGCAACATCTTCGATCGTGGATGTCGTCGTCCGGTATTCCTGGATCGCATTGTTGCGCCGCTGCGCGTCGATCGGAGTCATGCCGCGGGGTGCCACCAGATCCTCCGGATTGGCTATCTGGGCGGCCAGGTTGTTCTGCGAAGCGCAGCCGAAATTATAGTAATTCTGGTTGGTCAAATCGTTCGAGATGTCCTTGGGCCACTGACCGCATTGCGTGGTGATCGCGGTGGTGCCGGTAAAACTCAACCGGATCGGCGCCGCATCGCCCGCGCCGGCGGCGGCATAGGATGTGTTGACGATCTTCGAGCTTGCGATCCCCCGCGACGCCAGCTCGGCACGGACCTGATTGCGCAGCTGATAGGCTGCTGCCGAATTGGGCGAACCTTGCGGCGACAGCACGTAAACCGGGCCTGAGGCGCGCGAGATGTAGTTTGCGGCAAAGCCGCGGATGAGGTCGCGCTGGGCGATGGTCAGGCGGCGATCGGTCGAGGCGACGGGTATATCCACCGTCTGCTCCGCCTCCGTGACGATGATCGGGTGGCGGGCGCGGTAGTCATCCGGAATGCCGCCGGTCGTCAGTTGGTCGTGCGGACCGGCGCATCCGGAAAGGACGGCCATCGAAATGGCGGCTGCGGCCAAAAGCGCCTTCGAGATTCCGAGGTGGGGTGTCGTCGAATTCATATGGGCCATCGCCTGATCTCTGTTTTCTGCCATTGCTGCCGATCGTGCCCCGCTCATTTGTAGATGAACCCGATCGAGCCGTGGAACTGCGCGTCGGCGACAGGCGCCTCGCTGCGGCCATAGACCTTGTTGACACGGTTGAGGAAGAAGGTTGCGCCATCGTTTTCGGGGCTGAAATTGTCGTCCGGCCGGTTGAGTTGATTGCGCGCCACCGGACGTACCAGATAGGGCGTTGCGATGATGACGAGCTCGGTTTCCTGACGCTCGAAACCTTTCTGGCGGAAGAGCGTGCCGAGCAGTGGGATCTTCGAGACGCCTGGTGTGCCGCCCATCGTCTGGGAAACGTTGTCGCGGATAAGGCCGGCGAGCGCGATCGAACCGCCCGAGGGCAGCTCCACCGAAGTCTCCGCCGAACGGCGCTGATAGGTGGCGTTGCCGCTGCCGGCCACCGGTTCGGAGACATTGGTCTTGATCTGCAGGCTGATGCGTCCCGATGACAGCACGACTGGTTTGAAGGCGAGGTTGATACCGTAGTTAAACGGCGTGACGGTGACATTGCCGTTGCTGTCGGTCGTCGAATAAAGTTGCTGGCCGCCGGAATTGAAGGTCGCGGCCTGGCCCGATATCGCCGTCAGCGTCGGCTCGGCGAGCGTCTTGACGACTTTGGCCTGCTCCAGCGCGTTGAGGTAGGTCGAAATATCGTATTTGCCGATCGAGCTCTTGAAGAGCGCCGCCAGGCCGCCGCCAACCGTCGATGTTGCACTGTCGGTGCCGGGACTGCCGAGTTGGGCGACCGTCATGCCGGAGGAATTGGAAACCAGATTGTCGAAGCCGAGTTGCTTCAGCACCTCGCGGCGGACCTCGGCGATCGTCACCTTGAGGGTGACCTGGTCCTCGCCCTCAATCTGCAGGAGGTTGACGACCTGCGAAGTCTGACGGCCTTCGGCAAAGAGCGCGACGGAACTGTCGCCGCCGGTGCCAGATGCCGTCTCTGTTCTGGTCGTCGCCTCACCACCCTTCAGGAAGACCTGCGCCAGATCGGCCGCCTGCGTGGCATCCTGTGGCGTGCGCACGGTGCCGGTCAGCACGATGTTGTCGGAGACGATTTCGACGTTGATGTTGGAGTCGGGAATGAAGCGGCGAAGATTGACTTCGAGGCCGGAGACGTCGCGCTCGATCTCGATATCGAGATTGACGATCTCCTGTCCACCGGCGCCGAAGACAAAGATATTGGTCTGGCCGACCTTCTTGCCGAACAGGTAGATGCGCCGCGATGTGCGGGTCACAGCATCGGCCATGGTCGGATCGGAGACGAGGATATCATGCGCGTCCTCCGGCAGATCGACGACGACGGCCTTGTTGAGGCCGAGCTTCAGCCGGCGATGGGCATTGGAGCCGGTCTGCGAGATCCGGACCAGGCTATCGGAATCGGCGCGCGCCTCGCCTGCGCCGAGAACCGGAACGAAAGAGGCGGGCACTATACCGGAGACTCCGATTGCCAGCGAAAGGCAACCTGTCAGGAGAGGTCCGGCGCGCCGCGTTGAATTGCCCATTTGCACGTCCTTTTACTCCGCCTTCGGTGCTGCGCTGGCATCCGTGACGATGGCGCCCGACTTGATGACCTGAATGATCGCACTGCCGTTGTCGCCGCTCAGGAGATAGTCGGCTGCACTTGTATCCTGCTCCTGCGCATCGGCGACTGAGCGCAGCGCGAGCGACAGCCGGTCCGCCATCTGCTGGGCGACAGCCAGAACCTTCGTTTGATCAGGGGTGAGCTCGAGTGTTGCGGTCGTGCCGACCACCGATTTCGAGCCGTCGTCCTTTTCCTGGATCTGCTGGTCGATGGCGAGAACGCGGACATTGCTCAGCACGGTTTCGGTAATGAGCTTGTCGGCTTCGGTACCCTTGCGGACCATGATGACGTCGACGCGGTCGTTCGGCAGGATGAAACCACCGGCGCCGGTTGCCACCGATATCTCGGTCGCCACGGCGCGCTTGCCGGCCGGCAATAGCGAGGAAAGGATGCGGCTGCTGGAATCGGCGACCTTTTCCGGCCGGATCGGTTCGCCTTCGAAGATCGGAAGACGCACGACGGCGCCCTGCAGATCCTTGATCGCATCCGGCTTGTCGGCTTCGGTGATGAGGCCCGGGACGACGCCGCCCTGCGGCCAGGCCATCCAGTGCACCAACTTGTCGTCCAGCCTTGCGCCGACCGGCAGATTGGCGCTCGAGACGAGGATGTTGACGGTAGGCTCCTTCTCGACGACCGAGCGCACCTGGGTGACGACACCGCCACTGCCCGCCATGCGCATTGCCAGGAGGCCGGCGAGGCCGGCTGCCACCACGGCGACAGCTAGGATTATAAGGCGAGCCGGCTTCATCGATCATTCCTCAGGGCACGATATGTTCGCCCTGTAGAATGCTCAGCAATTGGTATAATTATGGTTAATGGAACGCTTACATTTTAAGTTAACGGGCATTTAAAATGCCGTTATTTCAGGCTTTCCAGCGCGGCGAGGAACAGCGGCGAGGAAGGAAAGGCCATGAAGCCGCCGATCGCGATCGCGATGCCGTAGGGGATCTTCTTGGCGTGGAGGACCGAGTTCGGCAGGGGTAGGCCGATTGCGAGGATGCTGTCTGATTGTGCTCGCACCAGCAGGATCAACAAGGTGACGAGGCCACCGATCATGGCAACGTCGGTCATCAGGAACGCAAGGGATTGATTGAGACCGAACCAGAGCGCGGTGGCGCTCAACAGCTTGGCGTCGCCGCCGCCCATCACATTGAAGGCAAATAGGGCGAAACAGGCGCTAAAGACAATGGCGGCAGCGGCAACATGCATGCCGATCGCCTCCAGGCCCAGGCCTGAGAGCGGCGCGAGTACGAGGAAAGAGGCGGTCAGGATCAGGGAAATACGGTTCGGGATCGTCATGGTGAACAGATCCGAGAAAGCCGCCATAGCGAGGCAGAGTGGCAGTATCACGAAGACAGCGTCTGCGATCATGCGTATACCCGATCATAACGAGATGCAAAAAGGCTCACGGCCGTTCAGCCTGTGAGCCCGCTCGGATAGTTCGGCCGGAGCAAATCCGGCCGGCATTGTGCGGATGCCGCTAGGCGGTCGCTGGCTCAGCCGCCACTCGCGGTGACGGAGCTGTCCATCTTGGTGCTCAGGCCGTTAAACGTATTGCCGATCTTGCCGCCGAGGCTCGTTGCGCCGGTGATGAGCGCTACGGAAATGAGGGCGGCAATCAGGCCGTATTCGATTGCGGTCGCGCCGGATTCGTCCTTCAGAAAACGGCTAAAAAGCTTGGTCATGGTAACTCCTAACTCCAGTTGATGTTCAGCACGTCCGCCAACTGTTTGCCGTTGATCGGATGACTTCAACCTAGCGAATGGCCGTTTCCATCGGCTTAAGGAAAAGAGTTAACGAGATGTGAACGAGACAACAGGCCTTTGTAGAGTCAGTATTTTCTTACGCGCTTACCTCAATATTTAACAATATTCCGGGAATAATCGCTGCATTCATCCGGAAATAGCACAAATTCCGTCTCCAACCGAAGCGTGCGTCGCCCGGAGACCGTGCCAGATCGGAGCGTTACGCTTCATCCTGGAACAGAGCGGCAGACTTAAGGCTTCGTTCACCATTTTTTTCCATTCTATGTGCATATTGCGCTGTGATCGTGAAAGAGGACCAAATGTCATCGAGCGGCAAAACCATTTTCTTTGCCGGCATGATCGCCGTTTTCGGTATTTCGGGAGTTTCCGCGGCCGCAGACGATGACATGCTGCGCGTCTATATGGATCACGCGCGCGTATTGAAGCTCGACCGCCCCGTCAGCAAGGTGATCGTCGGCAATGCCAAGGTCGCCGATGCGACCGTCGCCGACGCCAAGACCATCGTGCTGACAGGACGCAGCTTCGGCACCACCAATCTGGTCCTTCTCGATGCCGACGGCAATGCGATCCTCGACGAGCGCATCCTGGTGTCGATCGACGAGGGCAATACGGTGCGCGTCTACCGACAGACCGAGCGCTCCGTGCTGTCCTGCACGCCGAACTGCGAGCAGCATGCGCAGCAAGCGGCCACCACGACCGCCTCACCCTGAGTACTATCTGGGAGCTTCCTCGACCATTCGTTAAAATCGTCGTGTCAGGTTGAAACGGAAAATCAACGAACAGACCGTAGTCTGACGAGTGGAAAATATCGCTCGGGTCCAGGCAATGACGGCAATTGATCAGCAGACGGATAAGCGGCGCGCCTTCGCCCCGTTCCGTTTCTCACGGTTTCGCGCTCTCGCCCGTTCGCGCGACGGCGCAGCGGCGATCGAATTCGCGCTGCTCGCCATTCCCTATTTCCTGGTGATTTTCGCAATCCTCGAAACTTTCGTCGCCTTCGCCGCCGAAGAACTCGTCTCCAACGGCGTTGATACGATGAGCCGCCGGATGCGAACCGGGCAGATCACCTATAATCTCGGCCGCACGACAGATATGAACCAGGCGCAATTCCGCCAGGCTTTCTGCGATGAGATCTCGATCCTGGTCCGCTGCTCGGCGAGCGAAGTCGCCACACCGAGCAAGCTCTACCTGGACGTACAGACGTTCAGTACCTTCTCGGCCATTCCGACGACGATCCCCAAGCTTTCCACCGACAAATATGCCGATATCAACACGGCGGCCTTCAAATATGCGCCGGGCGGCGCCGGCACGATCAACATGATGCGCGCCTATTACCGCTGGGAAATCATCACGGACCTGGTCCGGCCCTATATCACCACGATACGCCCCTCCGACGGTTCGATGCCGAGCCAATATCTGATCGTCGCAACCGCGGCCTTCCAGAACGAGCAGTATCCATAATGGCGTTGCGCAACCCGTTCACCAGATTGGTCCTGACGGCGCGGCGACTGGCCCGAGACCGCAAGGGCGCCGGAGCGATCGAATTCGCGATCCTCTTTCCCGTATTGATCATGCTCTATATCGGCGCTTTCGAGATTACGATCGGCCTCAGCGTCAGCAAGCGCGCGACACGCGCCGCAGGAACGGTGGCCGATCTCGTCACCCAGCAGCAATCCGTCACGAAGAGCGCGCTCGCGCAGATGCCATCGGTCGCAACGGCGATCTTCGTACCCTACAACTCGACGTCGCTAACGCTGAAGATCACCGGCATTACCATCGATGCCAGCGCCAATGCGAAGGTGCTCTGGTCCTGGGCGCAGGACGGGACGGTGCCCTATGCCAAGAACGCCACGGTGACCAACGTGCCGTCTGATATGAAGACGGCGAACAGTTTCCTGGTCCGTACCGAGCTCAGCATCCCCTATACGATGTTCCTGTTCGCCCCGAACTTCATGCCGGACGGCATGCGCACGATCACCATCAGCCGCAGTTATTTCTACCGCCAGCGGCAAGGCGACTCGATCCCCTGCGGCGACTGCTGACGGCCCTTCCCACTTCTCGAATTTGCCAAGCCGGCCGCAGCATTATATGGCTGGATTTCAGCCGCCTCCAACATTCCAGAGGCCGGCGATCGGCTCTCTCGGGTGTAAAATGGCGCGTGCCTTTCTTTTCGTTCTGGATTCCTTCGGCGTTGGCGGAGCGCCGGATGCGTCGGCCTATGGCGACGAGGGCGCCGATACGCTCGGCCATATCGCCGAGTTCTGCTCAGCCGGCGCCGGGGACCGCGCCGGATTGCGCGAAGGGCCGCTTTGCCTGCCCAACATGTCGGAACTCGGGCTGATGCACATTGCGCGATCGGCGTCAGGCCGGTTCCCGGCCGGCATGCAGGTCCCAGAAAAGGTCTACGGCATTTATGGCGCCGCCACCGAAATCTCACGCGGCAAGGACACGCCATCAGGCCATTGGGAGATCGCGGGAACACCTGTCAGTTTCGATTGGGGTTATTTCCCGATCGAGGGCGACGCCTTTCCTCAGGAATTTATCGACGCATTGTGCAGGGAAGCCGGGGTGTCCGGCATTCTCGGCAACTGCCATGCCTCGGGAACGGAGATCATCGCCCGGCTCGGCGAGGAACATGTCCGCACCGGCAAGCCGATCTGCTATACCTCCTCGGATTCCGTCTTCCAGGTCGCTGCGCACGAGGTGCATTTCGGCCTCGATCGTCTGCTCGCCTTCTGCCGTTTGGCCAGGGGGCTGCTCGATCCCTACAATATCGGCCGCGTCATCGCCCGGCCCTTCATCGGCCAGTCTGCCGCTTCCTTCCAGCGCACCGGAAACCGGCGCGACTTTTCCGTGCTGCCGCCGGAGCCGACGCTGCTCGACCGGCTTATCGAGCACGGACGGCACGTGCACGCGGTGGGAAAGATCGGCGATATCTTCGCGCATCAGGGTATCTCGCGGGTCATCAAGGCGAACGGCAACGAGGCGCTGATGGATGCGTCGCTTTCGGCGATTGACGAGGCTGAGGACGGCGATCTCGTCTTCACCAATTTCGTCGATTTCGACATGATCTACGGCCATCGCCGCGACGTGCCGGGTTATGCCGCCGCCCTCGAAGCCTTCGATGCGCGCTTGCCCGAGGTCCACAAAAAATTGAAGCCCGGCGATCTCGTCGTGCTCACCGCCGATCACGGCTGCGATCCGACCTGGCGCGGCACGGACCATACGCGCGAGCGCGTGCCTGTCATCGCCTATGGTCCCGGCATCCGGTCGCGTTCGATCGGCGTGCGCCGCAGCTATGCCGATATCGGCGAGAGCATCGCTCGGCATCTCGGCATCCCGACCGGGCCGCACGGAAGGAGTTTTCTGTGACATCGCATTTGAAGAAGGTCGAACTGCACTGCCATCTGGAGGGTGCGGCCCCTCCAGCTCTGACCGCGGCGCAGGCGCAGAAATATGGCGTCGACATTAGCGCTGAACTTCGCGACGGAGCCTATGTCTGGCATGATTTCGCAAGCTTCCTCGAATGTTACGACAAGGTTTCCGAGGTCTACAGGACCGAGGAGGACTATGCGCTTCTGACCGAAACCTATCTCGACGAACTCGCCGGCATCCATACGATCTACAGCGAACTCATCGTCTCGCCCGATCACGGCAAGCGCATCGGCCTGGGGGCCGACGCCTATATTGCGGGTATCTGCGAAGGCATCCGGCGGGCTAGGGAAAAGAGCGGCATCGAGGCCCGGCTGATCGTCACCGGCGAGCGGCATTTCGGTCCGGAGAGCGTGATTGGTGCTGCCGAATATGCTGTTAAGGCCGGCAATCCTCTGATTACCGGCTTCAACCTTGCCGGCGAGGAGCGCATGGGGCGCGTCGCCGATTATGCCCGCGCCTTCGATATCGCCCGCGATGCCGGCCTTGGGCTAACCATCCATGCCGGTGAGGTCTGCGGCGCCTTCAGCGTCGCCGACGCGCTCGATGCGGTGCGCCCCTCGCGCATTGGTCATGGGGTGCGCGCCATCGAGGATCTCGATCTGGTGAAGCGGCTTGCCGATCTCGGCACCGTGCTCGAGATCTGCCCGGGCTCCAATATCGCGCTCGGGGTGTTTCCCGATTTTGCTTCCCATCCGCTGCGCCGGCTGAAGGAAGCAGGCGTGGGGGTGACGATCAGCTCGGACGATCCGCCTTTCTTCCATACCTCGCTTAAGCAGGAATACGAATTTGCCGCAGGGGTTTTCGGTTTCAGCGACGCCGAGATCGACTCGATGACACGCACTGCGATCGAGGCCGCCTTCGTCGACGAGCAGACGCGCAAGGTCTTGCTTGCCCGGCTTTGAGGGTAGAGGTTGGGGAAGATCGGCGCAAATTGACCACCACTCTTGCGGTCGGGCCGATTTCCGTGAAAGAAACATTCGATAGAAAGAATGAAAGGCTTCCCCATGGACGGCGTCACGGTCATCGATCATCCGCTTGTGCAGCACAAGCTTACCATCATGCGGCGCAAGGAGACATCGACGGGAAGTTTCCGGCGTTTGCTGCGCGAAATCTCGACACTGCTCTGCTACGAGGTGACCCGCGATCTCGAACTCACAATGGAAACGATCGAGACACCGCTGCAGACGATGGAGTCGCCGATCCTCGAAGGCAAGAAGCTGGTCTTCGCCTCGATCCTGCGCGCCGGCAACGGATTGCTCGAAGGCATGCTCGATCTCGTGCCATCCGCCCGCGTCTCGCATATCGGCGTCTATCGCGACCACGAAACGCTGCAGCCGGTCGAATATTACTTCAAGGCGCCGGAGGACGTGGCCGAGCGGCTGATCATCGTCGTCGACCCGATGCTTGCGACCGGCAATTCCTCGATCGCGGCGATCGACAAGCTCAAGGAACGCGGTGCCCACAATATCCGCTTCCTCTGCCTGCTTGCCGCGCCGGAAGGCATCCGCAACTTCCGTGCGGCGCATCCCGATGTTCCGGTTTTCACCGCCTCGATCGACAGTCATCTCAACGAGAAGGGCTATATCGTGCCCGGTCTCGGCGATGCCGGCGACCGCATGTACGGCACCAAGTAATTTCAGCCTTCCTTTACCAAATCGAAAGACTTTACGGCCCGGTGGTTCGCTCCGGGCCTTTCGGCGTCGATATTAGCAACTTATCAGCACTTGAGGTTTAGGAGGTCTGAAGCATGAGGCCCCGCATGAAGCGGGGTTTATACAGGAAGGATTTCTGTTTCATGCTCGTGCGTACCGTCCTATTCGCCAGCATCGCCGCGGTGCTCGCCACACAGGTGCCTTCCTTCTTCGGAGGCACCAGCCAGCAGCCTGCTGACGCTCTCTCCGCCAATTATGTATCGACCGAAGCCGACCAACCGGCCGCACCGGAGCCCGTCTACGGCAGCAATGCGATCCGCCTGCAGGCCGATGCACAGGGCCACTATACCGGCAGCTTCAAGATCAACGGCAAGCCGGTGCAAGGTCTGATCGATACAGGCGCCACCTATGTGGCGCTCAACGAGACGCTCGCCCGCCGACTGGGCTTCACCGCCAACCAACTCGATTTCCGTTATGGGGTGAATACTGCGAACGGTCAGACGAAAGCCGCGCATGTGACACTCGACCGGGTCGAAATCGGCGGCATTCGCGTGCGCGATGTCGAAGCCTTCGTCCTGAGGGACGATGCGCTGACGACGACGCTGGTCGGCATGAGCTTCCTGCAGAAGCTCGCCTCCTATTCCGTCGCCGACGGTTCGCTCAGCCTCAAGCAGTAAACTGCGTCAAACAAGGCCTGCAATCACCGGCGTCGTCTCCGGCTTGTCGTCAGTAATGCGGTAGTGCATAGCAAGCGCCGCAGCCGCCCTCTCCGCCGCGGCTTCGTCAGCGGCATGAACGAGAGCGATCGGTTCGCCCGCGGTCACACGGGTGCCAAGCGGCAGGAGTTCGGAAAAGCCGACGCGATGGTCGATCCGATCCGACGGATGGCGTCTTCCGCCGCCGAGATCGATGACGCTAACGCCGATACCGCGCGCATCGCAGGCGGCAAGCCAGCCGGAACGGGCGGCCGGAACGGGTTTTTCCACAGGCGCCCTGGCCAGGTGTCGGTCGGGATTTTCGATGAGGTCGGACGGGCCGCCGAGCATCGATACCATACGCGCGAAGACTTCAGCCGCCTTTCCCGATGACAAGGCCTGACGCGCCATCCCCTCGGCTTCGTCAGGCGAAGCGGCGATGCCTGATTTCACCAGCATCTCGGCGGCGAAGGCGAGAACGACGATATCAAGCCGCGTGTCTCTTTTCCTGCCTGCCAGGAAATCCAGGCAGTTGCGCATCTCGACGGCATTGCCGGCACTATCGGCAAGCGGCTGGTTCATGTCGGTGATCAGGGCCGAGGTTTTCACGCCTGCGCCATTGGCCACCTCGACCAGCGACTGCGCCAGGATCTCCGCCTGGCCGCGGTCAGCCATGAAGGCGCCGTTGCCAACCTTGACGTCAAGCACCAGCGTCTCGAGCCCGGCCGCAAGTTTCTTCGAGAGGATAGAGGCGGTGATGAGGGGAATGGAATCGACGGTGGCAGTCACATCGCGCACGGCATAGAGCCTGCCGTCGGCGGGCGCCAAGGTGCCGGTCTGGCCGATGATGGCGCATCCCGCCTCCTTCACGACCTTGTGGAACAGGTCGGCGTCCGGAGTGATCCTATAGCCGGGAATGGATTCGAGCTTATCCAGTGTGCCGCCGGTATGGCCGAGACCGCGTCCGGAGATCATCGGAACGGCGAGGCCGCAGGCGGCGGCGATCGGCGCCAGCATCAGCGAAACATTGTCGCCGACGCCGCCGGTCGAATGTTTGTCGGCGATCGGGCGGTCGATATCGGCCCATTGCAGCCTGTCACCGGAATCGGCCATCGCCAGCGTCAAGGCCACGATTTCGGCCCGCGACATGCCCTTGAACCAGACGGCCATGGCGAATGCGCCGATCTGGCCTTCCGACAATCGACCGGCAGCGAGTGCCGCGATGAAGGACCTGATATCGGCGGCGTCGAGTTCGTCGCCATCGCGCTTACGCCGAATGATCTCCTGCGGAATCATTTCAGTAGCTCGACGCCGCAGCCGGTGCCGACTGTGTTCCACTTAGAACCGCCAGGATATCGTCGAGCAGGTCGGAAGCGCCGAAACGGAACGTCGACGGCATCGCCCAGTCCGGTGTCATGATGGTTTCGGCAAGGCTCAGATAGAGTGCGGCATCAGCCACCGAGCCGATACCGCCTGCCGGCTTGAAGCCGACCTTGCGGCCGCTTTCGCGGATAGCGCGGATCATGATATCGGCGGCTTCGAGCGTCGCGTTGACGGCGACCTTGCCAGTGGAGGTCTTGATGAAATCGGCGCCGGCTTCGATGGCGAGTTCGGCGGCACGGCGGATCAATGCCGCATCCTTCAGCTCGCCAGTCTCGATGATGACCTTCAGAAGAACGGGGCCGGCGCATTCGGCGCGCACGGCCTTGACCATGTCGGTCACCGCCTTCTCGTTGCCGGCGAGCAGCTTGCGGTAGGGAATGACCAGATCGATCTCATCGGCCCCATCGGCAATCGCCTCGCGTGCTTCAGCAGCGACATCGGCCACTTCCATATCGCCAGAGGGGAGGTTGACGACGGTCGCGATACGCACGGCATGGCCGGTGCCAAGGATATTGCGGGCCTGAGCGACGAACCGCGGCCAGATGCAGATCGCAGCACTGTTGCCGTAGGGCGTCTGCGCGCGGGCGCAGAGCGCGTCGATCTGCGCCTCGGTGCAATCATCCTTCAAATTGGTGAGGTCGAGAAGAGAAAGGGCGACAGCCGCCGTTTCCCGGTTGGAATAGCTATTCATCTTCGCTTCCTCTAGAGCATGAGGCCGAAAAGTGTGCGCGGTTTTCGGACGACATCATGCTCTAACTATATAATTTAGAACAGGATTCAGATTTTAGGCCGACCCGGCCTAAAATCATCCTGTTCTAGCCGCAATCATGTCTTTCAGTATCGCGGCGAGACGGGCGCCGCCGATGGGCGCCATGTCCTTGGTTTCTTCATGGCTAAGCTCATTGCCGGTCATGCCTGCCCCATAGTTGGTGATAACGGAGGCGGCGGCAACCCTCAGACCCAGCATTCTTGCGATGATCACCTCGGGCACCGTCGACATGCCGACGGCATCGGCGCCAAGGATGCGCGCCATGCGGATTTCCGCCGGCGTTTCGAAGCTTGGACCGGAGAACCACATATAGACACCCTGCGCCAGCTCGATTTTAAGCTTTGCCGCTGCCCTCTGCATCGCCGCGGCAAGTCCGGCGTCATAGGCATTGGTCATGCCAACGAAACGATGATCGCTTTCCTCACCGATCAGCGGGTTCATGCCGGAATAGTTGATGTGGTCGGTGATCTGCATCACCGAACCGGGCGGCATGTCGTCACGCAACGATCCGGCCGAATTGGTCAGGATCAGCGCTTCGACGCCGAGCGCCTTCAGCACCTCGATCGGCAGGCGCATGGCGTTGGCATCGCCCTTCTCGTAATAATGCACGCGGCCGGAGAGCATGACGACAGGCACGCCGCCGAGGCGGCCGGCGACGACTTCGCCTGCATGGCCGGAGACCGCGCTGACGGGAAAGCCCGGCAGGTCGCGATAGGGAACACGGACGGCGCCGTCCAGCTCACCGACGAGGGAGCCGAGACCGGAGCCGAGCACGATGCCGTGGCGCGGCTTGATTCCGCCGAGCAGTGCGGCGAGCAGGCTGACCGTCGCCTTCATCCGAGTTCAGTCTCGAAGCTGAAGGGAAGAAGCTCTTCCATCGTCATGGTCTTCTTCACGCCTGTTTCATCGCAGAGGTAAATCTTCGTCCCCTTGGAGGCGAATTCGGAGATCTTCTGGCGGCAGCCGCCGCAGGGCGGGCAGAGCGGCAGCTTCTCGGCAATGACGGCCATTTCAACGATCTTCTTCGCGCCACCCATGATCATGGCGCTGATCGCCGTCGGCTCGGCGCACCATCCTTGCGGAAAGGAGAGGTTTTCGATGTTGGCGCCGGTATAGACCTTGCCGTCCTCGGCGCGGATCGCCGCGCCGACCGGAAATTTCGAATAGGGCGCATGGGCAAAGACCATGGCGCCGCGGGCGGCTTCGAACAGATCGTGAGACATATCAACGCTCCTTCGTATAGGGCACGCCACCGGCCTTTGGCGGGGTCGCGACGCCGATGAAGCCGGCAAGCAGGACGCAGGTCAGGACATAGGGCAGCGCCTGGAAAACCTGAACCGGCACTTCGCCGATCAGCGGCACCTGCTTTCCCTGCATGAAATTTGCCAGCGCATCGAGGAAGCCGAAGAGCAGGCAGGCAAACATGACGGGTACCGGCTTCCACTTGGCAAAGACGAGAGCTGCGAGCGCGATGTAGCCCTTGCCGGCCGACATGTCCTTGATGAAGGCGGCTGACTGGGCGATTGCCAGATAGGTGCCGGCAAAGCCGCAGAGAATGCCCGCACACATGACGGCGCGGTAACGCAGCCAGGCGACCGAGATGCCGGCCGTATCGACCGCACCCGGGTTTTCGCCGACGGCGCGTAGCCGCAGGCCGAAACGTGTGCGGTAAAGCACCCACCAGGAAAACGGCACGGCGAGGAAGGCGAGGTAGGTGAGGACATTGTTGCCCGATATGACATTGGCATAGATCGGGCCGATGATCGGTATGTTGCGAGCAGTATCGGCGCCCGGCAGGATGATCGGTGCGAAGCGCGACTCCGGCGACAGCTGCGGCGTGCGTCCGCCCTGGCCAAACCAGGCCTGCCCAAGCACGATGGTGATGCCGGCGATGAAGAAGTTGATCGCGACACCGGAGACGATCTGGTTGCCACGGTTGGTGATCGAGGCAAAGCCATGCACCAGGCTCAGCGCCACCGAACAAAGGATGCCGGCACCGAGCCCGAGCCAGGCCGAATCGGTGAGATAGGCAACGCAGGCGGCGGCAAAGGCCGAGCCCAGCATTTTGCCCTCAAGGCCGATATCGAAGATGCCGGCGCGCTCCGAAAACAGACCGGCAAGGGCAGTGAAGATCAGCGGGATCGACAGGCGGATGGTCGAGCTCAGAACGCTGATGAAGATGTCATAATAATCCATCGCCCGCTCCTTAACCGCGCTTGAACTGTTGGTAGAGGCGCACCATTGCCGGCCGGAACATGTATTCCAGCGCGCCGGCAAAGAGGATCACCAGACCCTGGATGACGAGGATCATCTCGCGGGTGATGTTCGGCATTTCGAAGGAAATCCAGTCACCGCCCTGGTAGAGAATACCGAAGAGGATCGCCGCCATGATGATGCCGAGCGGATGGTTGCGTCCCATCAGCGAGACGGCGATGCCGACGAAGCCGGCACCACCGACGAATTCCACCTGCAGGCGGGCCGACGAGCCCATGACGGGGTTCAGCGCCATCATGCCGGCAAGCGCTCCGGAGAGCAGCATGGCGATGATCACGGTGCGGGCATAGGGGATGCCGGCATAGGCCGCCGCCGTCGGGCTGACGCCCAGCGTGCGCATCTCGAAACCGAGCTTGGTGCGCCAGACGAGCAACCAGACGAGGTAGCTGACAACGAGCGCAATGATGAAGGAGACGTTGAACGGGGCAGCCCCCAGCTTGGCGCCGAACAGCTGCATAACCCAGCCGAGCTTCGGCAATTGGCCGCCTTCGAGGAAGGTGCGGGTTTCCGGCGCCATCTTGCCGGGCACGATCAGCACATGCACCAGGAGATACACCATCAGTGTCGCGCCGATATAATTGAACATGATCGTCGTAATGACGATGTGGCTGCCGCGTTTTGCCTGCAGGAAGGCCGGGATGAAGGCCCAGGCCGCACCAAACAGGCCGGCGCCAACGACGGCGATCGGCATCGTCACATACCATGGCACGTAACGATCGAGCGCCAGCGCCACCAGCGCGCAGCCGAGGCCGCCGACATAGGCCTGGCCTTCGGAGCCGATGTTGAAGAGGCCGGAATGGATCGCCACCGCGACGGAGAGGCCGGTGAAGATGAAGCTCGTCGCGTAATACAGCGTGAAGCCGATGCCTTCGCCATTGCCGAGCGCGCCCTGGATCAGCAGCGACAGCGCAGCGAGCGGGCTTTCCCCGATTATCCAGACGACGAAGCCGGAGATCAGGAAGGCGACGACGAGGTTCAAAATCGGGATGAGGCCGTAATTGATCCAGTTTGGTAGCGGAACGGAAGCAGTGCTCATAAAGGCCTCACGCGGCAATGCCGGCCATCATCAGGCCGAGGGTCTGTTCACCGGCATCGGGCGTCTTCTCGCCGACGATATGGCCGGCAAACATGACAAGGATACGGTCTGAAAGGGAGCGGATTTCATCGAGTTCGACGGAGACGAGCAGGATCGCCTTGCCCGCGTCACGCATTTCGATAATCCGGCGGTGGATGAATTCGATGGCGCCGATATCGACGCCGCGTGTCGGCTGGCCAATGATCAGCATCTTCGGATCGCGTTCGATCTCACGGGCAACGACGATCTTCTGCTGGTTGCCGCCGGAGAAATTCGCCGTCTTCAGCCGCGGGTTCGGCGGGCGGATATCGTATTTTTCGATCTTTTCCATTGCATCCTTGCGGATCGCATCGAGATCGAGCAGCGGGCCTTTGCTGTAAGCCGGGCGGCGATGGTAGCCGAGCACGGAATTTTCATATTCCTCGAATTTCAGCACCAGGCCCATATGGTGGCGATCCTCGGGAATATGAGCGAGGCCGAGATCACGCAGGCGGGCTGGATCGGCCTTGTCGATCGTCTGACCGTCGAGAAGAATTTCACCGGAGGTCGGCTTGCGGATGCCGGCAATCGCCTCCAGCAATTCGGACTGGCCATTACCGGCGACACCGGCGATGCCGACGATCTCACCGGCGCGCACGTCGAAGGAGACGTTGTCGACCATGGTGACGCCGCGATTATCCTTGACCGTGAGGTTGCGGACGGACAGCACGGCGGCTTGCGGGTTCGCCTCGCCCTTCTGCACGCGCAGCAGCACGCGGCGGCCGACCATCAGCTCGGCCAGTTCCTCCACCGTCGTCTCCGACGTCTTGCGGGTCGCGACCATTTCGCCGCGGCGCATGACCGAGACCGTATCGGTGATTGCCATGATCTCGCGCAGCTTGTGGGTGATGAGGATGATGGTCTTGCCCTGATCGCGCAGCACCTTGAGGATGCGGAAAAGGTGATCGGCCTCGGCCGGGGTCAACACGCCTGTGGGCTCGTCGAGGATCAGGATCTCGGCGCCGCGATACATGGCTTTCAGGATCTCGACACGCTGCTGCAGGCCGACCGGGAGTTCCTCGATCAGCGTGTCGGGATCGACCTCCAGGCCATATTCCGTTTCCAGCCGCTTGAGCTCGGCGCGGGCCGAGGCAACACCCTTGGCCAGCAACATGCCGCCTTCGGCGCCAAGCATGATGTTCTCGAGCACCGTGAAATTGTCGACCAGCATGAAATGCTGGTGCACCATGCCGATGCCGGTGGCGATCGCCGCCTGGCTGTCACGGATGGTGACGGGATTGCCGTTGACGCGGATCTCGCCGCTGTCGGCATGGTAGAAACCATAGATGATCGACATCAAGGTCGATTTGCCGGCGCCGTTTTCGCCGATGATGCCGTGGATCGTCCCCTTGGCAACGGTGAGGTTGATGTCCTTGTTGGCGTGGACGGCACCGAATTTCTTATCGATGCCGACAAGCTCGATAGCGGGCTTATCTGTCACTGCAGACTCCAAATAAGAAAAGGGCGTATGGCGAAAGTCCCCTCCGCCATACGCCCGATCTCAATCGTCGATCACATTCGGGCGAGGATCACTTCGGGCAAGCGTTGTCCGAGGTGTAATCGTGAACCTTGATGGTTCCCGCAATGATGTCGGCCTTGGCCTTGTCGACGGCAGCCTGCATTTCCGGCGTGATCAGCGACTTGTTGTGCTCATCGATCGCCGCGCCAACACCGTCTTCCTTGACGCCGAGCGCCTGGACGCCACCGGTGAACTTGTCGTTCTTGGTGTCGTTATAAGCATTGTAGACGGCGAGGTCGACGCGCTTGACCATCGAGGTCAGGACCGAGCCCGGATGCAGGTAGTTCTGGTTGGAGTCGACGCCGATCGACAGCTTCTTGTTGTCGGCGGCCGTCTGCAGAACGCCGAGACCGGTGGCACCAGCTGCCGCGTAAACGACGTCAGCGCCCTGGTCGATCTGGTTCTTGGTGAGCTCACCGCCGCGGACCGGGTCGTTCCAGGCAGCGCCCGTGGTGCCGGTCATGTTCTGGAAGACTTCGATATCGGCCTTGACGGAGCGTGCGCCCTGCTCGTAGCCGCATTCGAACTTGCGGATCAGCGGAATGTCCATGCCGCCGACGAAGCCGACCTTGCCTGACTTCGACGCCATGCCGGCGAGAACGCCGACGAGGTAGGAGCCTTCTTCTTCCTTGTAGACAACCGAGCGGACGTTCGGCTTGTCGACGACGGAGTCAACGATGATGAACTTGGTATCCGGGAATTCGGCTGCAACCTTCTCGATGGCCGAAGTCCAGGCGAAGGAAACAGCAACCACCGGATTGAAACCGCGGCTTGCGAAATTGCGGATGGCCTGTTCGCCCTGGGTGTCGCCCGTCGGCTCGAAGTCGCGATAGGCAATGCCCGTCTCGGCCTTGAACTTCTCGGCACCGTTATAGGCCGCCTCGTTAAAGGACTTATCGAACTTCCCGCCGGTGCCGTAAACCAGCGCCGGCTTGACATCGGCGGCAAGCGCCGTCGTCGACATGGCAGCCACGGCAAAGAGAGTGAGAAGGGATTTTTTCATTGTGCAGCCCTGTTGTTGCTATTCGTTAGGGGTCCTCCCGCAAGCCCTTTCCGGGCATGTCTGCGGAACCACCGACCTCCCCCCGGAGGCCTGGCTGCGCGCATCCTTGCATGGCTCACGGAAAAATTCACCAGAAATTTTTCAGCTGGTAAAGATTTGCAGCGATTGCCGAAAATCAGCTCTTCGGGGCTGATTTTTGGACATTCCTTGCATCAGAATGCGGATTTTCTAGCCAATCCGACGGCAGATACCGAGGTCGAAGAGCTGGCGATGCCCAACGGGATTTCCCGCCGGATCGTGCCGGTAAAACCACCTTGCTATGCGGTGAAGCGACCGGCCACCGGCGGCTTCTTGTAGCCGATCATCCACAGAAGCAGCGCGATCACCAGGAAAACGGCAAAGGCCGGCTGGAGCATCAGCCACTGGAAGATCAAGGTGTAGAAACGCGGGTGGATATAATAGGAAAGGGAGGATTGCAGCGACGTAAGGGTTGTCGGACTCACATCCTGCCAGGCATCGGAGATCGGCGTCATCACCACGGAGGACGCCGCAACCGACTGGATCGAATCGATGGTCCCGGCAATAACCGCCGCCGCAAGCGCGACAAGACTCGCCAGACGCAACAGGAAACGCATCAATTCCTCCGACGCTCGATATGCCGGACAATTCCGGCCGGCCGCGCCATTCTCCACCTTAGAGAATTACATAGTCGTCGATGAGGTGAAGCACAATGGAGTGGCCGAGGCGAGTTTTATCGGAAGAAGTCAAAAAACTGTTAGATTTCGGTTGATCGACAAAAATTCATCGGTATATATCGCGCCGTTCCGACGATTTGCTCCTATCCGGGCGCGAACGCCAAAAAAGGACAGGTGGCCGAGTGGTTTAAGGCGCACGCCTGGAACGCGTGTGTACGTGAAAGCGTACCGTGGGTTCGAATCCCACCCTGTCCGCCATATCCCTCATTTTCAATATTGATTCAAACCGTATCGAGAGCGGGACGCGGAAGCGTTGTGGCGGCACGCTTCGCTGGAACAAGCCGGTCGTCCGCATATTCTCAGGGGCGCTGAAGCAAGGCGCGTCCAATCGGCTTCGGATTCTCGCTGCGCGACACGAGAGATGTCGTCACGGCCCCAAAACGCGCGATCGTGTCAACGATCGTTTCCAGCTCTCCCGGCGACGGAACCAGCACCTTCAAAAGGAAACAGTCCTCTCCGGTGAGGCGCAATACTTCCATGACCTGCGGCATCTCCGCGAACTGTTTCAGGCAGGCTTTGATATGCTCATGCGTCGTGCGCAGGCGAAGCACAGCCGTCATTCCAATTCCCAAAGCGGTGGGGTCGATACGGGCGGAGTAACCGACAATGATGCCGCGGTCTTCCAGCCGCTTGACCCGTTCCGATGCTGCCGGCTGAGAGAGCCCGACCCTTCGACCGAGTTCGGAAATCGCAATGCGGCCATTTTCCTGCATCGCTTCGATAATGGCGATATCGGTTGGATCGAGCAGTACCCGATTGTTTTCCTGAAAAGCCATGGGATCACCTTGAAATCATCGGAGAGAGACGCGGTTTTCCGATGATCATTCATTCCGAAGCAAATGAAAATGCATCATTTTCACCTGCACGGACGATCAGAGGAAAAGACATGAAGGACATCATCATATTGCCGGGGATTGGCGGTTCGGGCGAGGCTCATTGGCAAACACGCTGGGAAAAGTCGAACCCGGAAATGCGACGTTTTCAACCAGCCGATTGGGAAAAACCCGATCTGGCGGACTGGATTTCAGCCCTGGAGCGCGCCGTCGGCGCATCGGCAACCCCTCCCCTGCTGGTCGCCCACAGCCTTGCCTGTCTGCTGGTCGCTCATTGGCAGCAGGCTTCTTCGCTTGCCGTTGCCGGAGCATTTCTTGTGGCGGTCCCGGATCCGCAGTCCGCGTCATTCCCTCAGGCGGCCCGGATTCGCCGATCCGCCGCCGCAAAAGATACGCTTCCCCACTCTGATCATCGCAAGCGCCGATGATCCTTTCGGCACGCTCGACCATGCCCATGCGCGAGCGGATCTGTGGGGCAGCGGTCTTGTCGCGATCGGTCCTTTTGGCCATATCAACGGGCAAAGCGGCCTTGAGGACTGGGGCCAGGGAAAGGCCTTGCTGACGGCGTTTTCCGCCGGATTGGCAAAATCTGATCGGCCTTGATCTTGTTTTCGAGTTCACGATCAAATGGCCCAAACAGGCCTTGCCTGTGCTGGACGTGTCGGGACGGAGCAACGAAATGCCCCGCTCGCAAGCGTGCGTTCGTCTAATCGAACCCGTCGCTCCGGCGGCGCGGCGAGGTTCAAAGCGCCGAAAGATTCCTGATTTTTTACCATGCGGCTTCACCGCGTCTTTGCACGTTTGGGTTTACCGTCTGACAAAATCAAAAACAGAGGTAAAACAGGTGGAAGAACTTTCGGTAAAGTCGAAGATCATCAAATCCGTCTATTTCAGCCAGGACGACGGGCGGCTCAGGATTTGTTTCAAGAATGGCGAGGAGCGTCTGTTCGAAGGCGTTCCCTCCTCGGAAGCGCATGCGATGACGGTGGCGCCGTCTCCCGGCCATTATTATCTCGACCGGATCAGAACCCGGTTTCGCAGATTGGCAGCCTGAAAACCCGAGCGGATAGCGCCAGCACGCATTGCGGGATTGCGCGAGATCGGGACGAGGCCGGTGGATATTAACCGGCTGTTAACCCTCGATATCATCTGGGTTGGATAGCCCCTGCCGGAAAGCGGCAACCTGTCGGCGCTGCCGGCCTGTTCAAGGTCGGCCAGCCGGGAGGCTCGGCGGCGGACCCCAGCCAGGAAGTCGAGCCTCCCCGTCACGGGTGCTCGTTGTGTGCGTGATGACGAAGCGCATGAGCGGCTCGCGGACGCCGCCATGCTCTGCTTGTCTGATTGAGATGACCCCGGGCCGGTTGCGACCTAATCGTCCCCCGAACTAACGAATTGGGGCTAATCCTGTGAAAAACCCGAATTGTCGCATCCGGACTCGACAATGCTTTATTAGCATGATTGCATAAATCGGGTTAAAGACGGGGGTAATGATGTTCGAGAATCTGCTTGAGATGCAGGAGCGTGGCGCACGGGACCGTGCGCGTGGCCGCAGTCTGGCCGACAATCCGATGTCGAAGCCGGATATCCTGCCGATTACCGATTTTCAGGAATGGTACTCGATGTTCGACGCCTGGCGCTTCGGTTGGTCGATCGAGGATGCGATGGCGGGGCACATCAATATGCCCCGGGATGGCGGCACATTGGCCCAGACCTACACCAGAACGGTCTGATCGATCCTGTCCTCGGCGCCGAAGAATTTCAGGTAGCGCTCGACCTCGGCCGGTTCGCCAGTCGCCTTCTGCGGATTGTCGGAGAGCTTCACCGCCGGCCGGCCGTTGGCGTCGCTGACCTTGCAAACGACGGAGATCGGGTTGAGGCCGGAGATCTCGATCGGCGCGCAGCCGGAAAAATCATTCGTCAGGTTGGTGCCCCAGCCGAAGCTCATGCGCACGCGGCCTTCAAAATGCCGGTAGGTATCGATGATGGCGTCGACATCGAGGCCGTCGGAGAAGATCAGCAGCTTCTGGCGCGGATCGCGGCCCATCTTCTTCCACCAGTCGATAATCTTCTCGCCGCCTTCGATCGGCGGGGCACTGTCCGGGCGGAAACCGGTCCAGTCGGCGACCCATTCCGGCGCATCGCGCAGGAAGGCGGCGGTGCCAAAGGCATCGGGCAGCACGATCAGAAGGTTGCCGCCATAGAGCTTGTTCCAGTCGCGCAGGATCTTGTAGGGCGCGTTGCGCAACTGCTCGTCGGTTTCGGCAAGGGCGGCGGCCACCATCGGCAGCTCGTGAGCATTGGTGCCGACCGCCTCGAGATCGGAATCCATAGCCAGCAATACGTTGCTGGTACCGGCAAAAGCAGGCCCGATGCCTTCCTTCAGTGCCTCGACGCACCAGCGCTGCCAGAGGAAACTGTGACGGCGGCGGGTGCCGAAATCGGAGATCCGTAAGCCCGGCAATTCCTTCAGCCGCTCGACCTTCGACCACATCTTCGCCTTGGCCCTGGCATAGAGCACATCGAGGGTGAAGGGACCGAGCGCCTTCATCGCCGAGCGCGACCGCAGCTCGTTGACGATGGCGAGCGCGGGGATTTCCCACATGGTGGTTTCCTTCCACGATCCGTGGAAATCCAGCACATATTGGCCGTCCTTCTTCGACAGCTCGTATTCGGGCAACTGGAAATTGGAAAGCCAGGCGAGGAATTCCGGTTCGAAAATCTGGGCGCGACCATAGAAGCTGTTACCCGCAAGCCAGATCATCTCCTTCTTGGAGAGTCTCAGCGTGCGGGCATGATCGAGCTGCTCGCGCAATTCGCCTTCATCGAGCTCCTCGGCGAGACGCACCCGTTTGGTGCGGTTAATCAGGGTGAAGGACGCGTTCACGTCAGGATAGAGCTTCCAGATCATCTGCAGCATCAGGAGCTTATAGAAGTCGGTATCGATCAGGCTGCGGATGATCGGATCGAGTTTCCAGGCGTGATTGTAGACGCGTCTTGCGATATCAGTCCTGGCCATGAAATTCCTGCCCCTGTCCACTCCGGTCAGGTGCTGCCAAATTCCCGGGTATTGCCAAGTTCCGGGCCAGCGCACGAAACCGGCTCGTGTGCCTTCTTATCGAAAAATCGGCGGCTAAAGTCCAGACAAAACAATAAACGTCCCGCCGCAGTGTCACGGCGGGACGTGAACATGGTTTTGCTCACGATTATCGGGCCGGCGTTGCGGGCGCCACATTCGGAGCGGCCGGCGTGGTGTTCGGCGTTTCGGTTGGAACGGCAGTGCCGTTCTGTAGCGCCGGCGCGGCGGGCGGAGCAGGCTGCTGCGACTGAAGCTGCTGGCCTGGCTGCTGCGGCGCCACCTCGTTCGCTTCGCGCTTTCCCCAAATCTCGACCGGTATCCAAACAACGAAGGCAAGCACCAGCGCGACGATCAATACGGTCAGAATGCGATAACCCGTGCGTCCCTGCCTTGCCTTCACCGGCGGGATCAGCTCTTCCTTGTGAAGCTTGCCATCGGACTTTTCCCAGCGTGTTTCCGTCTGATGCGCCATCATCGTCTCCTTCCGCTGTCTTAACCGGCCTTGCCGGCCGCAAGAATTTCCGCAAAGGAAACGGGTGGCTGTCTGGAAGGTTCCGAAAGCTCAATAGCCGGCGGCGCGGTCGACCACGAATTGCAGCGGCTCGCCGCGCTCGAAACGGGCAATCTGCGTCTCGACATGACGGAACAGCGCATTTTCTTCGGACACCGCCGCGTCGTGCGGCGTGAGGAAGACGTTCTGCAAGTCCCACAATGGGCTGTCTGATGCAAGCGGCTCCGCCTCGAAGACATCGAGGGATGCGCCGCCGAGGGTGCCGTCACGGATGGCGGAAACGATATCAGCCTCGACCTGGCTCTTGCCGCGGCCGGCATTGATGAAGACCGCTTGCCCAAGCGCGCCGTTGCGGCGCAGCTTCGCAAACAGCCCGGCGTCATAGAAGCCTGACGTTTCAGGCGTCAGCGGCAGCAGGCCGACGAGGATGTCGGTCCTTGCGAGGAAGTTGTCCAACTCGCTGGCATCGAAAGTTTCGACGCCGTCGATCTGTTTGCGGCTGCGCGACCAGCCGATAACGTTAAAACCCATCACCCTCAGCTTGGCGACCGCGTCCTGCCCGAGAATGCCGAGGCCCATGACGCCGACCGTCACCTCAGCCGCCTCCGGCGCGATCAGCTTGGCCCATTCACGTTGCCGCTGGTGGTTGTCATGGGCGTGTTGCCCGCGCAGATGCATCAGGCATTGCATGACAACCCATTCACTCATGCGGGTCGTCAGGCTGCGATCGACGAAGCGAACGATCGGGATCTCGGGCAGGCCGGCCATGCCGATGATGTGGTCGACGCCGGCGCCTCCCGAAAAGATTACCTTGAGGTTCGGCGCCCGCGCGAAAAGGTCGGCATCCGGTTTCCAGAGAAGCGCGTATTCGACCGCGCGGAGATCGCGGGCCTGATGGCCCGGATCGGCGAGATTGATGCTGCCCCGGTCGGCAAACGCCGTCTTCAGCACGCGGGCGACGCCTTCGGGATTGAACTTGATATCGACGAGAACGGGAGGACGGGCGGACATGATCTTCTTTACTGCTGCACGGCGAGCGTCGGCACCGCCTCGATGTTGAAAGCGGCCGCCATCAGCGCCCTGGTGTAATCATTCTTCGGCGCGCGGAAGATTTCCGAGGATGGTCCCTGCTCCACCACCTTGCCGAACCGCATGACGATGACGTCGTTGGCGAGCGCCTTCACCACCTTCAGATCGTGGCTGATGAAGAGATAGGCGAGGTCGTGCTTCTTCTGCAGATCGCGAAGGAGATCGACCACCTGAGCCTGGACGCTCATGTCGAGCGCGGAGGTCGGCTCGTCGAGCATGACGAAGCGCGGTTTCAGCACCATGGCCCGGGCGATGGCGATGCGCTGGCGCTGGCCGCCGGAGAATTCGTGCGGATAACGCCAGCGGGTCAGGGGATCCAGACCCACCTCCTCCAGCGCCCAGCAGACGCGCTGGTCGCGTTCTTCTGATGTCAGGGAGCGCTCATGCACCTTCAGCCCTTCGGCGACGATATCGCCGACCGACATGCGCGGGCTGAGCGATCCGTAGGGATCCTGGAAGACGACCTGCAGCTGGTTGCGCAGCGGCCGCATCTCACTGAACGAATAGCCGGCTATATCCTTGCCGACGAAGGCGATCCGTCCTTCTGAGGAAATCAGCCGGGTGAGCGCCAGGCCGAGCGTGGTCTTGCCGGAGCCGGACTCGCCGACGACGCCGAGCGTCTGGCCGGCGCGCAGCGAAAGGTCGATACCGTCGACCGCCTTGACGTGATCGACGACGCGGCGCATCAGCCCTGATTTGATCGGGAACCAGACACGGATATCCGACCCTTCCATCACCATCGGTTTCGAGGGATCGGCCAGCGGTGGTTCGCCCCGCGGCTCGGAGGCGAGAAGGTGCCGGGTATATTCATGCTTCGGATTGGCGAAGACGTCCTCGACCGTGCCGGTTTCGACGATCTTGCCCTTGGTCATGACGCAGACGCGATCGGCGAATTTGCGCACGATGCCGAGATCATGGGTGATGAACAGCATCGACATGCCGTGGACGGCCTTCAACTGCCGGAGCAATTCGAGGATCTGCGCCTGCACGGTGACGTCGAGGGCGGTGGTCGGCTCGTCGGCGATCAGCAATTCCGGCCGGTTGGCGAGCGCCATGGCGATCATGACGCGCTGGCGCTGGCCGCCTGACAGTTCGTGCGGATAGGCCTTCAATCGCTTCTCCGGCTCGCGGATACCGACCTGGTTCAGCAATTCCAGAACGCGCTGGCGCGCCGGCTGGCCGGTGAGGCCCTGGTGCAAGGCCAGGATCTCGGCGATCTGCTTCTCGATCGTATGAAGCGGATTGAGCGAGGTCATCGGCTCCTGGAAGATCATGGTGATGTCGTTGCCGCGCACTTCCCGCAGTGCCCGCTCCGACGCCTTCAGGAGGTCCTTGCCCTTGAAGAGGATTTCGCCCGAGGGATGGCTTGCGGACGGATAAGGCAAAAGCCGCAGAATCGAGTTGGCCGAGACCGACTTGCCGGAGCCGGACTCGCCGACGAGCGCCACGACTTCGCCTTTAGCGATATCGAAGGAGATATGATCGACGGCGAGCGAGGTCTCGCCGCCCTGATGAAAGGCAACCGAGAGATCGCGGACGGAAAGCAGCGGTTCTGGCATATCACTCATTGAAACGTCTTCCTCGGATCGAAGGCATCGCGCACGGCTTCGCCGATGAAGATCAGCAGGGAAAGCATGATCGACATGGCAAAGAAGGCCGTCAGCCCGAGCCATGGCGCCTGCAAATTGGTCTTGCCCTGCGCGATCATCTCGCCGAGCGAGGGGGAGCCCGGCGGCATGCCGAAGCCGAGGAAATCGAGCGACGTCAGCGTGGTGATCGAGCCGGAGAGGATGAAGGGCAAGAAGGTCAGCGTCGCGACCATGGCGTTCGGCAGCAGATGGCGCCACATGATGGTGCGATTGTTGACGCCAAGCGCGCGGGCGGCGCGGACATATTCGAAATTGCGGGCGCGCAGGAATTCGGCGCGCACGATGCCGACGAAGCCGACCCAGGAGAAGAGCAGCATGATGCCGAGCAGCACGAAGAAACCGGGCGGCAGGAGTGCGGCGATGATCAGCAGGATGTAGAGCACCGGCATCGACGACCAGATCTCGATAAAGCGCTGTAACAGCAGATCGGTCCAGCCGCCAAAATAACCCTGCACAGCACCTGCCGTCACGCCGATGATCGCCGAGCAAATGGTCAGCACCAGGCCGAAGAGCACCGATATGCGGAAGCCGTAGATGACGCGCGCCAGCACGTCGCGCGCCTGGTCGTCAGTGCCGAGCCAGTTGAGATTGCCGAGGGTGCAATCCGGATCGTTCACCCCTTGCGGGTAGCCGGCACAGCGCTCCTCCTTCGTCATCAGCCAGAAGGGGGCCGTGGGCGCCGAATGCGGAATGTTGGAATTGACCGAGCGGTAGGAATAGCGGATCGGCGGCCAGATCATCCAGCCATTGGCATTGATCTCGTCGGCAATGACCGAGGAACGATAGTCGGTTTCGGCCAGGAAGCCGCCGAATTTCTCCTCGGGATAGTCGATGAGGACCGGAAACAGGACCTCGCCCTTGTAGGAGGCGATGATCGGCCGGTCGTTGGCGATGAACTCGGCAAACAGGCTGAGGACGAACAGCAGCATGAACAACCACAGCGACCAGTAACCGCGGCCGTTCGCCCGGAAATTATGCCAGCGGCGGATATTGGTCGGCGAGAGCAGGCCCTTGCGCGGCGGCTTGACGGGTGTTGCGACGGCAGGATTTGCGGCGGCGTCCATCAGACATCCCTCCGCTCGAAATCGATGCGCGGATCGATCCAGGTGTAGATCAGGTCGGAAACCAGGCTGACGACGAGGCCGAGCAGCGAGAAGATGTAGAGCGTGGCGAAGACGATCGGGTAATCCCGGTTGATGACCGAGAGATAGCCGAGACGGCCGAGGCCATCCAGCGAGAAGATGTTTTCGATCAGCAGCGAGCCGGTGAAGAAAGCGGAAATAAAGGCGCCGGGAAAACCGGCAATGATGATCAGCATGGCGTTGCGAAAGACATGGCCATAGAGCACCTGCCGCTGGTTCAGGCCCTTGGCGCGGGCGGTGACGACATATTGCTTCTTGATCTCCTCGATGAAGGAATTCTTGGTCAAAAGCGTCGTCGTCGCAAAGGCCGACAGGGAAAGCGAGATCAGCGGCAAGGTGAGGTGCCAGAAATAGTCGAGCGGCTTCTGCCACCAGGCCAGCTGGTCGAAATTGTCGGAGACCAGGCCGCGCAGCGGAAACCAGTCGTAGAAGGAGCCGCCGGCAAACAGCACGATCAGGAGAATGCCGAAGAGGAAGCTCGGGACAGCATAGCCGACGACGATGACGCCCGACGTCCAGACGTCGAAGGTCGACCCATCCTTGATCGCCTTGCGGATGCCGAGCGGGATGGAGATGGCATAGGAGAAGATCAGGATCCAGATGCCGAGCGAGATCGACACCGGCAGCTTTTCTTTGACGAGTTCGAGCACGGAGGTGTTGCGGAAGAAACTCTCGCCGAAATCGAAGCGGATGTAATTCCACATCATCTCGCCAAAACGGGTCAGCGGCGGCTTGTCGAAACCAAACTGCTTTTCGAGCTTGGCGATCAGTTCCGGATCGAGCCCCTGGGCACCGCGATATTTCGAGCCTTCATCGCTGCCGGTGCCGCCGAGAAGATCGCCGCCGCCGGACAGGCGCTGGTCGGCACTGTCGGCCTGACCGGTCAATTGGGCGATCACCTGCTCGACGGGACCGCCGGGGGCGAACTGAATGACGATGAAGGAAATCGCCATAATGCCGACGATGGTCGGGATCATTAGAAGCAGGCGGCGAAGGATATAGGCGCCCATCAGCCTTCAGCCTCCGGGAATGTTTTTCTTGTCTGCCTGCCGTCCAGTCTCATGCCGCTCAATCCGCCAGCCTTCCCTTGCCGGCCCTGCCGGCTTGTCGTGATTCGCTCGTGCCATTTGGAGCCGAGGGCCTCTGCATTGCAAGCCCACTCATTTTGCCGAGGTGGACCACCAGGCTTCCGGGAAACCCAGGCCATAGGCCGGAAACTCGGTCGGCCGAGTGATCCTGTTCCAATAGGCAAGGCGCGATGTCCTGGAATAAAACAACGGCACAACATAGTGATTGGCTAGCAAGACGCGATCCATGGCCTTGATCGACGCGACCTGCTCGTCTCGGTTCGGAGCAAAAATGATCATGCGGACCAAGGCATCGACGGCAGGATCGGCGATGCCGGCGTAGTTGCGCGAGCCGGGCTGGTTCGCCGCTTGGGAACCCCAGTAGTCGGCCTGCTCGTTGCCGGGATTCATTGTCTCGCCCCAGATGCCCCAGATCATGTCGTAATCGAAGCTTCTGACACGGTTGGTATATTGCGATGCATCGACGGTGCGCAGACGGGCATCGACGCCGATCTTCTTGAGGTTGTTCGCATAGGGAAGAACCGAGCGCTCGAAGGAGGGGTTGGATAAGAGGATTTCGAAGCTCATCGGCTGACCGGTCTTCACGTTGACCATGCGATTGCCCTTGAGCTCCCAGCCTGCCTCCTTGAAAAGAGCGATGGACTTGCGCAGATTGTCACGGATTTTCTGCGGATCACCGGCAACGGGATTGGTGTATGGCGTCGTGAACACCTCCGGCGGAACCTTGTCTTTCAGACCTTGCAGTATTTCCAGTTCCCGTCCCTGCGGCAGACCGGAGGACGCGAGTTCGGTGTTCCAGAAAAAGCTGTCGATCCGCTCGAAGGCATTGAAGGCGAGGTTACGGTTGAGGTCCTCGAAGTCGAAGGCATAGTTCAATGCCTCGCGCACCTTGATGTCTTTGAAGAGGTCGCGCCGCATATTGGGTACAAAAGCCTGCATGATGCCCGTTGCGCGCAGCGCGTTCGGCGGCTCCTCGCGCTTGACACGGCCGTCCTTCACGGCAGGAAAGTCGTAAGCTGTCGCCCACCGGCTTGCCTGGTTTTCCTGGCGATAGTCCACGTTGGCGGCACGGAAGGCCTCGAACTCGACATCCCGATCGCCGAAATAGGTGTAGATGATGTTGCGGAAATTGTTCTGGCCGACATTCACATTGAGGTCCTTGCCCCAATAATCATCGCGCAATTCGAAACGCGTGGTCGCGCCCGGAGAGAAATCGGCGATCTTGTAGGGACCCGAGCCCATGACGGGCTCCAGCGTCGTCTTGGAGATGTCGCGCGGCTTGCCATCCGGTCCCGGCGCCTCCCACCAATGTTTCGGCACGATGGTCAATTGGCCGAGGATATTCGGAAGCTCGCGGTTATTCTTCTCGTCGAAGGTGAAGGTGACGTCGCGATCACCGGTCTTTTCAGCTTTCACCACATGGCTGTAATAATTGAAGTTGAGCGGATTGAGCTCCTTGGATTTGTCGAAGCTGAAGACCACGTCCTCCGGCGTTACGGGCTGGCCGTCCGCCCATTTCGCCTCCTTGCGCAGGCGGAAGGTCGCGCTGGAGACATCGGGGGGGTAGGAGAGCCCTTCGGCAAGCAGGCCGTAGGATGCGAGAACCTCGTCATCGGCGGGTTTCATGAGAGTGTCGTAAACCAGCGCCAAGCCGGTCGCCACTTCACCCTTTTCCAGCAGCGGATTGAACGTATCGAAAGTGCCTGTTGTCGAGAGGCGCAGGTCGCCGCCCTTCGGGGCGTTGGTGTTGACGTAGTCGAAATGGGTGAAGCCGGGCTGGTATTTCAGTTCATTGATGACCGAACTTCCGATGCGGAACTCCTGCTCCTCCGCCATGGACGAGAGCGGGATGAGGGCACCCGCAAGCGACAGAAACAAACCGATCTTCGACCACAGAACCGCCATTCACGCTTTCCCCTGATTATTGATGGGTTCGACAATACGAAAAATACGGGCGAAAAACAGGAGAGAGTTTGGTTTTTGCCGGGCGCGCGAAATTTTGAGCATCGGCTGGTGTCGGGGTGTCGCCTCTTCGGGCCGCCTTCGCAGCATGCGGCGATCCGTCACCGCTTCCCTCGATGGCGGCTGGCCAAAACATCGATTCACCAAAATCGCTTTTCACGATAGATTCGATCGCAAATCACTTCGGCAGCGGCTCAAGGGAACAGTATGGCTTTCGGCTTCGCTCAGGCTTTCAGGACAATCAGCAAACTGACGCTTGCCGGCGCAATCGGCGCAAGCCTTGCCGCTGGCGACGTCGGCGCGGAGCAGAAGACGCCAAGCCCGGGCAGCGCCAAGGGGCAGTTCGGCGCCGTCAGCCTGCCGACGCAAGGACCGGCGCAGCCGATCGGTTTTTACGCGAAGGGCTGCATGACGGGTGCGGTGGCGCTGCCGACCGACGGGCCGACCTGGGAGGCGATGCGGCTTTCGCGCAATCGCCGCTGGGGCAATCCGGCGATGATCGCGCTGCTCGAACGTCTTTCGCAGGATGGGGTCAAATATGCCGGCTGGCCGGGCATTCTCGTCGGCGACATTGCGCAGCCACGCGGCGGGCCGATGTTCAACGGTCATGCCTCGCATCAGATCGGTCTCGATGCCGACGTCTGGTTTACGCCGATGCCCGCGCGCCGCATGACGGCCGAGGAGCGCGAGAATCTGCCCTTCACCACCATGCTGCAAAAGGACAAGTTTCTGACCGTAGACCCGAAGGTGTGGACGCAATCGCGGGCGCGGCTGCTGATGCTGGCGGCAAGCTATCCCGAGGTGGAGCGCATCTTCGTCAATCCGGCGATCAAGAAGAAGATGTGCGACACCTGGACGGGCGACCGCACCAATCTCGGCAAGCTCCGGCCGGAATACGGCCATGACTCGCATTTCCACATCCGCATCAAGTGCCCGCCCGGTGCTGCGGGCTGCACACCGCAGGCCTCTGTCGCCGCCGGCGACGGCTGTGACAAGTCGCTCGCCTGGTGGTTCACGCCGGCGCCCTGGGCACCGCCGAAGCCGCCGAAGCCCGGCGCCAAGCCGCCAAAACCGCCGCGCGAGATGATGGTTTCCGATCTGCCCAAGGCCTGTGCCGCCGTGCTCGATGCTGCTTCCGTCGCCTCGATGCAGGCTGCGACCTATGGCGGACCTTCCGCCGCCAGCGCGCTCACCACCGCGCCGGCAGCAGCACCTGCCGCCGACGCCGACGACGCTTTGCCCGATGTCGGCCCGGTTCCGAACGACAAGCCGGCGATACAATGAGTAAGGCCCGAGGTGCGCTGTCTTTCAAATCGCAAACTCTTGGTATAGAAGCCATCAAATCGATTGAATTGCTCGGGCGGAGGGGTTGATGGCCGGCGGCAAATGCCTTGCATTGATTGCGCATGACCAGAAGAAGGACGACATGGCGGATTTCGCCCGCGCCAACAGGGACATTCTCTCCCGCTGGAAGATCGTCGCCACCGGCACGACAGGTGGACGCGTGCTCGACGCCGCCCCCGATCTCGACGTCACCAGGCTGAAAAGCGGGCCGCTCGGCGGCGACCAGCAGATCGGCGCGCTGATTTCGACCGGCGAGGTCGACGCCCTGATCTTCTTCGTCGACCCCTTGACGCCAATGCCGCACGATGTCGACGTGAAGGCATTGATGCGGCTGGCGATCGTCTATGATATTCCGATGGCGCTCAACCACGCGACCGCTATAAAACTTCTTCCCACACTCGAAGCCTGATCAGCACGGAACCGGCCATGCCAAAACCGAACAACAGCACCGCTCCGCTGCCTTTCCCGATCCTGATCGGCGATATCGGCGGCACCAATGCCCGCTTTTCCATCCTGACCGACGCCTATGCCGAGCCGAAGCAGTTTCCGAACGTGCGCACGGCAGATTTCGCCACGATCGACGAAGCGATCCAGAAAGGCGTGCTCGACAAGACGGCCGTGCAGCCGCGTTCGGCGATCCTCGCCGTCGCCGGTCCGATCAACGACGACGAGATCCCGCTGACCAATTGCGACTGGGTGGTGCGGCCAAAGACGATGATCGAGGGCCTCGGCATGGAGGACGTGCTCGTCGTCAACGATTTCGAGGCGCAGGCGCTGGCAATCGCCGCCCTGTCGGATGAAAACCGCGAACGCATCGGCGACGCTACCGGCGACATGATCGCCTCCCGCGTCGTGCTCGGACCCGGCACCGGCCTCGGCGTCGGCGGGCTCGTGCATGCCCAGCACAGCTGGATCCCGGTTCCCGGCGAAGGCGGCCATGTCGATCTCGGACCGCGCAGCAAGCGCGACTATGATATCTTTCCGCATATAGAGACGATCGAAGGCCGCGTTTCGGCCGAGCAGATCCTCTGCGGCCGCGGCCTCGTCAACCTCTACCATGCCATCTGCATTGTCGACGGCATCCAGCCGACGATGAAGGATCCCGCCGATATCACCTCTCACGCGCTTGCCGGCAGCGACAAGGCGGCCATAGAGACCGTCTCGCTGTTTGCCACCTATCTCGGCCGCGTGGCAGGCGACATGGCGATGGTGTTCATGGCGCGCGGCGGCGTCTATCTCTCCGGCGGCATCTCGCAGAAAATCATCCCGGCGCTGAAAAAGCCGGAATTCCGCATGGCCTTCGAGGACAAGGCGCCGCATACGGCATTGCTCCGGACCATCCCGACCTATGTGGTGACGCATCCCTTAGCAGCGCTTGCCGGGCTTTCCTCCTATGCGCGCATGCCGGCGAATTTCGGCGTCTCGACGGAAGGCCGCCGCTGGCGGCGCTAGCCCGGCGCGCAAAGTAAATGGAGCGTCCCTGGCGCGTCCTATCCGGACGCGCGGCGCTCTAGCCAAACCGGTCCCAACTCTTTATAGACCCCGGCAAAAGTGCGTGTCGCCCTCGCGAGGCGCTTGGTCCGAGACAGGAAATCCTATTTGGAAGCGGCGGAAAGCAGAACGCAGAGCGTTAGCAGCGATACCGTAACCGGTATCCTGAAGCGCATCATCGCTGAAAACGGCCGCGACCATCTCTGGGGCTATGTCTTTGCGATTGCCTGCCTCATCGTGGTGGCGCTTTCGACGGCGTTTACCGCCTGGATCATGCGGGCGATCATCGACGAGGCCTTCGCTAACCGCCGCGCCGACGTCGTCTGGATCATCTGTCTTTCGATCTTCATCGCCTTCGTGCTGCGCGGTTTTGCGAGCTACGGCCAGGCGGTGGCGCTTTCCAGGGTCGGCAACGATATCGTCGCCCGCTACCAGCGCCGGCTCTATGCGCATCTGATGACGCTTTCGGTCGGCTTCTTCAGCGAGGCGCGCTCGGCCCATATCGCCGCGCAGGTGAGCCAGAACGTCAGCGGCATCCGCGACGTGCTCAACCTGACAATCACCTCGACGGTGCGCGATCTGCTGACCTTCGTATCGCTGCTCGCCGTGATGATCCTGCAGGATCCGCTGCTCAGCCTTGCCGTGTTCATCATGGCGCCGCCGCTGCTTTACGCGCTGCGCTATGTTTCGAAGCGGCTGCGCTCGGCGACCCGCGAGGCCGTGCATCTGAACAGCCACGTGCTCGGCGCGATGCAGGAGACGATCCAGGGCATCGCCATCGTGAAGGCCTTCACGATGGAAGAAGAACTGGAGCGCAAGGTCAACAAACTCATCAAGGGCGCCGAAAGCCGGGCCAACCGGATTGCCCGGCTTTCCGAGCGCACGTCTCCGCTGACGGAAAGTTTCGCGGGCTTTGCCGTCGCCAGCGTGCTTGCCTATGCCGCCTACCGCTCGATCTACTTTAATGTGCCACCCGGCGCCTTTTTCTCCTTCGTCACGGCGCTGCTGCTTGCCTATGACCCGGCTCGACGGCTTGCCCGCCTGCAGGTGCAGATGGAGCGCGCCGTCGTCAATGCGCGGATGATCTACGAGTTGCTCGACATGGAACCGCGCCAGCGCGACCTGCCAGATGCCCGGCCGCTGACCGTGACGCAGGCGAGGATCGAATTCCGCAACGTTTCCTTCGCCTATGGCAACGAAAGCGTCCTCAGCGGCGTGAGCTTCATCGCCGAGGGCGGGTCGACCACCGCACTTGTCGGTCCCTCGGGTGCCGGCAAATCCACCGTCATCAGCCTCATTCCGCGTTTCTACGATCCGCGCGAAGGCGAAATTCTGATTGACGGGCAGGACATCGCCCACATCACCAAGAAGTCGCTGCGCCAGCAACTCGCCTATGTCTCGCAGCAGCCCTATCTGTTCGAGGGCACGATCCGCGACAATATCCGCTATGGCCGGCCGGAGGCGACCGATGCCGAAGTGGAAGAGGCGGCCAGGCTTGCCTATGCGCATGATTTCATCTCGGCACAGCCGCAGGGTTACGAGACGCCGGTCGGCGAAAACGGCGTGACGCTTTCGGGCGGCCAGCGTCAGCGCCTGTCGATCGCACGCGCCCTGGTGCGCAATGCGCCGATCCTGCTTCTCGACGAGGCGACCTCCGCCCTCGACACCGAATCGGAAGCCGCCGTGCAGAAGGCGCTCGACGAAGCGATGACCGGACGCACTGTCGTCGTCATTGCCCATCGGCTCTCGACCGTGGTGCGCGCCGACAAGATCGTCGTCATGCAGCAGGGCCGTGTCGTCGAGGAAGGCAATCACGAGACGCTTGCGAAGGTCAGCGACGGTCTTTACGCTCGCCTCAACAACCTGCAGAGGCCCTCGGCCTCCGATTCAAACTGACCTGGTGAGACTGACATGAGCGATGCTGCGATGAAACTGGTGGTGGTTGGCGCAGCAGGACGCATGGGGCAGACGCTAGTCCGGCTCATCCATTCCATCGACGGCGTGACGCTGCATGCCGCGGTCGAGCGCGCCGGTTCGCCCTTCGTCGGCAAGGATGCCGGCGAGATCGCCGGTCTCGGCCCGACCGGCGTCATCATCGGCGACGATCCGCTCAACGCCTTTCTCAATGCCGAAGGCGTGCTCGACTTCACCTCGCCCGCTGCAACAGTGGAATTCTCAGGTCTCGCCGCGCAGGCCCGCATCGTCCATGTCGTCGGCACGACGGGCTGTTTACCCGATGACAACGCCAGGATCGCCGCGGCCGCCCGCCATGCCCGCATCGTCAAATCAGGCAATATGAGCCTCGGGGTCAATCTGCTCAGCGTGCTCGCAGAGCAGGCGGCGCGTGCGCTCGACCCTGATGACTGGGATATCGAGATCCTGGAAATGCACCACAAGCACAAGGTGGATGCGCCTTCCGGCACCGCCCTTCTCTTCGGCGAGGCTGCGGCAAAGGGGCGCGGCATCGATCTGGCCTCGAAGTCGGTCCGGGTGCGCGACGGCCATACCGGCGCCCGTGAAGCCGGCACGATCGGTTTTGCGACGCTGCGCGGCGGCTCCGTCATCGGCGAGCATTCCGTGCTTTTCGCCGGAGAAGGCGAAATCGTCACCTTGTCGCACAGCGCGGCCGACCGCTCGATCTTTGCGCGCGGCGCCATCAAGGCGGCGCTCTGGGCGCGCGACAAGAAGCCGGGTCTCTATTCCATGCTCGATGTGCTCGGGCTTTCTTCCTCATAACGATACTACGGAGGCATATTCATGAGCGGTACCCTCGTCCTCGTTCGCCACGGCCAGAGTGACTGGAACCTGAAGAATCTCTTCACCGGCTGGAAGGATCCCGATCTGACGGAGCTCGGCATCCAGGAAGCCAATGCCGGCGGTACGGCGCTTGCCGAATACGGGATCAAATTCGATGTCGCCTATACCTCGGTGCTGGTGCGTGCGCAGCACACGCTGAAGCTCATCCTCGACAAGGTCGGCCAGCCCGATCTCCAGACGATCCGCGACCAGGCGCTGAACGAGCGCGACTATGGCGATCTCTCCGGCCTCAACAAGGACGATGCCCGCGCCAAATGGGGCGAGGAACAGGTGCACATCTGGCGCCGTTCCTATGACGTGCCGCCTCCCGGCGGCGAAAGCCTGCGCGACACCGGCGCCCGCGTCTGGCCCTACTACCTCACCGAGATCCTGCCGCGCGTGCTCAGGGGCGAGAAGGTGCTGGTGGCCGCACACGGCAATTCGCTGCGCTCGCTGGTGATGGTGCTCGACAAGCTGAACAAAGAAGGCGTGCTCGCCCTCAACCTCGCGACCGGCGTGCCGATGGTCTACAAGCTGAAGGCGGATTCCACCGTCGCTTCGAAGGAAGTGCTCGGCGACATGTCGGGCGCGCATTGATCTCAGCTGACCTTTCCCCGCTTCGGCGGGGAAAGACGCTCAGTTCTCGATGGTGAACTGCACCCGGTCGGCCGCGAAACGGCTGATCGAATATTGCACCGGCACGCCGTCAAGATCGGTATTCATTGCCTTGGCGATCAGAAGGATGGCACCGGGAGTGAGTTCAAGGTCGGCCATATCGGCTGCGCTTGCATGGGCGGCCGTCACCTCGGTCGTCGCCCGGACATAATCCGGCAGGCCGAGTTCGGCGAAAGCCTTGGTGATCGATTCCCCCGCCCGGTAGGCCTCGCCGATACCGGCGAAGCGTTCGGCCGGAAACCAGCTCGTCGCCCTTGAAACCGGCCGCTTGTCCGCCTGGCGCAAGGTTTCCAGGCGGATCACTGGCTCACCCTGCTTCAGGCCCAGCCAGCGGGCGACCTCTGCATTCGCTTCCTCTTTCGCCTCATCGAGCAGAAGGCCGCGCATTTCACGCGCCTGATCGCCAATGCCGGCGGTAAAGCGCGTGCGCCTTGTGATCGGGAAATTCAGCCGCTCCTTGCGTTCGATCAGCGTGCCGCGACCTTGTACCGCACGGACGATCCCCTCCTGCGCCAGTGCCGCCAGCGCACTGCGCACCGTATGCCGGTTGACGCCGAATTGCACCGCCAACATGGTTTCCGGCGGTACCATTCCCGTTTCGTCATAGGCTCCGTTGCTGATCGCCTCGCGAATCCGATCGGCGATCTGGCGCCACAGCGCCACGCCGGTTTGCCTTTGCACCTGCTTCAATCCCGCCATTCCACCCCTGCCTGCTATTTCTCGCCTTCTGCATAATTCGATCCTGAAAACGATCCCGATTTCAGGATCGAATTATGCAGCAATTCAAAGTGCTACAGCGTCCTTTGCGCGTCTGAAAAGACGCGCGGCGCCGTAGATGTCACACGCTTGTCACGACATCGATTTAGAGCTAAATGTATCTTGTATGGTTGTCTATATCAATAGACATTTTAAGGGAAGCGGCGATGATACCAGCGGACAGGAAAGACGCTGCGTCACAGATGGCATCCGGGCGCAAACGCGCCGCCGATCTGCTGGCGCGTGCGGAACGCAGCGAACTCACAGCGGTCTTCGATGCGCTGCCGCAAAAGCCTGTGGCCCATCAGGTGCGCGGACCGGAGACCGGGCTGGTGATGGTGCGCGGACGCATCGGCGGCGGCGGCGCTCCCTTCAATCTGGGCGAAGTGACCGTGACGCGGGCCACCGTCCGGCTCGACTCCGGCTCGGTCGGCCATGCGCAGGCGCTCGGCACCGACCGCGAGAAGGCCCGGCTTGCGGCGATCTTCGACGCGCTCTGGCAGGAGGACGCGACGAAGGATTTTGTCGAACAGGCACTGCTTTTGCCAATCGCCGAACGCATCGCCGATGCCGAACGCCGCAAGGCGGACGAGACGGCGGCGACACGCGTCGATTTCTTCACCATGGTGCGGGGAGACAACTGATGGGCCTGAAGACAGAAGCTCTGACCGGCGGCTTTGCCGAGCCGGTCTTCCATGCCCAGAGCGTCTTCAAGATGCTGATGGACGGCATGGCTCGCCCCGGCACGATCCAGACCGTTCAGCCCCATGTCGCTCCGCCGGCACCGCTCGGCATCGCCGCCGGCACGATCGCGCTGACGCTTTGCGACCACGACACGCCCGTCTGGCTTTCCCAGGGACTGGTGAAATCCGCCGTGCCGGAATGGCTCGGCTTCCATACCGGCGCGCCGTTGACCAGCGATAAGGCCGAGGCGCGCTTTGCCTTCACCGAGGCCGGCACCGCACTTTCCTCCTTCGGCCTCTTTGCATCAGGCACGCAGGAATATCCCGACCGCTCGACGACCGTTGTCATCGAGCTCGCCGAACTCGCGGGCGGCCGCAGGCTGGCGCTGATGGGTCCGGGCATCCAAAGCGTGACGGAGATCGCGCCCATCGGCCTGCCGGAGACCTTCCTGCGGCTCTGGACCGAGAACCGTGCGCTCTTTCCGCGCGGCGTCGACATCGTGCTGACGGCGGGCAAGCGTTTCCTCTGCCTACCGCGCACCACCAAGATCACAGCAACGGAGATCTGAGCTCATGTATGTTGCCGTCAAGGGTGGCGAGGCCGCCATCGCCAATGCCCACCGCCTGCTGGCCGACCGCCGCCGCGGCGACCGTTCGCTGCCGGCGATCGGCATCGAACAGATCGTCGCGCAGCTGGCGCTCGCCGTCGATCGCGTCATGGCCGAGGCCTCGCTTTTCGACCGCACGCTCGCTGCACTTGCCATCCGCCAATCACGCGGCGACATGATCGAGGCGATCTTCCTGCTGCGCGCCTACCGCACGACGCTGCCGCGTTTCGGCTATTCCAGGCCGCTCGACACGGCTGATATGACGATCGAACGCCGCATCTCGGCGACCTACAAGGATCTGCCGGGCGGCCAGCTCCTCGGTCCGACCTTCGACTATACCCACCGCCTGCTCGACCCCTCGCTGCTTTCTGACGAGGCGGTCGAGACGCCCGCTCAGCGTGCAGCCGAGATCGGCCGCGTCATGCGCGTCTCCGAAATCCTCGGCGAAGAGGGCCTGATCGAGGCCGACGGCGACATGCCGGAAGATCATGAGATCGGCGATCTGACCCGCGAGCCGATGGAATTCCCGATGACCCGCGATCTGCGCCTACAGGCGCTTACCCGTGGCGACGAGGGCTTCCTGCTGGCGCTCGGTTATTCCACCCAGCGCGGCTACGGCCGTAACCACCCCTTCACCGGTGAAATCCGCATCGGCGACGTCGAGGTGGAATTCGACGTGCCGGAACTCGGTTTCGCCGTCTCGCTCGGCACGATCCAGATCACCGAATGCCAGATGGTCAACCAGTTCAAGGGTTCGGCCAAGGCGCCGCCGCAATTCACCCGCGGCTACGGCCTGGTCTTCGGCCAGAGCGAGCGCAAGGCGATGGCGATGTCGCTGGTCGACCGGGCGCTTCGCGCCGAAGAGCTCGGCGAGGATATCACCGCGCCGGCACAGGACGAGGAATTCGTCATCTCGCACTCCGACAACGTCCAGGCGACGGGCTTCGTCGAGCACCTGAAGCTTCCGCATTATGTGGATTTCCAGGCCGAACTCGATCTCGTCCGCCGCATGCGCCGCGAATTCGAATCCGCCCGCAACGGTGGCGAAGACATGAAGGAAGCCGCCGAATGACCGATCTGGCCAGCTACAACTTCGCCTATCTCGACGAACAGACGAAGCGGATGATCCGCCGGGCCATCCTGAAGGCAATCGCCATTCCCGGCTACCAGGTGCCCTTCGCCTCGCGCGAAATGCCGATGCCCTATGGCTGGGGCACCGGCGGGGTGCAGGTGACGGCCTCGATCATCGGACCTGATGACGTGCTGAAGGTCATCGACCAGGGTGCCGACGATACGACCAACGCCGTTTCCATCCGCGCCTTCTTCCAGAAGGTCGCCAATGTCGCGGTGACGACGCATACCAAGGATGCGACGATCATCCAGACGCGCCACCGCATTCCCGAAGAAAAGCTCGGGGTCGGGCAGGTGCTCGTCTACCAGGTGCCGATCCCCGAGCCGCTGCGCTTCCTCGAGCCGCGTGAGACCGAGACGCGCAAGATGCACGCGCTCGAAGAATACGGTCTCATGCATGTGAAGCTCTACGAGGATATCGCCCATAACGGCCGCATCTCGCGGACTTACGCCTATCCGGTGAAGGTCCACGGCCGCTATGTCATGGACCCGTCGCCGACGCCGAAATTCGACAATCCGAAGATGCACATGTCGGACGCGCTGCAGCTCTTCGGCGCCGGACGCGAGAAGCGCATCTATGCGGTTCCGCCCTATACCGACGTCGTCAGCCTGGATTTCGAGGACTATCCCTTCGATATCCAACGTTTCGATAAACCCTGCGCCCTTTGCGGTGCGGAGGATGTCTATCTCGACGAAGTGGTTCTCGACGACAAGGGCGGGCGGATGTTCGTCTGCTCCGACACCGATCATTGCGAAGACCGCCGCGCGCACGGACATGCCGGCGAGATGCTGGCCCGGGAGGCTGCAGAATGAGCGATACCCCGCTTCTCAAAGTCCATGACGTTTCGAAATTCTACGGCAACCGTATCGGCTGCCGCGACGTCTCCTTCGAGCTCTGGCCCGGCGAAGTGCTTGCCATCGTCGGCGAGTCCGGCTCCGGCAAGACGACGCTGCTCAACTGCCTCTCCACCCGGCTGCTGCCCAGCACCGGCAGCGTCGAATATCACATGCGCGACGGCAGCTACCGCGACCTCTACCGCATGAACGAGGCCGAGCGGCGCTTCCTGATGCGCACCGATTGGGGCTTCGTACACCAGAATCCGGCCGATGGCCTGCGCATGACCGTCTCGGCCGGCGCCAATGTCGGCGAACGGCTGATGGCGATCGGCGACCGGCACTACGGCAAGATCCGCGCTTCGGCGATCGACTGGCTCGAACGCGTCGAGATCGACGCCGACCGCATCGACGATCAGCCGCGCGCCTTTTCCGGCGGCATGCGCCAGCGCCTGCAGATCGCCCGCAACCTCGTCACCGGGCCGCGCCTCGTCTTCATGGACGAGCCGACCGGCGGCCTCGACGTCTCGGTGCAGGCGCGCCTGCTCGATCTGGTCCGCGGCCTCGTCAACGATCTCGGTCTCTCGGCCATCATCGTCACCCACGATCTCGCCGTCGCCCGCCTGCTCTCGCACCGGATGATGGTGATGAAGGACGGCTACGTCATCGAACACGGGCTTACCGACCGCGTGCTCGACGATCCGCGCGAACCCTACACGCAGTTGCTCGTCTCCTCGATCCTGCAGGTCTGAGCGCTACTGCATAATTCCTTAAATCGGAATCGATTTTCGGTAAAATTATGCAGCAATTCAGCATGTTACGTGTCCATTGCGCGTCCTTTCAGATACGCGGCGAAACCAAGGAAGAAGAAATCATGGCAACGCCCCTCGTCGTTTCCGAAGTCTCGAAGAGCTTCACCATGCATCTGCGCGACGGCATCAAGCTACCTGTCGTCTCCGATGTCGCCTTCTCGGTCGCATCGGGCGAATGCGTCGTGCTCGGTGGCCCATCGGGCATCGGCAAGAGCTCGCTGCTCAAGATGATCTACGGCAATTATGCCGTCGACACCGGTCAGATCCTCATCCGTCACAATGACCGCATCGTCGATCTCGCCTCCGCCGATCCGCGCACCGTGCTCAACGTCCGCCGCGATACGCTCGGCTATGTCAGCCAGTTCCTGCGCACCGTGCCGCGCGTCGCGGCGATCGACGTGGTTGCGGAACCGCTGGTGGCACGCGGCGAGGACGCCGTCACCGCGCGGGAAAAGGCGGGCGCCCTGCTTGCCAGGCTCAATCTGCCGGAAACGCTCTGGCAGCTTCCGCCCGCCACCTTCTCCGGCGGCGAGCAGCAACGCGTCAACATCGCGCGCGGCTTCATCACCGAGCATACGATCCTGCTTCTCGACGAACCCACAGCCTCGCTCGATGCCAGGAACCGTGCCGTCGTCGTCGGCATGATCGCGGAAAAGAAGAAGGCGGGGGTGGCCCTTCTCGGCATCTTCCACGACGAAGAGGTGCGCGAAGCCGTCGCCGACCGCATCCTCGACGTCCAGCAATTCTCACCGAGAAAGATCGCTGCATGAGCCGCAAACTGGGTATCGAGCCCTATTTTCATGAGACGGCGTCCGTCAGCGATTCCACCTTCGGGCGCTATACGGAGGTCTCTGAACGCTGCCGCATTAGCGAGGCCACGTTCGGCGACTATTCCTACATCATGCAGGACGGCTCCGTCTGGTGTGCGACGATCGGCAAGTTCGTCAATATCGCCGCCGCCGTGCGCATCAACGCCACCAACCATCCGACCTGGCGCGCGACGCTGCATCATTTCACCTATCGCGCCGCCGACTACTGGCCGGATGGCGACATGGAGACGGACTTCTTCGCCTGGCGGCGCGCAAACCGCGTGACGATCGGCAACGACGTCTGGATCGGCCACGGGGCGACCATTCTGCCGGGCGTCAACGTCGGCAACGGCGCGGTGATCGGAGCCGGCGCCGTCGTCTCGAAGGACGTCGCGCCCTATACGATCGTCGGCGGCGTGCCGGCAAAGCTCATCCGCGAGCGCTTTCCAGGAGAGGTCGGCGAACGGATGGACAGGCTTTCCTGGTGGGACTGGGAGCACGACCGGCTGCGCCAAGCGCTCTCCGATTTCCGCAACCTGAGCGCGGAAGATTTTCTGTCCCGTTACGGCGTTTAAACCCCCGATATAGGGGCGGAGAATTGTGACAGGACTTACACAAATATGACATGCGAGGTTCATCAAGCGGGACTAATGCGATGCTGAACAAGGCCTGGATCGCAAGGGAAGAGCATGGTGTTCGAGCTGAAGAATGTCACACGTCGTTTCGGAAAAAAGCTCGCCGTCGATTCCGTCACGCTCGCCATTCCTCAGGGCCAGATGGTCGGCATTATCGGCCGCTCCGGCGCCGGCAAGTCGACGCTGCTGCGCATGATCAACCGCCTTCAGGAGCCGAGCTCCGGCTCCATTCATTTCGCCGGCGTCGAGGTCTCCGGGCTTCGCGGCCAGGCGTTGCGCAACTGGCAGCGCGACTGCGCGATGATCTTCCAGCAGTTCAACCTGGTGCCGCGCCTCGACGTCCTCACCAATGTCATGCTCGGCCGCCTCAATCATCGCTCGACGCTTATGAGCCTGCTCAACATCTTCACCCGCGAGGAACGCGTGCATGCCATCGCGGCACTCGAACGCCTCGGCATCGAGCAGACGGCGCTGCAGGCAGCCGGCACGCTTTCCGGCGGTCAGCAGCAGCGCGTGGCGATCGCCCGCGCGCTGATGCAGAACCCGAAGATGGTTCTCGCCGACGAGCCGATCGCCTCGCTCGATCCGTTGAACGCCAAGATCGTCATGGATGCGCTGCGCGATATCAACGAGCGCGAGGGCATCACCGTCGTCACCAACCTTCACACGCTCGACACCGCCCGCAACTATTGTGAGCGCATCGTCGGCATGGCCGGCGGCCGCGTCGTCTTCGACGGCAAGCCCTCGGAGCTGACCGCCGAAGCGGTGAAGGAAATCTACGGGACGGACAAGGACGGCGCCGGCATCGACGAAACGGTGACCTCGACATCGATCAATATCGCCCCCGAGCGGGCAGACCATCAATCCGCCGGCACACAGCCGCTGGCGCTGGCCGGCCTCTGAGAGAGGCAGCCGCGATCGAGCGCCCGCGTCAAGGGCACACTTCTTCGTAACGGGAAGGCCGGGGACACCGGTCAATAGGAGAGAACATGTTGAAGAAAGCACTCTTTGCGGCAACGGCGCTCTTCGCGCTCGCCGGCGCTGCCCACGCTGCAGACCTCAAGGAATTCCGCATCGGCATCCTCGGCGGCGAAAACGAAACCGACCGCCTGCGCAACTATGCCTGCCTTGCCGACCATCTGAAGCAGGAATTCGGCTTCGAGAAGGTTTCGCTCTTCCCGGCCGCCGACTATGACGGCGTGATCCAGGGCCTGCTCGGCGGCACGCTCGACTTCGCCGAACTCGGCGCCTCCGGCTACGCCGCCGTCTACATCAAGGATTCGAAGGCTGTCACGCCGATCCTGACGACGCAGCAGAAGGACGGCTCGACGGGTTATTACTCGATCGGCCTTGCTCTGAAGTCCTCCGGCATCAAGTCCATCAAGGACGCCAAGGGCAAGAAGCTCGGCTACGCCGATCCGGATTCCACCTCCGGCTACCTCGTTCCGCTGACGCAGATCCCGAAGGACACGGGCATGCCGAACGACAAGTTTTTCGCCTCGACCCAGTTCAACGGCGGTCACGAGAACAACCTTCTCGCTGCCTATGACGGCAAGGTCGACATTGCCGTCGACGATAGCTCGGGCATCGGCGACTTCAAGGACGGCTACACCTCCGGTACCTTCCGCAAGGAAGTCGACAAGGGCGCCGTCGATCCGAACAAGCTGGTCGAAGTATGGCGTTCGCCGCTGATCCCGAACGGCCCGCTCGTCGTTCGCAATGCTCTGGGCGAAGAGTGGCAGACGAAGCTTGCAGCCTTCTTCACGGCTCTGCCGGAGAAGGATCACAAGTGCTTCGCCGCTGTCGAAGGCGGCGACTACAAGGGCTACGCGCCCGTGAAGCACGACTTCTACAACGCCGTCGTCGACGTCCGCAAAGCTGCCATCGGCGGCTGATCGAGCCGTTTCGAATGAGGGCGGCCGGCAACGGCCGCCCTCTATCTTTTGACTACGGCACCGCGCGTCTTAGACGCGCAAAGGACGCTGTAGCACTTTGAATTGCTGCGTAATTCTATCCTCAACTCGATTCCGATTTGAGGATAGAATTATGAAGTAGGCGAGGCGTTGATGACTATTGCCGATACACAGCCGCAGATGCAGAGCACCAAGGAGATCGGCACCGCCTGGGACCGGATGGTCGCCAAGCGCCGCTTCTATACCGTCCTCGGCCTGGTTATCCTCATTGCGGCTTTCGTCAGCTCCGTCCGCTTCGCCGACGAGAGCAATGCCGGCCATTTCTTCGACCGTCTGCCGCATCTCTTCGACTTCCTGAGCTGGCTCATCCCCAGGGATTGGCACGACGTCTGGCGCGCGCTGTTTGATATAGCGAGCGTCAACGACAAGGGCGGCGAGGAATTCAATTTCGACAGGGGCCGTGTCTACGTCTGGGGCGCCTTCTACATTCCCGAATATTTCGAGCTGATGATCGTCACGATCAACGTCGCGCTGATCTCGACGATCATCGCCTTCGTCTTTGCCGTCCCATTGAGCTTCTTTGCCGCGCGCAACCTGACGAATTCATGGCCGTTGCGCATCTTCACCAAGCGGCTGATGGAGTTCCTGCGCGCCTTCCCTGAAATCGTCATAGCCGGGCTGTTTTCGGCGATCCTGTCGATCGGGCCGGTCGCCGCCATCATCGCCATCACCCTGCACACGATCGGCGCGCTCGGCAAACTCTTCTACGAAGTGGCCGAAAATATCGACATGAAGCCCCACGAGGGTATGAAAGCCGTCGGCGCCAACTGGTGGGAACGCGTGCGCTTTGCCGCCCTGCCGCAAGTGCTGCCGAATTTCACCTCCTATGCGCTGCTGCGCCTTGAGATCAACGTGCGCGCCTCGACCATCATCGGCGCCGTCGGCGGCGGCGGCATCGGCGAGGAACTGAAGCTCTCGATTTCGCGCGGCTTCGGCGCCAAGACGGTAGCGCTCGTTCTGCTGCTGTTCGTGACGATCGTCGCCGTCGACCAGTTCTCCGCATGGCTGCGCCGCCGCCTCGTCGGCGAGCAGGCCTTCCTCCTGCAACATTGAGGCCGCCATGACGGTGATCGACGCAAACCGCATGCATGAGATAGAAACGCGCTATCCGGAATATTTCCACCGGTCGTTCCGCCAGCGTTTCGGCGGGCTGATGATCCTCATCGCGACACTGCTCTACAGCCTCTATGCCGTGTGGTTCTTCGACCTGCCCAAGCTTTTTGCCGAAGCCCATTGGGAGCGCGTCGGCATCTATCTCACCCAATGGGTGAGCTACGACGTTCAACCGGAATTCCGCATTGGGGATGACGGCTCGATCGACATCCGTTATCCGCGTTTCTCGCCGCTCGGCGACAATCCGCATCCGGACTGGCTGGTCAACAATCCCGACGGCAGCATCACCGTTTCGATCAGCGGCACCAGCCGCAGCGTCACCGTCTCGAGGAGCGAGACGATCGTCACCGCGCATGGCGTCAGCGTCCCGGTGGAAGTTTCGAGCGGCGCGCCGAAAGTCGTCGGACCGGTACCCGGCTGGATGACAGTCTATGATGACAACGTGCTGGCGGATCTCGGCTTTGCCGGCAATGTCAGCATCTCAGTCGACCGGGTGAAGATCCGCAAACGTTTCATCGGTTGGGCGAATTTCATCTTCGACACGCAATCATCCTTCTTCGACAAGCCGGTCGGCGAGGTCGTCAGCCTCATCGTCTCCGGTCCGCGCATCAAGCCCGACCAATCCAACCTGTCGCTCGCCTTCGACGATATCTGGAACAACAGCGAATGGCAGCACGGCGACGTCTGGACCAAGCTTTTCCAGACGATCGTCATGGCGTTCCTCGGAACGCTGCTCGGCGCGCTTACCGCCTTTCCGCTCGCCTTCCTGGCAGCGCGCAACATCACGCCGAACCGCCTGCTGAACCAGATCCTGAAGCGCTTCTTCGATTTCTTGCGCTCGGTCGATATGCTGATCTGGGCGCTGTTCCTGACGCGCGCCTTCGGCCCCGGCCCGCTCGCCGGCAGCGGTGCGATCTTCCTCACCGAGACCGGCACGCTCGGCAAGCTCTATTCCGAAGGCCTTGAGAATATCGACAACAAGCCGCGGGAAGGCATCAAATCAACAGGCGCTCAGACCGTGCTCGTTCATCGTTATGGCATTATGCCGCAGATCGTTCCCGTCTTCGTCAGCCAGACGCTCTACCAATGGGAATCGAACGTGCGCGGCGCGACCATTATCGGCGCCGTCGGCGCCGGCGGCATCGGCCTGAAACTGTGGGAGGCCATGCGCACCAATGCCAACTGGGAAAACGTCGCCTACATGGTCATTCTGATCCTGATCGTCGTCTTCATTTTCGACGCCGCCTCGAACGCGTTGCGCCATCGGCTGATGGGCACGAAAGCCCACTGATCCATCCATCAAAGCAGTGGCGCCGCTGCCGCCATCATCATTCTGTCACGGAAATCTTTTAGCCGGGAGCCTGCTTGCGGTTCGCCGCCAAATCACTGCACAGTGCCCTCCCCGTTTGGACGATCTCCAGGATAAAAGCCTTGCGCTACGCTCTCTATTTCTCGCCGCCGAAGGATGATCCCCTGACCGGCGCGGCCTCGCTCTGGCTCGGCCGCAATGCTTTCACCGGCGAGACCTACCCTGCACCGGAATATGAGCAACTGGGTGCGGCGGAACAGTTCGAGCTGACTGCCGACCCGCGCCGTTACGGCTTTCACGCCACGATCAAGGCGCCCTTTTCCCTCGCCTCCTCGGTCACCGAGGAGGATCTCATGACCGTTGCCGAGGATTTTGCCCAGCGCACGCAAGCCTTCGAGATTCCTGAGCTCGTGCTCGGCCAGCTCGGCCGTTTTTTTGCCCTCGTTCCCGGTTCACTTCATCAACCTCTTCAGGATTTCGCCGCGAAAGTGGTAAGGTCCTTCGAACCGTTCCGGGCGGCGCTTTCCGAGGCCGATATGGCGCGGCGCAATCCGGAGAAGCTCAGCGACAGCCAGCGCGCCCATCTGCAGCGCTGGGGTTATCCTTACGTCATGGAGGATTTCGGCTTTCACATGACGCTGAGCGGCCAAGTGCCCGAGACACGTGCTCAGGTGATGAAAGCGATCCTGACAGAGCGTTTTGCCGATTTCACCGGCCGGCCGCTTTCGATTTCCGGCCTTGCCGTCTTCATCGAGGAGACGCGCGGTGCCCCGTTCAAAGTTCATTCCTGGCTGCCGCTTGCCGGCGCCAAAAGCTGAAAGACCTGACGACATGAGCAAAGAGACCGTGTTTTCCAACGCCCGCATCGTTCTCGAGGATGACATCCTCTCAGGCTCGATCCTCATCCGCGACGGGAAGATTGCCGACATCTCCGAGGGTAACTCGGTAGCCGGCGAAGATTTCGAAGGCGACTACGTCATTCCAGGCCTTGTCGAGCTGCACACCGATCATCTCGAAGGCCATTATCAGCCGCGTCCCGGCATTCGCTGGAACAAGACCGCCGCAGTCCAGGCGCATGACGCCCAGATCGTCACGTCAGGCATCACCACGGTGTTCGACTGCCTGCGCATGGGTGCGGACGAGGACGGCGGCTTCGAACATGGCGAGATGCGCGAGATGGCGGACGCCATCCAATCGGCGGAGAAGGAAGGCAGGCTGCGCGCCGAGCACCTCATCCACCTGCGCTGCGAGGTCTCGGCCGACAACGTGCTCGAACATTTTGCCGATTTCGAAAACGACCGGCATGTGCGGCTCGTCTCGCTGATGGATCATGCACCCGGCCAGCGGCAATTCCAGACGATGGACCAATATATCTTCTACTACCAGAAGAAGCGGGGCCTGAGCGACGAGGCTTTCGCGCGTTTCGTCGCCAAGCGTCAGGCAGAATCGGCGCGCAATTCGACGCCGCACCGCAATGCCATCGCCAAGGTCTGCGCCGAACGCGGCATCACCGTGGCAAGCCATGACGACGCGACGCTCTCGCATGTCGACGAGGCGATCGACAACGGTGTGCGCCTCGCCGAGTTCCCGACCAGTTTCGATGCCGCCCGGGCGTCGCACGAACATGGCATGAGCGTGCTGATGGGCGCGCCGAACATCGTGCGCGGCAAGTCGCATTCCGGCAATATCGCCGCCCGCGACCTTGCCGAGATGGGCGTGCTCGACGTGCTTTCCTCCGACTACGTACCGCTCAGCCTGCTGCATGCGCCCTTCATCCTCGCCGATGAGGTGGAGAGCATCAGCCTGCCGAAGGCGATCGCCATGGTGACGTCGACGCCCGCCCGCACCGTCAGCCTCGACGATCGCGGCCGGATCGCAACCGGGCTGCGCGCCGATCTTGTCCGCGTCCATCGTTCGCACGGCGTGCCGGTGACACGCTCCGTCTGGCGCCAAGGACGCCGTGTCGCATGATGCCGCACGAACCCCACGCAGGAGCCGGTGCCGAGCGCGGCATCATGGTCGTTGTCGTCGGTCCGAGCGGTGCTGGCAAGGACACGCTGATGAACCTCGCCGCCCGGCGTTTTGCCGGCCGTGAGAACGTGCATTTCGTCCGCCGCGTCATCACCCGCCACCGCGATGCCGGCGGCGAGGACCATCTTTCCGTCTCCCTCCAAGGGTTTGCCGCCATGGAGCAATCAGGCTCCTTCGCCGTCTGGTGGGAAGCGCACGGCCTGAAATACGGTATTCCCGCCGAGGTCTCGGTGGCGCTGTCCAGAGGCCATGTCGTTGTCGCCAACGGCTCGCGCTCGGCGCTTCACCGCTTCCAGGCCGCCTTCCCGCGGCTGAAAGTCATCAACGTCACCGCCCGCCCCGAAGTGCTTGCCGGCCGGCTGGAGGCGCGCGGACGCGAGACGCATGAAGATATCATGGCCCGGCTCGCCCGCGGACCGCTGACGGTGCGCGGCGAATATGACGTGGTGGAGCTCGACAATAGCGGCTCGCTCGAAGAGGCCGAGCAGAAGATGATCGAGATCCTCGACGGATTGCTGACCAAGGCGCATTGACCAGGCTCGAGGGAAAAGGCATGCGCGCCATCAAAGTGGCCGACTACGATCCCTCTTGGCCACTGCTGTTTGACGAGATCAGCGCGGAGGTTTCCGCCTTGCTCGGTGACCGCCTGCTTTCCATCGATCATATCGGCAGCACATCAGTGCCTGGGCTGGCAGCCAAGCCGAAGATCGACCTTAATGCCGTGATGATATCCGACGAGTTCCTGCCGACGGCGATCGAGGTGGTGCGCGCTGCCGATTTCGTCTTCCACGGCGATACCGGAGAGCAACGATGGGCTTTCACCCGCGATCATAAAGCTTACGGCTTCAAGCTCTACCTTTGCGGACCCGATAATCGCGGACATCGGGAGCGCATTCTGTTTCGCGATTATCTCAGGGTTCACCCCGAGAGAGCCAAGGCTTATGCCGAGTTGAAACGCCGGCTGGCCGCAGAGGCAGGCGGCGATTGGGATTTTTACACCGCCGGAAAAACCACGTTCGTCAGCGAGACGCTGCGGTTGGCAGACTTGAGGACGTGGAGTGCGCAGCCGCACTCCGCGCCCGATTAATCGCCGTCACCCCGTCCCGATACGATCTCGCGCTTGCCGACGTGGTTGGCTGGGCCGACGAGACCTTCCTTTTCCATGCGTTCTACCAGTGAGGCGGCGCGGTTGTAGCCGATGCCGAGGCGGCGCTGGATGTAGGACGTCGAGCACTTCTTGTCGCGCATGACGACCTTGACCGCCTGCTCGTAGAGTTCATTGCCATCTTCCGAGGCCATGGCGCTCTTGTCGAAGACGGCGCCGGCTTCTTCCTCTTCCGTCTCTTCCTCCTCGTCGGCGGTGACGGTGTCGAGATATTCCGGGCGGCCCTGGGTTTTCAGATGGGCGACAACCTTTTCCACTTCGACATCCGAGACGAAAGGACCGTGGACGCGGGAAATCCGCCCGCCGCCCTGCATATGCAGCATATCTCCCTGACCGAGCAGCTGCTCGGCGCCCTGTTCGCCGAGAATGGTGCGGCTGTCGATCTTCGAGGTCACCTGGAAGGAGATACGGGTCGGGAAGTTTGCCTTGATCGTGCCGGTGATGACGTCGACCGACGGACGCTGTGTCGCCATGATCAGATGGATGCCGGCGGCGCGGGCCATCTGGGCGAGGCGCTGGATTGCCCCTTCGATGTCCTTGCCGGCGACCATCATCAGGTCGGCCATCTCGTCGACGATGACGACGATATAGGGCATCGGCGTCAGGTCCAGCGCCTGGCTTTCCTCGATCGGAACACCGGTGCCCTTATCGAAGCCGACCTGGACCATGACATGGATGGTCTCGCCCTTTTCGCGGGCCTGTGCCATGCGGTCGTTATAGCCATCGATATTGCGCACGCCGAGGCGCGACATCTTGCGATAGCGCTCCTCCATTTCGCGCACGGCCCATTTCAGCGCCATGACCGCCTTCTTCGGATCGGTGACGACGGGCGTCAGCAGATGCGGGATGCCGTCATAGACTGACAGTTCGAGCATCTTCGGGTCGACCATGATCAGGCGGCACTGTTCCGGCGTCATGCGGTAGAGCAGCGACAGGATCATCGTGTTGATGGCGACCGACTTGCCGGAGCCGGTGGTGCCGGCCACGAGCAGATGCGGCATCTTGGCGAGCTCGGCGATGACAGGCTCGCCGCCGATGGTTTTGCCGAGGCCGAGCGCCAGCTTGTAACCGCTCTTCTCGAAATCCTGGCTCTCGATCATCTCGCGGAAATAGACGGTTTCACGTGTCACATTCGGCAATTCGATGCCGATGACGTTGCGGCCGGGGACGACGGCCACGCGGGCCGAAAGCGCCGACATCGAGCGGGCGATATCATCGGCAAGGCCGATGACCCGCGACGATTTCACGCCCGGCGCCGGCTCGAATTCATAGAGGGTGACGACAGGACCGGGACGGACATGGATGATTTCGCCCTTGATGCCGAAATCTTCCAGCACGCTTTCCAGAAGCCCGGCATTCTGTTCCAGCGTCTCCTGCGACATGATCTCGCCGAGGCGTTCCGGCGGTTCCTGCAGCAGGGCACGCGGCGGGAATTGATAGCCGGATGCGTCGATCCTTTCGGGCCGCGCGGCCAGGCGCGGCGACGGCAGGACCGCGGCGACAGGCGGCGTGCGCTGCGGCGCTGGTGCTGCCTGAGGGGCTGATGCAATTTGAGGGGCTGGCGCGACCTGAGAGGTTGGCGCCGCCTGAGGTAAGGGCGCGACCGGTGCCTCGACAGCGATGCGCCTGGGTCTTTCCAGGGACGAGGCGGCCGGAGGGCGCACAGCGACCTTTGCGGAGATCGCAGCCGGCTGCGGGAGCGGGCGGGAGATGACGGGAGCAGGGGCCGACCGGCCGGGACGCCATTCCATGATCCGGAACAGCGACGTGATCGATTCGGGCGAGGTCTCGGTCTTCGGGAACGATATCAAGGGCGGTGCGCGAACCGGCTCGGCCTCTTCGAAGGCCATGACTTCCCAAAAGGCGAAATCCGAAATGGAGGAAAGCTCGGCGCTGGCGCGGAAAGCCGGCGCGCCGGGCTCGTCAGGCAAAGGTGACTGCTGCAGTTCGACCCTATGCGGTGCTACGGAAATTTCGTCCGGCTCTGGCAGATAGATATCGAAGGGCACGTCGACGGCTACCGGCTCTATCCGTATCGCCTGCTGTCCAATCTGCGAATCATCGCGAACGGGCTCATTCGGCGCGCGCCGCCTGCTGATCAGCGTTTCCGGCGTACGGGTGAAACGGACATTCGGCGCGAGGGAAAAGTTGCTCTGCCAGATGGGTGGCGCCGGCTTCTCCCCTGGGTTTTCCGCCGGAAGGTCCGTTTCAATCTCGCTGGAAAAATCTCCGGCATCAGTCAAATTGGTTCTGGGAAAACGCATGCGTCCGCTACTCACTCATGCTTTGCAAATTACGACCCTACCGGGATAGAAAAGGAAGGTTAATAAGTTCCTTCCTGCCGTATCGTTCCGATACGACCCGTTGGGATAAATCGCTGCACTTTCAATGAGTTCTGGCAGTGAGAAAAATCTTTGCCAATTTTGGGGAAGTCGTTAGTGCGCCTCGTCCCAATTGGTGGCGGCGCGTGCATCGACCCTCAGCGGCACACGCATTTCCAGCGCCGGCATGGTGGCGTTTTCCATCACCGAGACGATGACCGGCATCGCCTTTTCGACATCTTGGTCCTCGACCTCAAAGATGAGTTCGTCGTGCACCTGCAGCAGCATGCGGACGCGATCGGCAAGGCCGACTTCAACAAGCGCCGGCTCTATCTTGATCATCGCCCGGCGGATGACGTCGGCAGCCGAACCCTGGATCGGCGCATTGATCGCCGCACGCTCGTTGAAGGCGCGCACGGATGGATTGGAAGAGCGGATTTCGGGATAGTTGATGCGGCGACCGAAGATCGTTTCGACATAACCCTTGTCGCGCGCCATTGCCTTTCGGCTTTCCATATAATCGCGGATGCCGGGGAAACGCTCGAAATACTTCTTGATATAGTCGCCGGCTTCCGAACGCTCGATCGAAAGCTGATTGGCAAGCCCGAAGGCCGAAATGCCGTAGATGATGCCGAAATTGATTGCCTTGGCGCGGCGGCGCACCTCGCCCGGCATGCCTTCCACCGGCACGCCGAACATTTCCGAAGCCGTCATGGCGTGGATGTCGACGCCATCTTCGAAGGCCTTGGTCAGCTGCGGGATCTCGGCCACATGGGCAAGCACGCGCAGTTCGATCTGGCTGTAGTCGGCGGAGATCAGCTTGTGGCCAGGCGTCGAGATGAAGGCGGTGCGGATCTTGCGGCCTTCTGCGGTGCGCACCGGAATGTTCTGCAGGTTCGGCTCGGACGAGGACAGACGCCCCGTGGTCGTCGATGCCAGCGAATAGGAGGTGTGGACCCGCTTGGTCTCCGGATGGACATAGCCGGGAAGCGCGTCGGTATAGGTGGATTTCAGCTTGGTGACCTGGCGCCAGTCGACGATCTTGCGCGGCAGTTCGAAACCGGCGGCGGCCAGATCCTCGAGCACCTGCGCGGAGGTGGACCATTGGCCTGTCTTCGTCTTGCTGCCGCCGGAAAGGCCCATCTTGCCGAACAGGATATCGCCCAGCTGCTTCGGCGAGCCGATATTGAAACGTTCGCCGGCCAGCACGTAGATCTCGTCCTCCAGCCTTGCTGCACCCTGGGCCAGCTCGCCGGAGAGCCGCGACAGGATCTGCCGGTCAACGGTGATGCCGCGCGCTTCCATACGCGCAAGCACGGGCAATAGCGGCCGCTCCAGCCGTTCATAGACGCTGGTCAGCCCTGCTGCCGCCAGCCGGGGCTTCAGCACCAGCCAGAGGCGCAGCGTCACGTCGGCATCTTCGGCGGCATAGTGGGTGGCGCGGTCGATATCGACCAGATCGAAGGTGACATTCGCCTTGCCGCTGCCCGCCACGTCCTTGTACGGGATCGGTGTATGGCCGAGGAATTTTTCCGAGAGCGGATCCATGCCGTGCGCGCCGGTGCCGGCGTCGAGCACGTAGGAGATCAGCATTGTGTCGTCGAAACTCCTGGTCTCGATGCCGTAGCGCTTCAACAGCAGGTAGTCGTATTTCAGGTTCTGGGCGACCTTGAGAACCGCTTCGTCCTCCAGCAATGCCTTCAACCGCGGCAGGGCATCGCCCATCGGGATCTGGTTTTCGGCAAGGCCGCCGCCGAGCAGATCGCCGACGCCGTTCTTATGGACAAGCGGCACATAGGCGGCGCGGATCTTCGTGCCAGTGGGATCGGCCGTATTGTCGGCGATCGCCAGCGAAAAGCCGACGAGTTCGGCCTGCATCGCATCCAGCGACGTGGTCTCGGTATCGAAAGCAACGAGGCCGGTAGCGCGCGCATCGGCGATCCAGCGGTCGAGCGTCGCCAGGTCGCGGATCGTGACATAGGCCGAATGATCGAAGGGCAGCGTCGCAAAGGCCTCGGCCCGCGCCTTGGCAAGATCGGCGGGCGAAAAGGCGCCTTCGACGGCGCTCTTCGCCTTCGCGCGCGGCGGCACCGGCACAGATTCGCCCGAAACGTCGGGGATGCCGCCGGCAACAGTCTCGGGCTCCGCCGCGTCGAGATCCGGGCCGCGGGCCGTCTCGCCCCACTCGATGCGGACGGTCGCCGGTTCGACGGCGCTCGCATCGCAATCGCAGGCCTCGGCGACGCGGCGCGTCAGCGTGGTGAATTCCATCGTCTTCAGGAAGCCGATCAGCTTCGGGCCGTTCTGCGGTTCCAGAACCAGCGCGTCGAGATCGAGTTCGAGCGGCACATCGGTGCGCAGCCGCACCAGGTCGCGCGAGAGCCTGGCCATGTCAATATTGGCGAGGATCGTCTCGCGGCGCTTGACCTGTTTGATCTCGGTGGCGCGTTCGAGCAGCGTGTCGAGATCGCCGTACTCCTCAAGCAGCTGGGCGGCGGTTTTCGGGCCGATGCCCGGAATGCCGGGAACGTTGTCGACGGAATCACCGGTCATCGCCTGCAGGTCGATCATCTTTTCCGGCGGCACGCCCCATTTCTCGATGACATCGGGAATGCCGATCTGCTTGTCCTTCATGCTGTCATACATATGGACATTGGGGCTGACGAGCTGCATCAGATCCTTGTCGGAGGAGACGATGGTGACATCGGCGCCGGTTGCCTCGGCCTGGCGGGCATAGGTGGCGATAATGTCGTCGGCTTCGAAGCCTTCGGTCTCGATGCAGGGCAGATTGAAGGCGCGGGTCGCCTCTCTTATAAGGCCGAATTGCGGGATGAGCTCTTCCGGCGGGGCGGAGCGGTTCGCCTTGTAGGCGTCGTAGAGATCCTTGCGAAACGTCTTGGCGGAATAATCGAAGATGACGGCAAGATGTGTCGGCGTCACACCGACATCGGTATTGCGCGCATCCCTCAGCAGCTTCCACAGCATGTTGCAGAAACCGGACACGGCGCCGATCGGCAGGCCGTCGGTCTTGCGGGTCAGCGGCGGCAATGCATGAAACGCCCGGAAGATGAATCCGGAACCATCGACTAGGAAGAGGTGATCGCCTTTTTTCATGCGTGCATGGATAGCGCGGGCATCGGACGAGGTCCATATAGAGTTCGGCATAAAGTTCGGCGCGCGAAAAGGATTATGGCGTTCGGAGCGTCACACAGCGCCGCGTGTCTTTTCGGACGCGCAAAGGACGCTGAGCACTTGGCGTTGCTGCATAATTTTATCCTTCCATCGATTCCGATCTCAGGAATTGTGCGGCAGCGATTCCAGCTCACCAAACTGTTACCGATTTGTAACGATCGCCCTCCCTTGAAAAACCACATTCTGAGCCACAAATCCATGTCACCGGCGCTTGATTGCGTCGCGGGTCTGATTACCGGCTTGTCCCCCGCCGCGTCAGGCTTGGACAAAGGCCTTATCCCCCTCTCCGGGCCTTTGTCCCCACTTTAAAGTCGCCATGGCCAACCTCCAGGCCATGGCGACTTTTGTTTTTTCCAGGCACTCGAAATTATCATCACGGCTTGCATGTTAAGGAGCATCGTATGCGATTTGCTGCATTGTCTCCGGCATGGTTTTGAGCCTAACTTGCAATCATGGGATTTAACCGCATGGATTCGGGAGCCTACCTTGCCAGCCAGCTGGCGAAGGGTTTTGCCCGCTCGCTGCACCAGCGCGCGGTCGGGCTTGGTTTTTCTCCGGGCCAGTTCCCCATCCTGCTGGAACTCTGGGCCGAGGACGGGCTGACCCAGAAACAGCTTCTCGAGCGGGTCGATATCGAGCAGGCGACCATGGCCAATACGCTTTCGCGCATGGTGCGCGACGGGCTGATCGAGCGCCGGCCGCATCCGTCCGACAAGCGGGCGCAACTGCTCTTCCTGACGCCGAGGGCGCGCGCCATGGAGGCCGAGGCGATCGAGACCGCGCGTGAGGCCGACCTTGCGCTGTTTAAAGGTTTTCGGGTTTTCGAGCGCGAGCTGACGCTCGAATATATCCGCCGGCTGCTGGAAAACGCCAAGGCGCTCTGACCGCTGCATAATTTTATCCTTAAATCATAATCGATTTAAGGATAAAATTATGCAGCAATTCAAAGTGTTACAGCGTTTTTTGCGCGTCTGAAAAGACGCGCGGCGCTGTAAGATCACTCGCCGGCACGCTGTGCGCGTCGCAATAGGGACACGCCGGTTTCGATCTGCATGGTCAGGACGTTTTCGTCGGCGGCAAGCTTGACGCTCGGCTCGATATCCGGCTTGCCGAGTAAAAGGCCCTGCACTTGCGCGCAGCCTTCCTCGACGACGATCCGGCGCTGCATCTCCGTTTCCACGCCCTCCGTCACGACAGGCATGCCGAGGCTATGACCAAGGCCGATGATGGCGCGCACGATCGAGCGTGCCGACGCATCATGTTCCAGCACGCCGGTGAAACTGCGGTCGACCTTGATCTTGTCGAAAGGGAATGAACGCAGGTTGGACAGCGAGGAAAAACCGGTGCCGAAATCATCCATGACGATGTGCACGCCGAGCTTGTGCAGCCGCAGCAGCGTCGTCATCACCCGGTCGCGATCGCGAATGAGGGCCGCCTCGGTGATCTCGAGCTCCAGCCGGCCGGGCGCAAGCCCGGTTTCGGCGAGGATCGACTCGATCCGCTCACAGAGGTTCGGCAGCATGAATTGCACCGGTGAGAGATTGACGGCGATCATCAGCGGCAGCGGCCAGCGCACGGCCTCCCTGCAGGCCTGCAGCAACACCCATTCGCCGAGCTGGACGATCGAGCCGCTTTCCTCGGCGATCGGGATGAAAATATCGGGCTCGGTCAGGCCGTAACCTGGCCGGTTCCAGCGCATCAGGGCCTCGTAGCCGCCGATCTCGCCGCTCAGCGCATCGAGGATTGGCTGATAGCTGACATGGATCTGGTTGCGGGAGATCGCATGGCGCAGTTCGCTTTCGATCTGGCGGCGGTTCCGTGCCGCCTTGTCCATTTCCGCGTCGAAGAAACAGACCTTGCCGCGACCGTCATGCTTGACGCGGTAGAGTGCAGTATCGGCATTGTTGCAGAGCTCTTCAGCAGCAGCGCCATCCGCGGGATAGAGTGCGATGCCGAGGCTGACGCCGACGGCTGTGGGGTCACGCGCCGTGTCCATCTCGGCGGCGAATTCGTCGAGGATATCAGCCGCAAGCTTCTGCGCCGCCGCCGGCTGCTGCCCGGCGGGCTGAATGATGGCGAATTCATCGCCGCCGAGGCGGGCGACCGTATCGCTCTCATCGGCCACGCGGCGCAGGATCGAGGCGACCTTGCGGAGAATCCGGTCGCCTTCGGCATGACCGAAGATATCGTTGACGGCCTTGAAGCGATCGAGGTCGAGATAGAAGAGGGCAACCTCGCTGTTCTTTCGTTCGGCCATCTGCAGCGCCTGCCGGATGCGGGTATCGAACAGCGACCTGTTCGGCAGATCGGTGAGCACATCGTGGTGGGCGAGATGCTCGATCATCTCCTCGGCCTGCCTGCGCTCGGTGAGATCACGCACCGCCAGCACCTCGCAATTGTGCCCGCGATAGACGATCCTGCTCGCGGTCACTTCGACGGCGATCTCCCTGCCGTTCCTGGTGTTGAGCAGCGTCTCGCTGGGTCTGTTCTGCCCAGTTCCCTGAATAGCGGACAAAACAGCCGAGGGCGCCTTGCCGGCAAGATCGGCAAGCTTCCAGCCGGAAAGCCCCTGGAAGCGTTCATTGGCATCGATGATCCGGCCTTCCCGCAGGATCAGCAGCCCTTCCTGCGAGGCATTCGCAAGCCCCCTCAGATCCGTCAGGTGGCTTTCGATAAAGACCACTGCGAGCGCAATCAGAATGAGCGTCGTCGCCGCCACCACGACGATCACAGCAAGCAGGCTGGCGTCGAGCACCGTTGCCGGAACTTGCTTGCCGGGATCCGGCACCAGTGTGATGCTAGCCATCGAGATGAAATGGAGAGCGCAGATCGCGAGGACGAAAGTGATTGACGAGGCGAGGAGCCGCCTCAGTCCCTTCAATTGGAAAAAGGCGTGGAAGGCGGCGCCCGACAACAGCGCTCCTGCGAGAACCGCACTCAGCGTCATCAAGGGATCATAAAGGATGACCGCCTGCGTTTCGATCGCCTGCATGCCGGTCAGGTGCATGGAGGCGATGCCGAGCGCCATCAGGACGCCGCCGCGGATGCGAGAAAACCTGCCGCGGCTTTCCGAAGCGACGAGGATCGCCGCCCACGAACCGACAACCGACAGGAGGAAAGAAAGCGTCGTCAGGCCCAGTTGGTAGCCGATCGGCATGCCGCCGTCATAGGCCAGCATCGCGATGAAGTGCGTTGCCCATACGCCGGTGCCGAAAGCGAAAGCCGAGGCGCCGATCCAGAGCTTGCGCCGCCCGGCATCGCATTCCTGGGCGCGGGAAAGCAGCAGCATAGCCGCCGTAGCGCCGACCAGGCAGACGGCGGCAGCCGCAAGCACCAGCCGCCAATCGTGGTTGTCCCGAATACATGTAATGACCGAAAACATCCGAACCTCGCACAGCTGAATTCGGTCAGGCTATTTAGGTTATGCTAAATAACGGTAAATTGAATTAGAATTCTCTTCTATATTATCCAGCAAATCTTCTTGATATTAGTCTATGCCCCGCCGGTCTTTCGCGCCGCCGATTTTTTGTTTTTCCGCCTCGCCTGCCTATCTGGTTTGGTCTATCGTCCGGCCGAATTTCAAAAAGGAGTCGAAAATGACCGATGTACGTCAAGTGCTTGCGCGCGCGGATCAGAATCTTCCATCGAGCCTCGACAAGCTGTTCGAGCTTCTGCGCATCCAGTCGATATCCACCGATCCCGCCTACAAAGCCGAATGCCTAAAGGCTGCGGAATGGCTCGTCGCTTATCTCGGGACGCTCGGTTTTACGGCCTCGGTGCGCGATACACCAGGCCATCCGATGGTCGTCGCCCATCATGCCGGCGCGTCCGCCGATGCGCCGCATGTTCTCTTCTACGGCCATTACGATGTTCAGCCGGTCGATCCGATCGAACTCTGGGAAAACGACCCGTTCGAGCCATCGATCAAGGATGTCGGCGAGGGCCGCAAGATCCTGACCGGCCGCGGCACCTCCGACGACAAGGGCCAGTTGATGACCTTCGTCGAGGCTTGTCGCGCCTATAAGGAGATCAACGGCGCGCTTCCCTGCCGCATTACCATTCTCTTCGAGGGCGAGGAGGAATCCGGTTCGCCATCGCTGAAGCCCTTCCTTGAAGCCAATGCCGCCGAACTGAAGGCCGATTATGCGCTCGTCTGCGATACCGGCATGTGGGACCGCGACACGCCGGCGATCGCCGCAGCGCTGCGCGGCCTCGTCGGCGAGGAAGTGATCGTGACGGCCGCCGACCGCGACCTGCATTCCGGTCTCTTCGGCGGCGCGGCTGCCAATCCGATCCATATTCTCGTCGGGGCTCTTGCCGGCCTGCATGACGAGACCGGCCGCATCACGCTTGACGGCTTCTATGACGGCGTCGAGGAAACGCCTGACAACATCAAGGCATCATGGGAGACGCTCGGCAAGACCGCGGAGAGCTTCCTCGGCGAAGTCGGCCTTTCCATTCCATCCGGCGAGAAGGGTCGTTCGGTGCTGGAACTCACCTGGGCGCGGCCAACCGCCGAAATCAACGGCATCTGGGGCGGGTATACCGGCGAAGGCTTCAAGACGGTGATCGCTGCCAAGGCTTCGGCCAAGGTTTCGTTCCGGCTTGTCGGCACGCAGGATCCGGCCGCCATCCGCGAGGCTTTCCGCAGCTATATCAGCTCGAAGATTCCCGCCGATTGCTCGGTGGAGTTCCATCCGCATGGCGGCTCGCCGGCAATCCATCTCTCCTATGATTCGCCGGTTCTGACCAAGGCGAAGAACGCGCTTTCCGACGAGTGGCCGAAACCCGCCATCGTCATCGGCATGGGCGGGTCGATCCCGATCGTCGGGGATTTCCAGAAGATGCTCGGCATGGAATCGCTGCTCGTCGGCTTCGGTCTCAGCGATGATCGCATCCACTCGCCGAACGAGAAATACGAGCTTATCTCCTACCACAAGGGCATCCGCTCCTGGGTGCGGATTCTTCAGTCGCTCGCTGCCTGATGGAAAAGGCGCACCTTCCATCAAGATGCGCCACGCAAAGTCGCGACAAACAAAAAGGCCGGTTCGACCCGGCCTTTCGTCATCTGCTCATCTCAGTGCCAGTTCATCCGTGGTCAAGGAGCAAGCGGGTATTGCAATGAGACTGCCGCCGAAAGGTTAACGGACCGTTAACAGTGCCCGCCCTTGCCGGAAGCACTACTCGCGGCTCAAGGGCGCTGACAGACATTTCGCCGTTCAACCTACGTTCATCGCGAGCGACGTATAAGCCATTGAAAGATAAGACGAATGATAACGCCCTAAACACCTGCGGGCGATCCGTCTATCTTTTGTTTCAGTGGCATATGCCAAGGAAACGCGGCCCAGCGCTGCCTGAAAAACGTGCCAACAAGGACTGAGAAGCGTGAAAAATCTCTTTGTTAAAATCGCAGCGGTCGGCCTGCTTATGCTGGCGCCTGCCGCAGCGCAGGCTGCCGAGGGCTACTCGACGGCGAACGTCAACATGCGTGCGGGTCCGAGCACCCGTTATCCTGCCGTCGCGGTCATCCCGGCTGGTTCTTCCGTCGAAATCCGCGGATGCCTTTCCGACGTCAACTGGTGCGACGTGGAATTCTACGACGGCCGCGGCTGGGTTTCCGGCCAGTACGTGCAGGCCCTCTACCAGCAGCGCCGCGTCTATGTCGGCCCGCAATATTACCGTCCGCTCGGCATTCCGATGATTCGCTTCAGCGTCGACAATTATTGGGACCGCTACTACCGCAACCGCGATTTCTATCGCGACCGTGACCGCTGGAGCCGCGGCCCGGACTATTACTATCGCGACCGCGACAATCGGGATCGGGATCGCGATCGCGATCGGGATAACCGGGATCGCGACCGTAACTGGCGCGAGCGGGATCGCGACCGAGATGGGCGCGACCGCGATCGTGACTGGCGCGACGACAATCAAAGGGACGATCGGCAGAGGGGCGATCGGCAAAGAGGTGAACGGCAGAGGGACGACCGGAGAGGCGATGATCGCAGGCCGGACCGCAGGGACTTTGATTGCCGCCCCGGCGATCCCTCCTGCGACGAATGAAACAGAAAGGGGACGGCAGCGCCGTCCTCTTCCGAGGCTTGAAGCCAAGGGAAAACACCCAAGAAAAAGCCCGGCGCTCCCATGAGGGATGCACCGGGCCTGATGTCGATCGGCGCGTGTTGAGGGGAGACGGCCGATCATGCGCGGGACGTGAGGGGTTGTCCCGCTTGTACTTAAACAATCGCGGAGCCTATTGGTTCCGCCTCCTGCATAATTCCTTAAATCGGAATCGAATTTAAGGACGAAATTATGCAGTAATTCAAAGTGTTACAGCGTCCTTTGCGCTTCTCGAAAAGACGCGCGGCGCGGTAATCCACGTCGTATCGCACGTAACTCACGCCACGCACTTCGGGGCCTTTGTTTTCACGACGCGCGCCGCTTCGCCGGCGAGCGCAAGACAGGAACCGCGGGGGAAGCATCGATCCTCGAATGCGCTCACCGACAATTTGATGTGAAGCCATCGCGAGGCTCTTGTTTTGCGGGATTCTTTATTGCAGTTTTGTGGCGTTGCGGATTGATTTTAATCCGTTCGAGGCTGGACCCTGATGACGCAAGACTACCTGGCTTTCTTCGGGCTTTTTGCCCCTCGGGCAGCCGCCGCAGATGTTACCGTTTGGCATAAACACAACCCTATCCTGCCTGTACGCCTTACCGATGGGGCGAACCTCAACCCTTCCGGCCAGATCTGGCGCCGCTTTCATCTGGGCGAGTGGGAATATAAGCAGGACCCGGAAACGCTCGACGATTACGAGGCCCGGCAGTTCTGAAGGCCAATGCTGTCGCCCGGCGCGATCTGCTTTACTTTCCATTATTAACACCCCGTTAAATCGCCGCATTTACAGTTCAGTCGGATGATCACGGCGGCACTCAAAGTGCTCCAGCGTCCTTTGCGCGTCTGAAAAGACGCGCGGCGCGCTGGAGAAGAGCACCGTTATGCGAAGCTGGCTTCGCGATCGAACATGGGGTGTGACCGGTCCGCGATGGCAGGCAGAGGCAGATCAGGCGACAGAATAGAACCGTCCTTCAGCGGCCGCCCGGCGCGCGACGATGACGAATTCTCGCTCGATGCCGACGATCGCATTGCCGGAGGCCGATCCCAGCGCCGCGGCGGCTCGAAACCCCCGCCGCAACGTGCAGCCCCCCGGCGGCGGCGCGAGCCGCGGGAGCGTGAAGGCGGCGGGTTTTTCGGATTCCTGCGCCGCGTGATCTACTGGTGCGTCGTGCTTTTCATCTGGGCGGGCATCGGCGTTGCCGGGCTTGTGGTCTATTATGGCTCGCGCATGCCGAGCGCCAGCACATGGGCGATCCCGGAACGGCCGCCGAATGTGAAGATTACCGCCGTCGACGGCAGCGTCATCGCCAATCGCGGCGCGACCGGCGGCGAGGCGCTGTCGCTCGAAAACATGTCGCCCTATATTCCGGAAGCCGTCATCGCCATCGAGGATCGGCGTTTCTATTCGCATTTCGGCGTCGATCCGCTCGGCCTCGGCCGGGCGATCGTGACCAACTTCACGGCCGGCCACATGGTGCAGGGTGGCTCGACGCTGACGCAGCAGCTTGCCAAGAACCTCTTCCTCTCCCCGGACAGGACGCTGGAACGTAAGGTGCAGGAGGTGCTGCTCGCGCTGTGGCTGGAGCAGAAATACACCAAGGACCAGATCCTTGCGATGTATCTCAACCGGGTGTTCTTCGGATCGAACGCCTATGGTGTCGAGGCGGCATCACGCCGCTACTTCAACAAATCGGCGCGTGACGTGAACCTCGGCGAGGCCGCGGTGCTGGCCGGCCTGCTCAAGGCGCCGTCGCGGCTTTCGCCGGCCCGCGATGCCGACGCGGCGAATGCCCGCGCCCAACTCGTGCTCGCAGCAATGCGCGAACAGGGTTTCATCACCGATTCCGAGGTCAAGACGGCGATGTCACAGACCCCGGCTTCGGCCAAGAGCTACTGGTCGGGCGCCGGGCACTATGTCGCCGACATGGTGATGGACGAGCTGCCGGGTCTGATCGGCGACGTCAAGGAAGACGTCATCGTCGATACGACGATCGACAAGTCGCTGGAAAAGAAGGCCGAGCAATCGCTGGTCGACGTGCTCGACAAGGAGGGCGGGAAGCTCGACGCCTCGCAGGCGGCCCTCGTCTCGATCGACGGCACCGGCGCGATCCGGGCGCTCGTCGGCGGCAGGGACTATGCGACGAGCCAGTTCAACCGCGCCGTCAAGGCCAAACGCCAGCCGGGTTCCTCGTTCAAGCCCTTCGTCTATGCCGCAGCACTCGAGAAGGGGCTGACGCCCTATTCGGTGTTCAACGACGCGCCGATCCGGATTGGTGACTGGACGCCCGAAAATTACGAGAAGAAATACAATGGCGAAGTGACGCTGGCGACCGCGCTGGCCAAGTCGCTGAACACGGTGGCCGCCCAGCTGGTGATGTATGACGGGCCGGATCAGGTGATCAAGCTTGCCCACCGGCTCGGCATCGAAAGCGAGCTGCAGCCGAACGCCTCGATCGCGCTCGGTACGTCCGAGGTGTCGCTGATGGAACTTACCGCCTCCTATGCCGCCTTCATGAACGGCGGCTACAAGGCGACGCCGCACGTCATCCGCCGGGTGACGACTGCCGAAGGGAAGGTTCTCTACGAAAATACCTACGACAGCCCGCCGCGCGTGCTCTCCGAGCAGATCGTCGCCGAGATGGATGCGATGATGATGGGCGTCATCGACAACGGCACCGGCAAGAGCGCTAAGATCCCAGGCTGGCAGGCGGCGGGAAAGACCGGCACAACGCAGAATTCGCGCGACGCGCTCTTCGTCGGCTTCACCAGCAACCTCACCACGGGGGTCTGGTTCGGCAATGACGACGGCAAGCCGATGAAGAAGGTGACAGGCGGCGGCTTGCCCGCCAAGGCCTGGAAGGAATTCATGATCGCCGCCCACAAGGGTCTTTCGCCGGCACCGCTCTTCGGCAACGGCCAGTTGATCGCCGATCCGAACAATGGTCAGCCGATGGCGCAGGCAGCCCCTGGTGATGGACAAGCGGGCGATGGGCAGTTGGGCAGCGGGCAACCGATGACGGCCGAGGCGCCGCCGTCGACGATCGGCGGTATCATTTCCGGCGTCTTCGGCGGCGACGACAATGCAAACCGCTATCCGCAAGCGCCTGTCCGGCAGCAGGCGGCAAGCTCCGGCAATGGCCCGGTTCCGCCCGCAGACATTGCCGAAGGCGGCGGCTCGAACTATGAGGGCGTGGTGCCACCCGGGGATGTCGGAGGCGCGCAGACAACCTCTTCTGTCCAGCCGCGGCGCACGACGCTGCTCGATCTGATCATGGGCCAGTGAGATCTTTGCTGCACGTCCAACACAAGCCCGATGCTCTAAAGCGCATCGCGATCTTTCAGAATCGCTCCTCGCGCTTTAGGTCTTCGTTTTACGCATGTCGTCGTCGCAAGACCGCTTCACAGTTTTGCGCGACATGCTCTAAAAATCGGCCGCTTCCCGGACATGGGGCGACCTCTTTCCCGGCTACTGTAAAAATTGAACGCAACACATTCGTTTTGCTGGATTCCGGGGCATTTCTCGCCTTGCAGTCCAGAAAACCGCTCCTTATATACGCCGCATCACCGCAATCACGATTGCGTAATCGCAAGTAGACCCATCCCGTAAGGGGCTGTCAGGGAAATGCCTTCTCGGGGTTCCGACAGCTTGCTTCAAGGAGAGAATGACATGGCAAAAGTAATTGGTATCGACCTTGGAACGACGAATTCCTGCGTCGCAGTCATGGACGGCAAGGACGCGAAGGTTATCGAGAATGCGGAAGGTGCACGCACGACCCCTTCCATGGTGGCATTTTCCGATGATGGCGAACGCCTCGTCGGCCAGCCGGCCAAGCGCCAGGCAGTCACCAACCCGACGAACACGCTCTTTGCGGTCAAGCGCCTGATCGGCCGCCGCTACGAAGATCCGACCGTCGAGAAGGACAAGCACCTCGTTCCCTTCACCATCGTCAAGGGCGACAATGGCGACGCCTGGGTCGAAGCCAATGGCAAGGGCTATTCGCCCGCACAGATTTCCGCGATGATCCTTCAGAAGATGAAGGAAACCGCCGAATCCTATCTCGGCGAAAAGGTCGAGAAGGCCGTTATCACCGTTCCCGCCTATTTCAACGACGCGCAGCGCCAGGCAACCAAGGATGCCGGCCGCATCGCTGGTCTTGAAGTTCTGCGCATCATCAACGAGCCGACCGCTGCAGCCCTCGCCTACGGCCTCGACAAGAAAGAAGGCAAGACAATTGCCGTCTACGACCTTGGCGGCGGCACCTTCGATATTTCGATCCTCGAGATCGGCGACGGCGTCTTCGAAGTGAAGTCCACCAACGGCGATACTTTCCTCGGCGGTGAAGACTTCGACATGCGTCTCGTCGAATATCTCGTTGCCGAGTTCAAGAGGGACAACGGCATCGACCTGAAGAACGACAAGCTTGCCCTGCAGCGCCTCAAGGAAGCTGCGGAAAAGGCAAAGATCGAGCTTTCGTCCTCGCAGCAGACCGAAATCAACCTGCCGTTCATCACGGCCGACGCCTCCGGCCCGAAGCATCTGACGCTGAAGCTGACCCGCGCCAAGCTCGAGAGCCTGGTCGACGATCTCGTCCAGCGCACGATCGCGCCGTGCAAGGCAGCGCTCAAGGATGCCGGTGTCACCGCTGCCGAAATCGACGAAGTGGTTCTCGTCGGTGGCATGAGCCGCATGCCGAAGGTACAGGAAGTCGTCAAGCAGCTGTTCGGCAAGGAGCCGCATAAGGGCGTCAACCCGGATGAAGTGGTGGCGCTTGGTGCTGCCATCCAGGCCGGCGTTCTGCAGGGCGACGTCAAGGATGTCCTGCTCCTCGACGTGACGCCGCTGTCGCTCGGCATCGAGACCCTAGGTGGTGTCTTCACCCGCCTGATCGAACGCAACACGACGATCCCGACGAAGAAGAGCCAGACCTTCTCGACCGCCGAAGACAACCAGCAGGCCGTGACCATCCGCGTTTCGCAGGGCGAGCGTGAAATGGCTGCCGACAACAAGCTGCTCGGCCAGTTCGACCTCGTTGGTCTGCCACCGTCGCCGCGCGGCATGCCGCAGATCGAAGTCACCTTCGACATCGACGCCAACGGCATCGTGCAGGTTTCGGCCAAGGACAAGGGCACCGGCAAGGAACAGCAGATCCGCATCCAGGCTTCCGGCGGTCTTTCCGACGCCGACATCGAGAAGATGGTGAAGGATGCCGAAGCCCATGCCACCGAAGACAAGAAGCGCCGCGAGGCCGTCGAAGCCCGGAACCAGGCTGAAAGCCTGATCCATTCCTCGGAAAAGTCGCTGAAGGATTACGGTGACAAGGTTTCCGAGGCCGACCGCACCGCGATCTCGGATGCGATCGCTGCGCTGAAGACGGCGTCGGAAGCGTCGGAGCCCGATGCCGACGACATCAAGGCCAAGACCCAGACGCTGATGGAAGTGTCGATGAAGCTCGGCCAGGCGATCTATGAAGCACAGCAGGCTGAAAGCGGCGCTGCTGGCGATGCCTCCGCGGAAGGCGGCGACAATGTCGTCGATGCCGACTACGAGGAAATCAAGGACGACGACCGCAAGAAGTCCGCGTAATCCGCGACGGCGTGGTTATGCTTCAACACCTGATCCGGCTGCTCACCATGGCAGCCGGAAAATCCATTTCCGGGGTTTAATCCTTAATGGCAAAAGCGGACTTTTACGAAACTCTGGGTGTAGCCAAGTCGGCGGACGAGAAAGAGCTGAAAAGCGCCTTCCGCAAACTGGCGATGAAATTTCATCCGGACAAAAACCCGGATGACAAGGACGCCGAACGGAAGTTCAAGGAAATCAACGAAGCCTACGAGATGCTCAAGGACCCGCAGAAGCGGGCGGCCTATGATCGCTATGGCCATGCGGCTTTCGAGCATGGCGGTATGGGCGGTGGTGGAGGCGGATTTGCCGGCGGCGGTTTCTCAGACATCTTCGAGGATATCTTCGGCGAAATGATGGGTGGTGGGCGCGCTCGCCAGCGCTCGTCGGGCGGCCGCGAGCGTGGTGCTGATCTTCGCTACAACATGGAAATAACGCTGGAAGAATCTTTCTCCGGCAAGACGGCGCAGATCCGCGTTCCCACCTCGATCACCTGCGACGTCTGTACGGGTTCGGGCGCCAAGCCCGGCACGCAGCCAAAGAACTGCGGCACCTGCCAGGGAACGGGGCGCGTGCGCGCGGCACAGGGCTTCTTCTCGATCGAGCGGACCTGCCCGACCTGCCATGGCCGCGGCCAGATCATTCCCGATCCCTGCCCGAAGTGCCACGGCCAGGGCCGGGTGACGGAAGAGCGTTCGCTCTCGGTCAATATCCCTGCCGGTATCGAGGACGGCACGCGCATCCGGCTGCAGGGCGAAGGCGAAGCCGGCGCCCGCGGCGGACCAGCGGGCGATCTCTACATCTTCCTGTCGGTCAAACCGCATGAATTCTACCAGCGCGACGGAGCCGATCTCTATTGCGCGGTTCCGATCTCGATGACGACGGCCGCGCTCGGCGGAACCTTCGACGTAGCGACGCTTGACGGCACCAAGTCGCGCGTAACCGTGCCTGAGGGCACGCAGGTCGGCAAACAGTTCCGCCTCAAGGGCAAGGGCATGCCGGTGCTGCGTTCGGTGCAGACGGGCGACCTCTACATCCAGATCCAGATCGAGACGCCGCAAAAGCTCACCAAGCGCCAACGCGAACTGCTTCAGGAATTCGAGCAGCTTTCCTCCAAGGAGAACAATCCGGAATCGACGGGCTTCTTTGCCCGCATGAAGGAATTCTTCGAAGGCTGAGCCGCAATCGACACGCCTATTTTGAAAGCCGGGGACGGAAACGTCTCCGGTTTTTTTGTTCCAGGAATCCTGATTTGCGACATTCGCCGCCCGCGCCGGCCAATCTGTCCCGGATCGATACGGCGGCGGACGGGAAGACGACTTGCGTTAACGCAGCCAGATGATGCCGCTTGCAAGTTTTCCAAATGAATTCAGTCTCTGCGGTCAGCGCATAACTCCGAAGATCGGAATCTCCTTTTGGGGTTATGCACCAAATCAAAGCGATAGAGCGTCCTTAGCGCGGCGCTCTAGCGGGGGACAACCAAACCAAGGGTATCGACCATGGCGCCAGCCTTTTCCTCTCAGTCCGAAGACGTCGACGTTCTCGCCGGCGCCATCTACACCTGGTGCGCCGAGCGCAACATCAAGCTTCGCAGCCAGCAGGGCCTTTCAATCGCCAACATCGCGATCGACCTCTATCATGCCGGCCACCAGACGCAGGACGATCTGCTGATGGCGCTGCACGAATGCGAGATTCACTGAAGCGCGCGGCATCGAACCTGAACCGGGCGACCTGCTTCCCGGTCTTCGCCTTGAGGCACGCCGTCCTTCCAAAACCGCTGTACACCCGCATCGGTCCGAGATCATCCAGACCTTGAACAGGTCGTGCTTTCGGTGGGAATCCATTGCCCGCTGCATAGCTTCTTAAATCGGAACCGATGCAGGATTAAAATCATGCAGCAATTCAAAGTGCTAGAGCGTCCTTGCGGCTCTCGAAAAGATGCCTGGCGCTGTCGTGGAATCAAGCGGCGGTTTCGGCCACTTCGCCAGTCATGAGGGTGACGATGGTCTTGACCGCTTCCTTGCCTGCCGGTGAGTTCAGCTTGTCGTAGCTCAGCGCAAGCGCATAGGCGTCGGGGCTGAGTTCGACACGGCTGCCGAATGGTGACATGCCGGCGCCCTCGAAAAGAGCAGAGATCTCAACGTCAAGAAAAACCGCGATCTGATGCAGCTTGCTGGCGGAAACGCGGTTCGTTCCCTTTTCGTATTTCTGGATCTGCTGGAAAGTCAGTCCGAGTGCTTCGCCAAGCTCAAGTTGGGAAACACGGCGAAGGGCGCGAAACTGTCTGACGTTGCGACCGACGATAATATCAACCGGATCTGGCACTTCATCACTCTCTCATACATAAACGTTCCGTTTACCATATCGTCTGCACCAGATAACTCAACCCTGCAGTTGCAAAATTCAACCGACTTTTTTTGGGCTTTACGTTACGTCAATAGCCTTAAAGGATGGCAGCAAACCCTGAATATCCGGAGCTGGGAGGCATTGACAATAACTGTCGACAGTATCGGCTTGGCGATGTCAGACCATCTCCGGTGGTTGTATTTTTAGCAGAATTTCGAAAGTGTCATGGCTGCCGTTACACCGGGAAGATGTCGGACACCAGGACTTCGGTCACGGGATCTCTGGAATATATGTCCTGGGTGCCGCCAGCCGCCGCGTCCCTGACTTGCGGCAGCACCGACGGTACGATCCCACGGCCAAAAAGCTGCCAGCCTTGCCATCAGCGCCGCTTCGGCTTAGCTGTCACGCTTTACGATTCCGGACATTCGATGCCGCACAAGGTTTCTCTTTCCCGTCTGAAGCTGACAGACTTCCGCAACTATGCGGCGGCGGCCCTTACCCTTGACGGTCGGCATGCCGTACTGACGGGAGATAACGGCGCCGGCAAGACCAATCTCATGGAGGCCGTCTCCCTGCTTTCGCCTGGCCGCGGCCTGCGCCGCGCGGCTTATGGCGATATTACCCGCGTCGGCGCCGCCGGTGGCTTTTCGATCTTCGCCGCGCTCGACGGCATGGAGGGCGACGTCGAGATCGGCACCGGCATCGAAACGAGCGAGGAGTCCATCGCCCGCAGGCTGCGCATCAATGGCACGACGGCAAAGACTGCGGACGAACTGACCGACCATCTGCGCCTTCTCTGGCTGACACCGGCGATGGACGGGCTCTTTACCGGCGCCTCCTCCGACCGGCGCCGCTTTCTCGACCGGCTGGTTCTGTCACTCGATCCCGCTCATGGCCGCCGCGCCAGCGATTTCGAGCGCGCCATGCGCAGCCGCAACAAATTGCTGGACGAAGGCCGCTTCGATCCGTCCTGGCTTGCCGGCATCGAGGAGCAGATGGCAAGCCTCGGTATCGCCATGGCGCTCGCCCGGCAGGAGATGCTCGGCCTCCTGACCCGGCTGATCGAGGAAACACGGGAGAGCTCGCCCTTCCCTTCGGCATCGCTGCAGCTCTCGGGCTTCATGGACGGTCAGTTCTCGCGCCCCTCGGTCGACCTCGAGGATGACTACGCGGCGATGCTGGCAGAGAGCCGCTACCGCGATGCCGGCGCAGGGCGCACGCTCGAGGGGCCGCACCGGGCCGATCTCATCGTGCATCACCGCGAAAAGGCGATGGAGGCGGAACGTTGCTCCACCGGCGAGCAGAAAGCGCTGCTTGTCGGCCTGGTGCTTGCGCATGCGCGGCTCGTCGGCAATCTCACCGGCCATGCGCCGATCCTGCTGCTCGACGAGATCGCAGCGCATCTCGACGAGAACAGACGCGCCGCGCTGTTCGACCTTATCGACGGGCTCGGCGGCCAGGCCTTCATGACCGGAACGGATCGCGCGATGTTTTCAGCACTCGGCGACAGGGCGCAGTTTTTCACGGTTTCCGACGGAAGGGTGTTCGAATGACGGAGGCGGCTTTTCCCGGCGTCGGGCGTCATGATAACATCGGCGCCATGGAACCGCTCAGCCCAGAAGAAATAGCGCGGTATCACCGCCACATCCTGCTCCCCGAGATCGGCGGCGCCGGCCAGCAGAAACTGAAAGCCGCCCGCGTTCTGGTGATCGGCGCCGGCGGCCTCGGTGCACCGGTCCTGCAATATCTGGCCGCAGCCGGCGTCGGCACGCTCGGTATCGTCGACGACGACCGGGTGTCGCTGTCGAACCTGCAGCGCCAGGTGATCCATGATTCCGGCACGATCGGCGAGCTGAAGACGGAGAGTGCCGCCTTCGCCATCGCCAGGCTCAATCCGCATGTCCGACTGATCCGCTTCGAGGAACGCTTTTCCCCGGAGGCCGCCCGCCGTCAGCTCTCCGGCTTCGATCTGCTGATCGATGGCTCCGACAATTTCGACACGCGTTATGCCGCCGCCGATGCGGCGGAAGAAGCGCGCATCCCGCTCGTCAGCGGCGCCGTCGGGCGTTTCGATGGTTCGCTGACGGTTCTCAAGCCCTATGAGACGGCTGAGGACGGAACGTCCAACCCTAGATATCGCGACCTGTTTCCGGAAGCGCCGCCGGCGGGTCTGATTCCCTCCTGCGCCGAGGCCGGCATCATCGGCGCGCTCACAGGCGTCATCGGCACGATGATGGCGATGGAGGCGATCAAGCTCGTCACCGTCACCGGCGAACCGCTGGTCGGACGGTTGCTGCTCTACGACGCGCTCTCGGCCCGCTTCGACACGGTTCGCTACAAACGACGCCGTACAACACAAAGACCAGCCGGATGACGATTATTCGTCTTGATCATAGCTTCACGCGCTGGGACGAACTGCTGACGCTCGTCCTTTCCGCCTTCGCCTCGATGAACGGCAGGATCGACCCGCCATCTTCGGCGCTCAAGCTGACGACGGAGTCACTGGCCGAAAAGGCCAGGGCCGAGATCGGCCATGTCGCCATCGACGGCGAAAAGCTGATCGGCTGCCTCTTCCTGCGGCCGGAGGCCGATTGTCTCTATGTCGGCAAGCTCGCCGTCCTGCCTGAGATGCAGGGCAAGGGCCTCGGCAAGCGGCTGCTGGCGATTGCCGAGGAAACGGCTGCGGCGCTCGGTCTTCACGCTTTGCGGCTGGAAACGCGGATCGAACTCACCGACAATCACGCCGTCTTTGCCGCCTGTGGATTTTCCAGAACCGCCGAAAAGACGCATCCCGGCTTTGCCAGGACGACATTCGTCGAGATGCGCAAGGTCCTTGCGCCTCCAATCTGCGTCGCCTGATTTACAGCGTTTTTCAACGACCCGGCAGCACGCGGTTCGGCGGCCTGTGACCGTCGATGAAGGTGCGGATGTTGATGATGACCTTGTCGCCCATGTCGATGCGGCCTTCGATCGTCGCCGAGCTCATATGCGGCAGCAGCACGACCTTGCCCTCATTGGCGAGCTTGACCAACTTCGGATTGACGGCAGGCTCGTTCTCGAAGACGTCGAGGCCGGCGCCGGCGATCCGGCCCTCCCTCAGGCATTTGATCAGCGCAGCTTCGTCGACCACGTCGCCGCGCGCGGTGTTGACGAGATAGGCCGTCGGCTGCAGCAGCGCCAGACGGCGGGCCGAGATCAGGTGGAAGGTCGCCGGCGTCGACGGACAATTGATCGAAACGATGTCGACACGAGCGAGCATCTGGTCGAGGCTTTCCCAATAGGTCGCCTCCAGTTCGTCCTCAACAGCCGGATTGACGCGCTTGCGGTTGTGATAGTGGATCGACAGGCCGAAAGCCTTGGCGCGGCGGGCCACCGCCGTGCCGATGCGGCCCATACCGACGATGCCGATTCGCTTGCCGTGAATGCGCCGACCGAGCATCCAGGTGGGAGACCAGCCTGCCCATTCACCCGGCTTGTCGGTCAGCACGCGCGCACCTTCGCCGAGCCTTCTCGGCACCGCGAGAATCAGCGCCATGGTCATATCGGCGGTGTCTTCGGTCAGGACGTTCGGCGTGTTGGTAACGGTGATGCCCTTGCGCGCCGCCGCCTCGACGTCGATGTGATCGGTGCCATTGGAGAAGCTTGCAATCAGCTTCATCTGCGGTCCCGCCTGCTCGATCAACGCCGCGTCGATGCGATCGGTGACGGTCGGCACCAGCACGTCGGCGGTCTTGACCGCGGCGATAAGCTCGGGAACGGAACGCGGCGCGTCGTCGATGTTCAGCTCGGCGTCGAAGAGTTCACGCATGCGGGTTTCGACGGCATCCGGCAGCTTGCGGGTGATGTAGACCTTCGGTTTTTTCTTCGCTGTCATGGCTGCCTGTGGTGCCTTGTTCAGAGGTCTTTAACCAAGAGGGGTGATAATTTTCCCATTCCGGGCATTTTCTACCAGACCCGCACGCGAAGACAAACAAAACTCGCGGTGCAGCCGGGGAATGTCAAAGCCCGGACCGCGAGCAGGCCGGGCCTGCCCGCGAATTCGAGCAAACGGAAACTTCCATGAGCAGCAAAGTCCTGAAGTCCTGCCTCGCCCTTGCCATCGCACTGGCCGCATCCATGGGAAGTGTCGAATTCGCCCATGCGCAGGCGGCCAAGGGGCCAAGCGGACTGCCGTTGCCGCGCTTCGTCACGCTGAAATCCAAGCGCGTCAACCTGCGCATCGGTCCGGGAACGGATTACGCCGTTTCGTGGATGTACCTGAAATCCGGCCTGCCGGTGGAGATCATCCAGGAATACGACAACTGGCGCCGCATCCGCGATGCCGACGGCACCGAAGGCTGGGTCAACCAGTCGCTGCTGTCCGGCCAACGCGCGGCGATTGCCGCCCCGTGGATGAAGACCAAGGGCAAAGGCGTCTATGTCAATCTGCGCCGCGAGGCGCAGCCCTCCGCCTCGATCGTCGCCAAGCTGGAACCCGGCGTGATGATCACCATTGGCGAATGCAACGGCGACTGGTGCCGCGCCGAAACCGACGGCGCCTCGGGCTGGGTGGCGCAGTCGGAGATCTGGGGCGCCTATCCTGGCGAAGCCTTCAAATAAGCCCCGCCCGTTTGGCTGCCTCGGAAAGCGAGGTCATCGGGCGCGGGCCGATCTGCTGGATGACGATGCCGGCAGCCAGGCAACCGAGCTTGCCGCAATCTTCCAAAGAACGTCCCTGGGTGTAGCCATAGAGGAAGCCAGAGGCGAACAAATCGCCGGCACCCGTCGTATCCACAACTTCCTTGATCCGGATCGCATCGACGTAAAAACGCTCACGGCCCTTCAGGATGACGGCACCATTCTCGCTCATCGTCACAGCGGCGATTTTGCAATCGGCGGCGATCCTGTTCAGCGCCTCCTCGAAATCGTCGGTCTCGTAGAGCGACAGCGCTTCCTGGCGATTGGCGAAGACGATATCGACCTTGCCGGAGCGCATCAGATCGAGGAATTCGCCGCGATAGCGGTCGACGCAGAAACTGTCGGACAGCGTCATCGACACTTCGCGGCCGTTTTCATGGGCGATGCGGGCACAATCGAGGATGGCTTCCTTGGCGCGCGGCGGATCCCAGAGATAACCTTCGAAATAGGTGACCTTGGCGTTGGCCACGACGTCGGTCTCGACGTCTTCCGGGCCGAGCTCGACGCAAGCGCCGAGATAGGTGTTCATCGAGCGCTCGCCATCCTCGGTGACGAAGATCATCGAACGTGCCGTCGGCGGGAAGGTGCCCTTGGGCCGGGTCTGGTAGTGGACGCCCTGGGCGCGGATGTCGTGCGCGAAGATATCACCGAGCTGATCTTCGGCGACATTGCCGAAATAGGCAGCCTTGCCGCCGAGGTTAGCCACGCCCGCCGCCGTGTTGCCGGCGCTGCCGCCGGAGGCTTCGAGCGCCGGTCCCATGCGCGAGTACAAGAGTTCAGCGCGTTCGGCATCGATGAGGTTCATCGCCGCCTTGGTGATCTGGTTGTCAATGAGGAACTGGTCGTCGCAACGGGCAATGATATCCACGATTGCGTTGCCGACTGTCAGAACATCGAATCTTGTCATGAAATGGGGGGTCCCGGATTTGTGATAGCCGGGGTTTGGTCTTAGCGAAATTTCCGCGGTTTGGAAGGATAAATGGTGGATGGCGCATCTATTTCTTCGCAAAAGTGCCGCCTATTCGTCATGCCCCTGTCATCTTCCAAATCTAGAAATACTCGCAAGAAGACCGGCATGAGCAGCTTTCAGTTGCAGCCGGGCGCACGAGGGATGATCCCTTCGATCTTACCGGCGCGACGCTGACCACGGATGAACTGGCAGCTTCGTGATCCGGGTTTCCGGCAAGACCGGAGCGGAAAAGCGGGCTATGCCCGCTTTTTTTGTTTTGCCGATGCGCCTGATTGGACGGCGATTGCCTTTTCAATCCAAGCGGTTTGCTGCTACTGCATAATTCCTTAAATCGGAATCGATTTAAGGAATTATGCAGCAATTCAAAGTGCTACAGCGTCCTTTGCGGCTCTCGAAAAGACGCGCGGCGCTGTAGACGTCGAATACTCCCCCGCGCAGAGCAGCCTCCCCCATGTCAGCCATCATTCTCGACGTCCTTCCCATCTTCATCCTGATTCTCATCGGCTGGGTGATCGTCCGCAGCGGATTGATGGCGTCGAATGTCGGCGAAGCGCTCAGCGAATTCGTCTTCAAGATCGCCGTGCCGCTTCTGCTCTTCCGCACCATCGCCGAGGCGGATTTTCATGGCGCCTCGCCCTTCCGACTCTGGATCGTCTATTTTTCCGGCGTTGCCATCACCTGGACGGCCGGCCATATCGCGGCCACACGCCTCTTCGGCCGCGACGAACGGATCGGCGTGCTGGCCGGCGTTTCCTCGGCCTTCGCCAACAATATTTTCATCGGCCTGCCGCTGGTCGAGCGAACCGTCGGCGACGAAGGGCTGGTGGCGCTGTCGATCCTGCTTGCCGTGCATCTGCCGGTGATGATGGTCGCCGGCACGGTCCTGATGGAGCATGCCGAGCGCAAGATCGCCGGCAAAAGCGATCGCAGCATGGTGCTCGTGCTTCGCCAGATCGCGGTCAATCTCGTGCGCAACCCGCTGGTGATCGGGCTTGCGGCCGGCATGGCAATGCACCTTTCCGGTCTCACCATGCCGACGACGGTGGCAACGGTCGTCGGGCAGATCGCCGGCATTGCCGGTCCGGCGGCGCTGATATCGCTTGGCATGGCGCTGGAGAGATACGGCGTCTCCGGCAATCTCGGCATCGCCAGCGTCACCTCGACCTTGAAGCTGCTGCTGCTGCCCGGCTGCGTGTGGGCGGCGAGCCATCTCCTCGGTCTCAGTCCCGAATGGACGGCAGCGATCGTGCTGACTTCCTCCGTCCCGACAGGCGTCAACGCCTGGCTGATTGCCAATCGCTTCGGCGTCGGTCACAGCCTCGCCGCCTCGACGATCACGGTGACGACGGCGCTCGGCGCCATCACGGTCTCGCTCTGGGCCTATTTCCTCGGCGCCTAAAGCGCGTCGTAATGTCGTTAGCGCAAAACCGCTGCACAGTTTTGCGCGACATGCTTTAAGCGGCTCTCTGCACAACGAAAAGCCCGGCTTGCGGGCCGGGCTTCGATGTCATGCGATTGTCTGCCACGTCACTGCGTTGCGGCGTTCGGATCCGGCAGCGGCACCGGCGAATCGGCGAGCGTGTGCAGGTATAGAATGACGTTGGCGCGGTCCTGATCCTTCGCCAGACCGGCGAAGCCCATGGCGGTGCCCGGAACGTCCTTTTTCGGCGCCAGCAGGAACTTGTTGAGAAATTCGAAAGTCCACTTCTCGCTGCTGCCCTTGGAGAAATCCTTCATGGCAGCGGAATAGGCGAAGCCTTCATGCGAGGCGATCGGGCGATCTACGACACCAAAGAGGTTGGGACCGACCTTGTTCGGTCCCCCTTTGGTGCCGTCATGACAGGCCTGACACTTCTTGAAGACCGTTTCACCGGCCTTGGCATCTGCAGAAGCGAGCAATTGCGCGATCGGAACAGCAACGGCAGGCGCAGCCTCACCACCAGCGGCGGGCGCTTCTTCGGCAACGATCGCGAAACCTTCCTTTTCCGGTGCTTCGGAATGGAAGATCCCTTCGGACGCGATGGAGACCGACATCAGAACGAAAATCGTTCCGAGCAGCGCCCCCACGGCCGTATTGACGTATGAATTCATCTGCAATGCTCCCCTTGCAGCCGGCAGACCATAAACCGGACCATCTTGAAATCGCGCGGAACCTATGTCTTTTGGTTGATCGTTGCAACTGTCTAAATGGTCTTGTGCGTGAGACTTTTTGACACTTTTCAGCCCGGAATAGAAGGCCCGAACAATGAGTGATTCAAATTTAGACGGCGTGCTCGTATTGATCCCGGCGCGCATGGCCTCCACCCGGCTTCCTGGCAAGCCGCTCGCCGATATTTGCGGCCTGCCGATGATCGTCCAGGTGGCGCTACGCGCTAGGGAGGCAGCCATCGGCCGCGTTGTCGTCGCCGTCGACGATGATCGAGTGTTCGATGCCGTCGCCGCCGCCGGCTTCGAAGTCGTCATGACCCGCGTAGACCACCAATCGGGTTCTGATCGAATCTTTGAGGCGCTGAAGAAAGTCGATCCGGACGGAAAGGCGAAAATCATCGTCAACGTCCAGGGCGATCTGCCGACGATCGATCCCGAAACGGTGCGCGCGGCTTTGCGCCCTCTCGAGAACGAGGCGGTCGATATCGGAACGCTGACAACCGAAATCGACAATGAGGAGGACAAGACCGCGCCGCACATCGTCAAGATCGTCGGCTCGCCGATTTCCGACGCCCGGCTGCACGCGCTCTACTTCACGCGGGCAACGGCCCCTTACGGCCAAGGGCCGCTCTACCACCATATCGGCCTCTATGCTTATCGGCGGGCGGCGCTCGAACAGTTCGTCTCGCTCGGTCCTTCGACGCTCGAAAAGCGCGAATCGCTGGAGCAGCTACGGGCGCTGGAAGCCGGCATGCGCATCGACGCCGAGATCGTTGACACGGTTCCGCTCGGTGTCGATACTCCGGCCGACCTCGAAAAAGCGCGGCGCATCCTCTCCGCAAAGTCGAACTGACGGAACCATCATGAACATCAAGACCAACAGGATCGCCTTCCAGGGCGAATTCGGCGCCAATTCCGATATGGCCAGCCGCGACATGTTTCCGACCATGGAGCCGCTGCCCTGTCAGACCTTCGAGGATGCGTTCACGGCGGTCGACAACGGCGACGCCGATATCGCGATGATCCCGATCGAGAACACGATTGCCGGGCGCGTCGCCGATATCCACCATCTGCTGCCGGAGTCGCGGCTGCACATTATCGGCGAATATTTCATGCCGATCCGCTTCCAGCTGATGGTGCTGCCCGGTGTCACCAAGGACGAGATCCGCACGGTGCACAGCCATATCCACGCGCTCGGCCAGTGCCGGAAGATCGTTCGCGCCAACGGCTGGAAACCGGTGATCGCCGGCGATACGGCAGGGGCGGCAAAACTCGTCAAGGAAACCGGCGACCGCTCGATGGCCGCCTTGGCACCACGCCTTGCCGCCGATCTCTACGGGCTCGAGATCATTGCCGAAAATGTCGAGGATACCGAAAACAATGTCACCCGTTTCGTCGTCCTGTCCCGCGACGAGGAATGGGCGCAGCGGAATTCGGCGGAAGAAAAGGTCGTCACCACCTTCGTCTTCAACGTCCGCAACATTCCGGCCGCGCTCTACAAGGCGCTCGGCGGTTTTGCCACCAACAACATCAACATGACGAAGCTGGAAAGCTACCAGCTCGGCGGAAAATTCGTGGCGACGCAGTTTTACGCCGATATCGAAGGCCATCCGAACGATCCGAACGTGCGCCGGGCATTGGAGGAACTGCGTTTCTTTTCCGAGAAAGTCCGCATCCTCGGCGTCTACAAGGGGCATGCGATGCGAGGCCAGCTGTAAGGTAAGCCCCGCAAGTCGCCTTAATTATTTATCCGGCTCACAGACACGCAGCCGATGCCCATCCGGATCGAGCACGACGAAGGTCGGACCAAAATCCAGTTCGGTCAGTTCCTGGGCGATCGGCAGGCCGCGCTGTCGCCAGTCCTCATAATGTCTGGCGACAGCATTTTCTCCCTCGACCATGAAGGCCACTTCGCCTCGATTGCCGATGGCGGAAGGCTGCGGTTCGACCTTGCTGCGCCGCCAGAGACCGAGCGTGAAGCCACCCTCAAGCGGAAAAGCGACGAAATTCGGCGCCTCCACGGCCGGTTCGCGATTGAGCAGGTTCCGGTAGAAACTGGCGCTTTCACCGGGGTCCTTGACGTAAAGAATGATGAGATTGGGGCTGGTCATTTCGGTTCTCCCGTTATTTAAGAATGGCGCCGCGAGAGATCTCGTCTGCTGACAGATTATGGCAGCAGATTACCGAGGGCGTTGCGATCGCAACGCCCCGTTCTCGTCGGGCAGAGTGTTGATAAGGATGGGCGGCCCAAAGCGGTCGCGCATGTCGTTGTCGCAAAACCGCTGCACACTTTTGCGCGATATGCTTTAGAGCGGAAAACGGTCCTCGCAGCGCGGGTCGCGTCCGTCGATGAAGCCGAGGTCGCGCTTCAAGTAATCCGGTGTCGCTTCAAGGTCGAGGCCGGTGCGGTCTCCTCTGCGAAATCGGAAAATGTTCATGACCAGGTCCAGCAGGCCGGACGGCGCTGACTGGCGAACATCGGCAAAAGTCTCGGCCGAAATGACATCGGCAAAGGCCTCGGCCGCAAAACGGTCGTTGGTGAAATGAATGGCTGGAGGCGTTACCATGATCAGTACTCCTTCCTGGTGGATTGGCACTGATAATAACTCCATCTGCTGACAGTTTATGGCAGCAGCGTTCAGTTCTCCATCGGCACGTCCTGCGTCTCGCGCCATTCCTTGAGGAGCACCGTGCGGCGGCGCGGATAACGCCCCTCATGCAACGCCATATCGATGATGCGATCGGTGCGGAAATGCCGAAAATCCTGGCGCAGTTCGCACCAGGCCATGAGGACCCGCACATGCTCGTAATAGCCGAGCCCGAAAGGCCAGACGCGGCGGCGCGAAATACGGCCCTGCTCGTCGCCATAATGCAGTTCGAGGATACGTTCCAAGCGGATCGCCTTGCGGATGGCCGAGACATCGGCCTTGTCCTCATCCCTGCGTTTAGGGCCGACGAAAAGCGCTGCCGAATCGATCATCTCTCGCATATCGGCCGGCAGGACGGCGGCAATCTTGGCCAGCGCGTCGGCGCCGGCGCCGGCAAGGCGCGGCTCGGCGGCGCGGGCGACCCATCGCGAGCCAAGCACCAATGCCTCCAGCTCTTCTTCGGAAAACATCATCGGCGGCAGCATGAAACCGGGCTTCAGCACATAGCCAATGCCGGCTTCGCCTTCGATCATCGCACCCTGGGCCTGCAGGCTGGCAATATCGCGATAGAGCGTGCGCAGGCTGACACCGGTCTCCTCAGCGAGCACCGAGCCGGTCACCGGCCGCCGGTAACGCCGGAGCGTCTGGAGCAGCGTCAGCAGCCGTTCCGAGCGGGCGACCGGCATGGCGCTACCGCTTCCACTCCACCCAGTCACGCATCAGGCGGTGGGCGATCGCCCCTTTCGGCGGCGAGGCCTTGCCTGTCGCGCTCGGGCGTTCCAGCATCTCGATCGTTTCCTCGCGGGTAAACCAGCGACAATCCTCCAGTTCCGTCTCATCGCGGCTGATTTCGGTGGATTTCGCCTCGGCGTAACAACCGATCATCAGCGAATGCGGCATCGGCCAGGGCTGCGAGGCGTGGTAGCGGATGCGGCCGGTGCGGATGCCCGATTCCTCCAGCGTTTCGCGACGCACGGCGTTCTCGATGGTCTCGCCGGGTTCGAGGAAGCCGGCAAGACAAGAATACATGCCGGGCGCGAAATGCGGGCTGCGGCCGAGCAGGCAGAGGTCGCGCTGCTCATCGATCGTCAGCATGATGACCACGGGGTCGGTTCGGGGGAAGATCATGTGCTCGCAGGCGGCGCAGACGCGCTTGTAGCCGCCGATGTGGATCTCCATCGCTGAGCCGCAGCGGCCGCAGAAGCGATTGTCGCCGTTCCAGCGGATGAGGCTTGCGGCCTGGGCGAATTCGCCGAGCAACACTTCGTCGATCAGCATTTCGCGAAACAGCGTGCGGCCGTCGGCAGGCTTGTACTGGCTGGTGAGGTCGTCGACATCGATGCCGACGGGAACGGCAAGGCGCGGCTCGCCGGTCTTGCGGTAGCCGAGAAGCACCGTTTCATCCCAATCCGGCTGCAATCCCTGCAGCTCATAGCGGGCAAAGAGCGGGTCGAGCACCTGGCCGTCATGCTTCAGCACCAGCTTATCCCCCGCGAAGGCGAAGATATGGGTGCCTTCCTTTGCCAGCGCCTTTTCGACGGATTGTTCATCGCGATGTTCGGAATCACGATTGAGGTCGTTGGCGGCAAAGGCCGTGAGATTGCTGGGTTCCGGATGCGGCACATCCGAATCGAAAAGCGAATGACTCATGATGAAAGGGCTTCCCGCAGCTTCGCTATAAATTCGTCTCTCTTTCCGTCCTCGTAGGGCTCCGCGCGCCCGAAGCCCCAGACGGGACCCGGCCAGTTCGCATCGCCTTCGAAGCGGGCAATGATATGAACATGAAGCTGGCGGACGATATTGCCAAGAGCCCCGACATTGATTTTTGTCGCGCCGGTGATCTCCTTCAGCGCCTTGGCGACCAGCTCCGTCTCGAAGGCAAGCAGCACCTGGTCGAGCGGCGTCAGCTCGAAGATTTCCGTGATACCGGCCCGGCGCGGCACGAGAATGAGCCAGGGCCAGCGGGCATCCCTCGACAATCTCAGATCGCAGAGACCGGTGACCATGATGCTGACGCTGTCGTTTTCCAGCCGAGGGTCGAGCGCGAAACCTTTCAAAGGGCATTCTCCTCATGTTTTCCAACGACTAGCAGTTTTTTTGCATGTTGGCTTGCTTTTGATGACGATATTGCCGATATGTGCATCCGGGAGGTTGGTGGTGGACGAGCCACTCGCCAACCGGGTCAGGTCCGGAAGGAAGCAGCCCTAACGAGCCCGGCACGGGTCATCGTGCCAGCCTCCCACCTTCTCTCCACGAAGTGCCCGACGATCCGGGCGACAAGCAGGGCGATGAGCGACACCGAGCGACAATCAAAAGATGCCGCCTCGACGGGCACCGGATACCGGGTGCTGGCTCGCAAATACCGCCCCAAGGATTTCACGGACTTGATGGTCGGCCAGGAGCCGATGGTCCGTACCCTCACCAACGCCTTCGAAACCGGCCGCATTGCGCAAGCCTACATGCTGACGGGTGTGCGCGGTGTCGGCAAGACGACGACGGCGCGCATCCTGGCGCGGGCGCTGAACTACAAGACATCGGAAATCGACAAGCCAACGATCGACCTTCGCACGCCGGGGGAGCACTGCCAGGCGATCATGGAAGGCCGGCATGTCGACGTGATCGAGATGGATGCCGCCTCCCATACCGGTATCGACGATATCCGCGAGATCATCGAGCAAGTGCGATACCGCCCGGTTTCGGCGCGCTACAAGGTCTATATCATCGACGAAGTGCATATGCTGTCGACGCAGGCCTTCAACGGCCTGTTGAAGACGCTGGAAGAGCCGCCGGAGCATGTGAAGTTCATCTTCGCCACCACCGAAATCCGCAAGGTGCCGATCACCGTGCTATCGCGCTGCCAGCGTTTCGACCTGCGCCGCATCAGCGCCTCCGATCTCGTCGGGCTGTTCACGACGATCGCCGCCAAGGAAGGCATCGAGGCGGAAGCCGACGCGCTGGCGATGATCGCGCGTGCTGCCGAAGGTTCGGCGCGCGACGGCCTGTCGCTGCTCGACCAGGCGATCGCCCATGGCGCGGGCGTCGTGCAGGCGGAAGCCGTGCGCGGCATGCTCGGCCTTGCCGATCGCGCCCGGATCGTCGATCTCTTCCAGCATATCGTCAAAGGCGATGTGGCCGCCGCACTCGGCGAGTTCCAGAACCAATACGAAGCCGGCGCCAATCCGGTGGTGGTGCTGACCGACCTTGCCGATTTCACCCATCTGGTGACGCGGCTGAAATATGTGCCGGATGCGGCAAACGATCCTTCGCTCAGCGAGGTCGAGCGCACCAAGGCGGCGGAATTCGCCAAGGGCGTTGCGGTGACGACGCTGTCGCGCATCTGGCAGATGCTGCTGAAGGGCATTCCGGAAACGGAAGGCTCGTCGCGGACGGCAGGGGCCGCCGAGATGGTGCTGATCCGGCTTGCACATGCCGCGCATCTGCCGGCACCCGAGGATGCGGCCCTATCAGAATAGTGTCGCGGCGCGCGCCGCGGAAGCCGCACCGAGCCCGCCACAGCCTTCGGCGCCGGTGGCGATGCTGCGTGCCGTGCCGAGCAGCCAGCCCGAGACGATGTCTGTCGGGCGGATCGAGCCAAAACCGGCGGAAGCCCTGAAGCCGCTCGTCCCGGTCAATACGGTCAATGATATCGTCAACCTCGCCACCGAGAAACGCGATCCGAAGCTGAAGGCGATGGTGCGCACCTTCCTGCGCCCCGTGCGGATCGAAGCCGGCCGGCTCGACGTCAGCCTGGCTCCCGGTGCGCCGACGACACTGCTCAACGAGCTTGCCGTCAAACTGAAGGAATGGACCGGCATCCACTGGATCGTCAGCCTCAGCCGCGACGAGGGCCAGCCGACGCTTGTCGAAGCGGAGGCCAGGACCCGGGAACAGCATGTGATCGACGCGCGCCAGGACCCTGACGTAGCGGCAATCCTTGCGCATTTCCCCGGTGCCAAGATCATTGACGTGCGCGTACGGGCGCCCGAACCGGAGGAGGAAGGCGAGGCGACGCCGCCGGCCGCCGCCGAATCCGAGGAAGGTGACATCCTGCCGGGCGACGACATAGAATTCTGAGGTTTCAAGAAGGAGCGAGACGATGCGCGACATCATGGGCATGATGGGCAAAGTCAAGGAAATGCAGGCCAAGATGGAGCAGATGCAGGCGGAGATCGCCGAGCTCACGGCCGAAGGCAAGGCGGGCGGCGGGCTCGTCACCGTCATCATCACGGGCAAGGGCGAGCTGAAGAGCCTGAAGATCGACCCGTCGCTGTTCAAGGAAGACGACGTCGAGATTCTCGAGGACCTGATCGTCGCCGCCCACAAGGACGCCAAGGACAAGGCCGAGGCGCTGGCCGCCGAAAAGACCAAGGCACTGACGGCCGGCCTGCCGATCCCGCCCGGCTTCAAGCTGCCGTTTTGATCTATACGCCGCCTATGCCCAGTGGTCAGCGCCCGGCTTCCAACAACGCTCTCAGCTTGTAGTGGATCGGTGAGGCGAGATATCGCGCCCAGTCCGCCTCCGAAAGCCGCCGGCCAAGGGTTTTCATCAGCTCCGGCATCGTCACCTTCTCTCCCGTAAAGAGCCGATGGTCGACCGGCATTCCGGCCTCGACCACACCGCCTTTGATGACGCGGCAATAGATGCCGGGACGGGCGGCGTCCGTATAGCGCTTGACGAATGTCGGATCGGCCATCCTGGCCGCGAAGGTGGCGCAGGGAATGCGGCATGACGTGACTTCGAGGACGAAATCGCCGGCGACGAAACGGTCGCCGACTGCGACGTCGCGATTGTCGAGATGCGATATCACCATGTTTTCGCCGAAAGTGCCGGGCTCATAAGGCCTGCCGAGCTCCCTGCTCCACCAGTCGAGTGTCAGCGATCCCTCGACATAAACAGCCTGGTCGACGCCGCCATGGTGTTTGCGGTTGCAGATCGCATCGCCGACAAGACCTTCATCATCGATCATCACCGCGCCATTGACGGGTTGTTTGAAGATGCCGGTCTTGTAGCTCTTGCCGGGCAGTCTTTCGGGATTGCCGGTGCACAAGGCCAGGATTTTCATGAGACGGGCAATCCTTCCGCGATTCCGTTTCCGTTCCATATCAGCTAAGAACGGCGCATGGCAAAACGAGTCACCGGCCCCGAAATCGAAAAACTCATCCAGCTTCTGGCGAAGGTGCCGGGCCTCGGGCCGCGCTCGGCGCGCCGGGCGGCACTGCATCTGATCAAGAAGAAGGACCAGCTGCTCGGCCCGCTGTCGAATGCGATGGGCGAGGCCTATGACAAGGTGAAGATCTGCTCGCGCTGCGGCAATGTCGATACGGTCGATCCCTGCATTGTCTGCACCGACACGCAACGCGATCAATCCGTCATCATTGTCGTCGAGGACGTATCGGATCTCTGGGCGCTGGAGCGGGCAGGCGCGATGAACGCCGCCTATCATGTGCTCGGCGGCACGCTGTCACCGCTCGACGGGGTCGGTCCTGACGATCTCAATATTCGCGGCCTGATCGACCGGGTCGGCGAAGGCGGCATCCGGGAACTGATCATCGCGGTCAACGCCACAGTCGAGGGACAGACGACGGCGCATTACATCACCGATCAGTTGCAGGGGCTCGACGTGAAGATCACACGGCTGGCGCATGGCGTGCCGGTCGGCGGCGAACTCGACTATCTCGACGAGGGCACGCTTGCGGCGGCACTTCGGGCGCGGACGGTGATATGAGAGGCTTGTCTATGCCGAAGAGCACGGGGATATTCGCACTCGCGTTGGCGGCAGCTCTCTTGCCCCTCTCCTGTTACGCGGCCACTTCGAAAGCCGATGTCGAGGCGCTGTTCGAGAAATGGGTGCAGAGCGACCTCTGGCCGGAGGCGAAGGCCAACGGCATTTCGGAGAAGGTCTTTCAAGCAGCTTTCTCTGGCATCACGCTGAACTGGAGCCTGCCCGATCTCGCTCCGCCGGGCTTCCCGCCGCCGAAGGAACAGAAGCAGACGCAGGCCGAGTTTTCCTCGCCCGCTCCCTATTTCAACGAAGACCAACTGAAGAAGCTTGCCGCAACGGGACGCGGCTTTGCCGCCCAATATGGCTCGACGCTGAAGCGGATCGAAAAGACTTATGGCGTGCCGGGCTCGATCGTGCTGGCTATCTGGGGCCGGGAGACGGGCTTCGGTGCGGCGAAGATCCCGAATTCGGCGATCGAGGTGCTGGCGACCAAGGCCTTCATGTCGACGCGCAAGGAGATGTTCCGCACCGAGCTGGTGGCCGCACTCCATATTCTCGACGGCGGCGACGTCACACCTGCCAATTTCAAGGGTTCGTGGGCGGGCGCACTCGGCCAGCCGCAATTCATGCCGACCAGCTATCTGAAATATGCGGTGGATTTCGATGGCGACGGTCACCGCAATATCTGGACCTCGGTGCCGGATACGCTCGCCTCGATCGCCAATTACCTGGTCAAAAAAGGCTGGCAGCGCGGCCGCGACTGGGGCTTCGAGGTGTCGATACCGGAGGCGGTCTCCTGCGCACAGGAGGGACCCGATCTGGCAAAGCCGCTGTCGCACTGGGCCTCGCTCGGCATCGACCGCATCTCCGGCAAGGGCTTTCCCTCAGGCGAGATGAAGGCTGAGGGCATGATGCTGGTACCGGCCGGCCGCGACGGACCGGAATTCATCGTCACCCCGAATTTCTACATCATCAAGGAATATAATAATTCCGATCTCTACGCGCTCTATATCGGCAATCTCGCCGACCGGATCGCCTATAATGGCACCGCCTTCCAGGGCAGATGGGGCGATGTCGGCAAGATGCTGCGCTCGGACGTCGCCGCCATGCAGAAGGCGCTGGAACGGCAGGGCTATGATGTCGGCGGTTCCGACGGCCTGCCGGGCTACAAGACGCGGCGCTCGATCGGCCAGTGGCAGGCAAAGAACGGCATGAAGCCGACATGTTTTCCGGAGGCCACGATGAAGGGCAAGCTGAAGTAACCGGCTTCAGAGAGTGCGTTTCAAACCTTCATGGCTGGCGACGAAACCGAGCTTCTCGTAGAAGCGGATCGCATCCCCCCGCGTCTTGTCCGATGTCAGCTGCACGAGGCCACAGCCACGCTCGGCGCATTGGGCGATCGCCCATTCGATGAAGTGCGAGCCGAGGCCTGAGCCGCGAAGATCGCTTGCGACACGCACGCTTTCGATCTGGCCGCGCCACATGCCCGTCCTCGAAAGACCGGGAACAAAACTCAGCTGCAGGCAGCCGACGACCCGATCGGCCGCATCGGTTGCGACGGCCAGAAGCTGATTGGCGTCCGTCTCGATCGCCGCGAAGGCCGAGAGATAACGCGCGTCGACGGGATCCGAAACGATCTCCCTGGTGCCGCCGAGATCGTCATCGGCCAGAAGCCGGACGATGGCAGCAAGATCGGACGTGCGGGCGAGCCTGAATTTGTACATGCTTGATCTATGCATAGCTGATCTCAATGATGCAGATCGATCGGCGCCTTGTGAAAGACGTCGTCACCTGGTGGAATGGCCTGGCGTTCGATCATGCGGTGGACATGCAGCGCACCTTCGCCGCGGTGAAGCGCACGAAGCCTGTCGGTGTTTTCGGCATCGGCCTGCGTGCGCCGCTGGTTGTGTCTTATGTATTCGACCCAGGTCGGCGTATGGTAGGTTTCCGTCCAAAGGCTGGGATTTTCGAGATCACGCATCAGCGCCCAGTTGCGGGCGCCGTCGCGGATGCGGATACGGCGGCGCTCGCCCATCAACTCCATGAACTCGGCAAGGTCGTCATCTCCGATCTCGTAATCGACCTGGATGACGATCGGCCCGCTGCGTGGCGTGATGTCGAGACTGAGAGCCGGCTCGGTGAAGCGGTTCAGCGGGTCGAGGTTGAGCGAGGCGAAGGCAGGCATCGAAAATCGCAGGCCGATGGCGATGCCGAGCAGCATGACGACGGATGACATCAGCAGCGCATCGGCAACGCCATAGCGATCGGCGACGACGCCCCACAGCCAGCTGCCGCCGGCAATGCCACCGAAGGTGACGGTCTGATAAAGCGACAACGCACGGCCGACCACCCAGCGCGGCGTCGAAAGCTGAACGATAGTGTTGAAGAGCGAAAGTGCGGAGACCCAGCAGGCGCCGGAGACGAGCAGCCCGGCAGAGGTGAGGACGGCACTCGGGCTGAAGGCTGCGATGACGGCACTCAGTGCAAAGCCGGCAAAGGAGAGGCGGATGATCATCTCGCTGGAAAGCACCTCGCGAAGCCTGGCATTCAGCACCGCGCCGCCGATCGCGCCAATGCCGAAGGCGCCGAGCATGAAACCATAGGTCAGCGGCCCGCCGGCAACGAGATCGAGGGCGACGACCGGCAGCAGCGCCAGGATCGAGCTGGCGCCGATGCCGAAGAGCAGTCCTCTGACGAGGACCTTTTCGAGATTGGGGGACATCGAGACATAACGCAGGCCGGCGAAGATGGCGCTGCCGAGTGCCTCCCGCGGCAGGGTCGAGACGGGCGCGGCTGGCCGCCAGCGCAGCAGGGCATAAATCAAGGCGAGGTAACTCAGCGTGTTCACCGCGAAGGCCGCGGCCGCGCCGGCAGCCGCCACGATGACGCCGCCGATTGCCGGGCCGACGCTGCGGGTGATGTTGAAACCCATGCTGTTCAGCGTGACCGCAGCCGGCAGATCGGCGCGCGGCACCATGTCGCCGACCGAGGCCTGCCAGGAGGGATTGTTGAGCGCTGTGCCGCAGCCGATCAGGAAGGTGAAGAAGAGCAGCAGCCAGGGCGTGATCCAGCCGAGAAGGGCTGAGGCCGTCAGCAGCGCAGAGACGGTGAGCATCATGCACTGCGCCGTCAGCATGACCCGGCGGCGGTCATAATTGTCGGCCAGAGCGCCCGATATCAGCGAAAACAGCATGATCGGCAGCGCCGTCGAGGTCTGCACCAGCGCGACCATGTCCTCCGAGGCGGTGATCGTCGTCATCATCCAGGCGGCGCCAACCGCCTGGATCAGGCCGCCGAAATTCGAGGAAAGGCTCGCAAACCAGATGGTGCGGTAGGTATCGTGGCGCAAAGGCGCCAATGTCGACGAAGTGTAGGCCACGATTTCTCCCGCTTTTGTTATTGCGCGCCAACGGCAATATATGCGCAAGACCGGCACTGGCCATAGGCCTGTTCACGTCGCCGGAAGCGAATTGGCCGAATCGGTCGCAGACCTTGCAATTTCGGAAAAACCCGACTATATGCCTCTCAAATTCTTGATCGCTTGATGAAGAGTGGGCCGCAAGGACCCGCTCTTTTTTATTACCGCGATCGCTTAAACAGCATGAAATTGCGAGGAGCGCACCGCTTGTCGGACATGACAAACGCAGACAACGAACTTGAGCCGCGGCTGATTACCGAAACAGGGCTCGACCAGCGTCTTGCCGATATCATCGAACCCGTTCTCGTCGGCATCGGCTTTAGGCTTATCCGCGTCCGTATGCTGAACCAGAACGGCGCGACGATGCAGGTTATGGCCGAACGCAACGACGGCACGATGTCGGTTCAGGATTGCGAAGAAGTCTCGATGGCGATTTCTCCCGTCCTCGATGTGGAAGATCCGATCGATAAAGAGTATCATCTGGAAGTGTCTTCGCCCGGCATCGACCGTCCGATGGTGCGGAAATCCGATTTCGTCCGCTGGCAGGGCCACCTTGTAAAATGCGAGACGTCGATCTTGATCGACAATCGCAAGCGCTTCCGCGGCAAGATCGTCGAAGCAGGCGCAGATGGTTTCACGCTCGAGCGTGACCAGGTTGCCTATGGGGAAGAGCAGAAGGTCACCATTCCCTTCACGGCGCTTAGCGATGCGAAGCTCATTCTGACCGACGACCTGATCCGCGATGCGCTGCGCGCCGACAAGCTGGCGAAAGCCCAGGCCGCCAACCAGAACGAAGCAGAAGACGAAGAATAACCGATCAACAGACCGCTCTAGGGACGGGAACCCGGCGAGTAAAGACGGAGAAACAAGACAATGGCAGTCAGTGCGAACCGGCTCGAACTTCTGCAGATCGCAGATGCAGTGGCGCGCGAAAAAGTCATCGACCGCGAGATCGTGCTGGCCGCAATGGCCGATGCCATCCAGAAGGCGGCACGCTCCCGTTACGGCACCGAGTCCAACATCCGGGCCGACATCAATCCGAAGACCGGCGAAATCCGTCTGCAGCGCCTGCTTGAAGTCGTCGAGAAGGCCGAGGATTATTCGACGCAGATCCCGCTGGAGCTTGCTCGCGACCGCAACCCGGACGCCGCACTCGGCGACTTCATCGCCGATCCGCTGCCGCCGATGGATTTCGGCCGTATCGCCGCACAGTCCGCCAAGCAGGTGATCGTGCAGAAGGTGCGTGAAGCCGAGCGTGACCGCCAGTTCGACGAATTCAAGGATCGCGTCGGCGAAATCGTCAACGGTACCGTCAAGCGCGTTGAATACGGCAACGTCATCGTCGATCTCGGCCGTGGCGAAGGCATCATCCGCCGTGACGAAATGATCCCGCGCGAAAACGTCCGCTATGGCGACCGCGTCCGTGCCTACGTCTATGATGTCCGTCGCGAGCAGCGCGGTCCGCAGATCTTCCTGTCGCGCACGCATCCGCAGTTCATGGTGAAACTCTTCACCATGGAAGTGCCGGAGATTTACGACGGCATCATCCAGGTGAAGTCGGTCGCCCGCGATCCGGGTTCGCGCGCCAAGATTGCGGTGATCTCGAACGACAGCTCGATCGATCCGGTTGGCGCCTGCGTCGGTATGCGCGGCTCGCGCGTTCAGGCCGTCGTCGGCGAGCTCCAGGGCGAGAAGATCGACATCATTCCGTGGTCGCAGGACCCGGCGACTTTCGTCGTCAACGCCCTGCAGCCGGCCGAAGTCGCCAAGGTCGTTCTCGATGAGGATGCAGAGCGTATCGAAGTCGTCGTTCCCGACGAGCAGCTGTCGCTTGCAATCGGCCGTCGCGGCCAGAACGTCCGCCTCGCCTCGCAGCTGACCGGCTGGGATATCGACATCATGACGGAGGCCGAGGAATCGGAACGCCGCCAGAAGGAATTCAACGAGCGCACCAACTTGTTCATGGATTCGCTCGATGTCGACGAGATGGTCGGCCAGGTTCTGGCTTCGGAAGGTTTTGCCGCGGTTGAAGAACTGGCTTATGTCGATCTCGACGAAATCTCTTCGATCGACGGTTTCGACGAGGAAACGGCGCAGGAAATCCAGCAGCGCGCCCGCGAATTCCTCGAGCGTCTCGAAGCCGAGATGGACGAGAAGCGCAAGGCGCTCGGTGTTCAGGACGAACTGCGTGAAATCAACGGCATGACCGCCCAGATGATGGTGGCACTCGGCGAAGACGGCATCAAGACGATCGAGGACTTTGCCGGATGTGCTGCCGACGATCTCGTCGGCTGGACGGAGCGCAAGAACGGCGAAACGAAGAAGTTCGAGGGTCTGTTCTCGAAGTTCGACGTGTCGCGCGTCGAAGCAGAACAGATGATCGTCCAGGCCCGCCTTTCGGCCGGCTGGATCACGCAAGAGGACCTGGATAAGGGGACCGAAGAAGAGGTCACCGAAGCCGAACAAGAAGCATGATGACCGCGCATGAACCGGACGCTCCTCTCGAGGACGACGATCTTGCAGGTTATGACGTGAACGGACGCATGTGCATCGTGACGCGCGAAAGCGGATCGCCGGAAGAGCTGATCCGCTTCGTCGCCGCTCCCGATGGAACAGTTGTCGCCGACCTGAAGCGCGAGCTTCCGGGACGTGGATGCTGGGTGAAGATCGACCGGTCGCTGGTCGACAGGGCAGTGGCGAAGAAGCTCTTCGCCCGTGCACTGAAGACGGATGTAAAGGCGGCGGACGATCTCGGCGCGAGTGTCGATCGGCTGCTCGCGGCGCAACTGATGCAGATGATGAACATGGCGCGGAAAGCCGGCCAGTTCGTCAGTGGATCCTCGAAAGTGGATGCCGCGGTCAGAAGCGGAGCAGCCCTTGCGGTGTTCCACGCGACTGGGGCAGCGGACGACGGCGTCCGGAAAATCGACCAGGCCCGCAAGGCCTGGCACCTCGGAATGGAGACCGAGGAGGAGATACCTTCCTTCCGTCTCTTCTCGGAGAGCGAAATGGAAGGCCTGATGGGCCAGAATGCTTTTATCCATGCCGCAGTGCTTGCAGGGCAGGCGGGTGAAGGTGTAGTGAAGCGCGCAAAGATGCTCGAACAGTACCGTATTGGCGGTCAGTCCCGGGCAGCGGGCGGCGCTGGCCGGCAAAAACAATGAGGCGGTCACCGGCATCGGCCGGTCCCATACTCATTGATCGACAGTATTGAACGACAGGGTCTGATCTAGTCATCGCTCCCTGTCCGAAGGAACGGGAACGAATGACCGATAGTAACGACGACAAGACAATCAGCGTAGCGGGCAAAAAGACACTCACCCTGAAACCATCGGGGATGAGCCAGGGCACCGTTCGCCAGGATATGGGTCGAGGTCGCACCAAGGCGGTCGTCGTCGAGACCCGTAAGCGGCGCCCGATGCGCCCGGAAGATGAAAAGCCGATCACGCCCGTCGCTCCGGCGGCCCCCGTCCGTGCAGCCGAACCGGCGCCCGCACCCGTGCAGGCGCGTCCGCAGCAGCCGACGCCGGCTCCGCGGGTTCAGCAGGGCAACAACAACCAGACGAACCAGCGTCCGCCGCAGCAGTCTCACCAGCCGCCGCGCCAGAACGATCGTCCGCGCCCGGTGGTGCTGAACCATCTGTCGCCGGAAGAGATGGACGCCCGGCGCCGCGCGCTTGCCGACTCCCAGGCGCGTGACGCCCAGGATGCGATCCGCCGCGCCGAGGAAGAAAAGCGCCGTGCCGCAGAAGAGGTGATCCGCAAGGCCGCCGAAGCGGAAGAAGCTGCCCGCAGGGCCGCTGAAGAGGCTATCCGGCAGGCTGAGGCACCCGCTGTCGCAGAACCCGCAGTCGCAGAACCGGCTCCGACCGAAGCACGCTCCGACGCGCCACGGCCGCCGCAGCCCGCATCGTCGGCACCGGCTGCACGCCGGTCCGATGCGGCTGGAGCACCTGCTGCCCGTCCGGCACCCGGCGCTGCCGTCCCCGGCGCCGTTCGCGGCCGTCGCGAGGAAAAGGAAGACGACGATCGTGGCGCAGCGCGCGGCGGTCCGGTCCGTGGCCGAGTCGTTCGCCCGGAACCCGCAAAGCCGGTCACCACGCGTCCGAAGACGGATGAAGAGCGCCGTCGCGGCAAGTTGACGATCACCACTGCCAACGTGGACGGCGAGGACAATGCCCGCGGTCGTTCGCTCTCGGCGATGCGTCGCCGGCAGGAGAAGTTCCGCCGCGGTCAGATGCAGGAAACCCGCGAGAAGATCTCCCGCGAGGTGGTTCTGCCCGAGACCATCACCATTCAAGAACTGTCGCAGCGCATGTCCGAACGCGCCGTCGACGTCATCAAGTACCTGATGAAGGAAGGCCAGATGATGAAGCCGGGCGACGTCATTGACGCCGACCTTGCCGAACTCATCGCCGGCGAATTCGGCCATACGGTCAGGCGCGTGTCGGAATCCGACGTCGAACTCGGCATCTTCAACGTGTCCGACGAGGATGGCGAACTGGTTTCGCGCCCGCCGGTCGTTACCATCATGGGCCATGTCGACCACGGCAAGACCTCGCTGCTCGACGCCATCCGCCATGCCAACGTGGTCTCCGGCGAAGCCGGTGGCATCACGCAGCATATCGGCGCCTATCAGGTGGAGCAGAACGGTCAGAAGATCACCTTCATCGATACGCCCGGCCACGCTGCCTTCACGGCAATGCGTGCCCGCGGTGCGCAGGCGACTGACATCGCGATCCTGGTCGTCGCAGCCGACGACAGCGTGATGCCGCAGACGATCGAATCGATCAACCACGCCAAGGCGGCCGGTGTTCCGATCATCGTTGCGATCAACAAGGTCGACAAGCACGAGGCTGATCCGCAGAAGGTCCGTAACCAGCTGCTGCAGCACGAAGTCTTCGTGGAATCCATGGGTGGTGAAGTGCTTGACGTCGAGGTTTCGGCCAAGACCGGCAAGAACCTCGACAAGCTGCTCGAGGCGATCCTGCTGCAGGCGGAAATTCTCGATCTCAAGGCCAATGCGAACCGGACCGCGGAAGGAACGGTTATCGAAGCCCAGCTCGATCGTGGCCGTGGTTCGGTCGCGACCGTGCTCGTCCAGAAGGGCACGCTGCGTCCGGGCCAGATCATCGTCGCCGGCGACGTCTGGGGCCGCGTGCGCGCTCTCGTCACCGACAAGGGCGACCATGTGAAGGAAGCCGGTCCGGCAACGCCGGTCGAGGTTCTCGGTCTGTCCGGTACGCCGCAGGCGGGTGACAAGTTCGCCGTCGTCGAAAGCGAAAGCCGCGCCCGCGAAATCTCGGAATATCGTCAGCGTCTGGCCCGCGACAAGGCGGCTGCCCGCCAGTCGGGACAGCGCGGTTCGCTGGAACAGATGATGATGCAGCGCCAAAGCGTCGGCATCAAGGAGTTCCCGCTGGTCATCAAGGGCGACGTGCAGGGCTCGATCGAAGCGATTGCCGGCGCGCTGGAGAAGCTCGGCACCGACGAGGTCCGCGCCCGCATCGTCCATTCGGGTGCCGGCGGCATCACCGAGTCGGATATCTCGCTCGCCGAAGCCTCGAACGCGGCCATCATCGGCTTCAACGTTCGTGCGAATACGCAGGCACGCCAGTTCGCCGAACGCGAAGGCATCGAAATCCGCTACTACAACATCATCTACGACCTCGTGGATGACGTGAAGGCAGCGATGTCGGGCCTCTTGTCTCCGGAACGGCGCGAAACCTTCATCGGCAATGCCGAGATCCTCGAGGTGTTCAACATCACCAAGGTCGGCAAGGTCGCAGGCTGCCGTGTCGTCGAAGGCAAGGTCGAACGTGGTGCGGGCGTCCGCCTCATCCGCAACGACGTTGTCGTTCACGAAGGCAAGCTCAAGACGCTCAAGCGCTTCAAGGACGAAGTGTCCGAAGTGCCGATGGGTCAGGAATGCGGCATGGCCTTCGAAAACTACGAAGACATGCGCGCCGGCGACGTCATCGAGTGCTTCCGCGTCGAGCATATCACGCGCACGCTCTAAACTGCTGCGCCTGAGCTTTCCAAAAGCCATCCGCCACCGGCGGATGGCTTTCGGGCATCTGCCGCCTTGACCTTTTCGACCAAAAGAGTCATGGACGCTCTCCTTTGACGGGTTCGATTCCCAGCCGCATCGGCAAATAGAGATAACAATGACCAGAGCAACTTCTTCCGCGCCTTCGCAGCGCATGCTGCGCGTTGGCGAACAGGTTCGCGCCGCTATCACCCAGGTGCTACAGCGCGGCGAAGTGCGTGATGACGTCATCGAAGCGACCGTGATCTCGATCTCGGAAGTGCGCATGTCGCCGGACCTCAAGATCGCTACCGCCTATGTGACGCCGCTCGGCGTTTCAGACCACAGCGTCGTCATCGAGGCGTTGAACCGTAATGCAAGGTTCATCCGCGGCCGGCTCGGGCAGCAGCTCCGGCAGATGAAATACATGCCGGAGGTGCGCTTCCGCGACGATACCAGCTTCGACAACTACAAGAAGATCGACGAGCTGCTGCGTTCGCCCGAGGTGAGCCGCGACCTCGACGGCGATAATGACGAACAATAAACAGAAGAGACGCATGTCCAAACCACGCAAACCCAAGGGCCGGCCGATTTCCGGCTGGCTGATCCTCGACAAGCCGGTGGATTTCGGCTCGACGGAAGCCGTTTCCAAGATCAAGTGGCTCTACAAGGCGCAGAAGGCCGGTCATGCCGGCACGCTCGATCCGCTCGCCTCCGGCATGCTGCCGATCGCGCTCGGCGATGCGACGAAGACCGTTCCCTACGTGATGGATGGCCGCAAGATCTATGAATTCACGGTGAGCTGGGGCGAGGAGCGCGCGACCGACGATCTCGAGGGCGAGGTAACTGAGAGTTCGGACAAACGCCCGAGCGAACAGCAGATCCGCGATATCCTGCCTCGATATATCGGCACCATCAGCCAGGTGCCGCCGCAGTTTTCCGCTATCAAGATATCGGGTGAACGCGCCTACGATCTGGCGCGCGAAGGCGAAACCGTCGAAATCCCCTCACGTGAGGTCGATATCTTCCGGCTGACCTTGCTTGCCTGCCCGGACGCCAACAGCGCGCATTTCGAAGTGGAATGCGGCAAGGGCACCTATGTCAGGGCGCTGGCGCGCGATTTCGGCCGCGAACTCGGCTGCTACGGCCATGTGTCCGGGCTGCGGCGCACCTTCGTCGCGCCGTTCGCGGAAGAGGCCATGGTGCCGCTCGCAGATCTCGTGGCACTGGAGGCGATCGAGGATATGGACGAGCGGCTGGCGGCCCTCGACGCGCTGCTCATCGACACCTGCGAAGCGCTATCGGCCCTGCCCCATCTCGTCATCAACGACGACCAGGCGCACAGGCTGAAGATGGGCAACCCGATCCTGGTGCGTGGCCGCGATGCGCCGGTTGCCGAAAGCGAAGCCTATGCGACCGCCCGCGGCAGGCTGATCGCGATCGGCGAGATCGGCCAGGGCGAGTTTCGCCCGAAGCGTGTTTTCGCCTGAACCCACAACGATAGCGATTGTCAGCCGGTAACGATGCGATATCTTCCCTGTCGGGCCGCCATAGCGGCCCGAGGGGCCATGGTGGCCCGACAGGAGAAAGAATATGCGCGTAACTGCTATCGGAATACTGACGTTCTTTTCGATGTTCCTGACCGTGGCCAACGCTCGATCCGCCGAGCGCTGGGCCGAGCTCCCGGCCTTTCCTTCGATGCCGGCGGCAAAGACGAGCGGCATGGCCGAAGTGAACGACATCAAGATGTATTACGCCGAATACGGCGAAGGCGACCCCATCCTGTTCATTCACGGCGGACTTGGAAATGCCGAGGTCTGGGGTCATCAGGTCGCCGATTTTGCCAAGGACCACTTGGTCATCGTTGCCGACAGCCGCGGCCATGGACGCTCGACGCGCAGCCAGCAGCCCTTCGGTTACGACCTGATGACATCGGATTATGTGGCACTTCTCGACTATCTGAAGATCGACAAGGTGACGCTTGTCGGATGGTCGGACGGTGGCATCATCGGCATCGACATGGCGATGAAACATCCGGAGAAGCTGACGCGGGTCATTGCCCAGGCAGCCAATGTCACGACAGAGGGCGTCAAGCCAGACGTGTTGAACGACAAGGTCTTCAACGACTACATCAACGTCGCCGGCGAATATTACAGGAAGCTGTCGCCGACGCCGAACGAATACGACGCCTTCGTCAAGCAGATATCCGAAATGTGGGCAACCCAGCCTGCCTGGACGGCCGCCGATCTTGGCAAGATCTCGGTGCCGGTCACACTTGCCATCGGCGATCATGATGAAGCCGTAAAGCTCGACCATACGGAAATGATGGCAAAACAGATTCCGGGCGCTAAACTCGTCATCCTGAAAGATGTGAGCCATTTCGCCATGCTGCAGGATCCTTCAGCCTATGACGGGATGATCCGGGGCGCCATGGCGGGCCGTTGAAGCCGCCAAGGACGACCCCTCTTTCCATCGATCCATATTTGGTTTATAGGCAGCGCCAGCATCGGGTACGCCCGTTTGCATTCACGGCCAAAGCTGGACGACATCCCGGCTTTTGGCGACTCTATCTCCTCCTCTTAGAAAGGATCACCCGATGTCGATCACTGCTGAGCGCAAGTCTGCGCTGATCAAGGAATATGCGACCGTTGAAGGCGATACCGGTTCTCCGGAAGTCCAGGTCGCGATCCTGACCGAACGCATCAATAACCTGACCGAACACTTCAAGGACCACAAGAAGGATAACCATTCCCGCCGTGGCCTGCTGACGATGGTTTCGAGCCGCCGCTCGCTTCTTGATTATCTCAAGAAGAAGGATGAAGGCCGCTATTCCAAGCTGATCACCAGCCTGGGTATCCGCCGCTAAGATTATCCGGCGGGCGCTTTCCAAGCGTCCGCCGGATGTGTTTCGGGACACGGCTCCCGATGAAATGTTCCAGCCGCGCCCTATTTTACGCGGTGGAAAGACCGGTAGACCCGGATGGGCCGGATCTGCCAAACCAACCGTTGACCTGTCATGGGGCAGGATTGCCGGATGCTTTCGGCCAAGGCTTATCAATGAGCTTTGGCCCGGTTTCTCAAGAACTCCTGAGGAAGCCGAGGATGAAAAGCCTCCCGTTGTCTTGCCCGTGATACGTCACATTGATTGCGGTCGACTGTGCGCTGCGCCTTGATATCGGCGATGGCGCGTGCTCCCGCATCGAAGGACAAGAGATGTTTGATACACACACAGTGGAAATCGAGTGGGCCGGCCGCCCGCTGAAGCTCGAAACCGGCAAGATCGCCCGTCAGGCCGACGGCGCGGTTCTCGCCACCTACGGCGAAACCGTCGTTCTCGCCACCGTCGTCTCGGCCAAGTCGCCGAAGCCCGGCCAGGACTTCTTTCCGCTCACCGTCAACTACCAGGAAAAGACCTACGCTGCCGGCAAGATCCCCGGCGGCTATTTCAAGCGCGAAGGCCGCCCGAGCGAGAACGAGACCCTCGTTTCCCGCCTGATCGACCGCCCGATCCGCCCGCTCTTCCCGGAAGGCTACAAGAACGACACGCAGGTCGTCGTCACCGTCATCCAGCACGACCTTGAAAACAATCCCGACGTGCTGTCGATGGTTGCCACCTCGGCAGCGCTGACGCTGTCCGGCGTTCCCTTCATGGGCCCGGTCGGCGGTGCGCGCGTCGGCTACATCAACGGTGAATACGTTCTCAACCCGCATCTCGACGAGATGGACGAATCGAGCCTCGACCTCGTCGTCGCCGGCACCTACGACGCCGTGCTGATGGTGGAATCCGAAGCCAAGGAACTCAACGAAGACGTCATGCTCGGTGCCGTCATGTTCGGCCACAAGGGCTTCCAGCCGGTTCTCGACGCGATCATCAAGCTCGCCGAAGTTGCCGCCAAGGAGCCGCGCGACTTCCAGCCGGAAGACTACTCCGCTCTCGAAAGCGAGATGCTCGGCCTTGCCGAAGGTGAACTTCGCGAAGCCTACAAGATCACCCAGAAGGCCGACCGCTACGCCGCCGTCGACGCCGTCAAGGCGAAGGTGAAGGCACACTTCCTCCCCGAGGAAGGCGACGCCAGGTACACGGCCGAAGAAGTCGGCGCGATCTTCAAGCACCTGCAGGCAAAGATCGTCCGCTGGAACATTCTCGACACCAAGAGCCGCATCGACGGCCGCGACCTCGAAACCGTTCGTCCGATCGTTTCGGAAGTCGGTCTTCTGCCGCGTACGCACGGTTCGGCGCTGTTCACCCGCGGTGAAACGCAGGCGATCGTCGTTGCCACGCTCGGCACCGGCGAAGATGAGCAGTATGTCGACAGCCTGACGGGCATGTACAAGGAGCGCTTCCTGCTCCATTACAACTTCCCTCCCTACTCGGTTGGCGAGACCGGCCGCATGGGCTCCCCGGGTCGCCGCGAAATCGGCCACGGCAAGCTCGCATGGCGCGCGATCCGTCCGATGCTGCCGACCGTCGAGCAGTTCCCCTACACGCTGCGCGTCGTCTCCGAGATCACCGAGTCGAATGGCTCGTCCTCGATGGCAACGGTCTGCGGTACCTCGCTCGCTCTGATGGACGCCGGCGTTCCGCTGGCAAAGCCGGTGGCCGGTATCGCCATGGGTCTGATCCTGGAAGGCGATCGCTTCGCTGTCCTCTCCGACATTCTCGGTGACGAAGACCACCTCGGCGACATGGACTTCAAGGTCGCCGGTACCGCCGACGGCATCACCTCGCTGCAGATGGACATCAAGATCGCCGGTATCACCGAAGAGATCATGAAGGTCGCCCTTGGCCAGGCCCAAGGCGGTCGCGCTCACATCCTCGGCGAAATGTCCAAGGCCATTACCGAAAGCCGCGGCCAGCTGGGTGAATTCGCCCCGCGCATCGAAGTCATGAACATCCCGGTCGACAAGATCCGCGAAGTCATCGGCTCCGGCGGCAAGGTCATTCGCGAAATCGTCGAAAAGACCGGCGCGAAGATCAACATCGAGGACGACGGCACCGTCAAGATCGCTTCGTCCTCCGGCAAGGAGATCGAAGCGGCCCGCAAGTGGATCCACTCGATCGTCGCCGAGCCTGAGATTGGCCAGGTCTACGAAGGCACGGTCGTCAAGACCGCCGACTTCGGCGCCTTCGTCAACTTCTTCGGCGCCCGCGACGGTCTCGTCCACATCTCGCAGCTCGCTTCCGAGCGTGTTGCCAAGACGCAGGACGTCGTCAAGGAAGGCGACAAGGTCTGGGTCAAGCTGCTCGGCTTCGACGAACGCGGCAAGGTTCGCCTGTCGATGAAGGTCGTCGACCAGGCCACCGGCCAGGAAATCCCGAACGAGAAGAAGAAAGAAGAAGCGGCCGAATAAGCCGCCTTCCAAATTTAATATCGGGCGCGGGAATGCTTCCGCGCCCTTTTTTGTATCCTAAAGCGTGGCGCGATCTTTCAGATTCGCTTGTCACACTTTAGGGCCTTGGTTTTGCGCATGTCGTGATCGCAACACCGCTGAACACTTTTGCGCGACATGCTTTAAGACGAGACGAGGCCCATGAGCAGCGAGACGCTGAAGACCCTGTTCCATCCCTTTGCCAGCGGCACAGTCGAGGCACCCGGCGAGGGCGAGCGCGTGCTCTTCCTCGGCGCCGAGGCAGGCTTTGCGCTGCCGGAAGGCTTTGCCGCCTCGCTCAGCGCCGTCCAGGGCTTCCGGCCGCTCTATCGGCAGCTGCTGGCGCAGCGCATCGAAGCGAAGCCGGAGATCGACGGCGAGGACTACGATGCGGCTCTGGTGCTGTGCACCAAGCACAAGGGTGAGAACGAGGCCAATCTTGCTGCCGCTATCGCCCGCACGCGGCTCGGCGGCCTGATCGTCGTTGCCGGCGCGAAGGAAGACGGCATCCAGCCGCTGCGCAAGCGGATGGAAGGTTTCAATCTCGCAGTCGATCATATGCCGAAATATCACGGCGTCGCCTTCTGGTTCGGCCGGCCGGCGGATGCCGATGAGATTGTCTCCAAGCTGGCAAAGGCGCCGGTGCGTGTCGACGGCCGTTTCAATGCAACCGCCGGCATGTTCTCGCATGACCGCATCGATGCCGGATCGGAACTGCTGGCCTCGCGCCTACCGCAGGATTTCACCGGCGACGTTGCGGATTTTGGCGCCGGATGGGGCTATCTCTCCGTCGAGCTGGCCCAGAAGTCGCGTGGACTGACGCGCCTCGACCTCTACGAGGCCGATCACGCGGCTCTGGGGGCTGCCAGGGATAATCTGGCGGAGAACTGCCCGAACGCGCCTGCGCGCTTCTACTGGCACGATCTGGCGGGTGAGCCGGTCAAGGACAAATACGATCTCGTCATCATGAACCCGCCCTTCCATGAGGGGCACGCAGCCGAGCCGGCACTCGGCCAGGCAATGATCAAGACTGCCGCATCCGCCCTTCGCGGCGGCGGCCGCCTGATGCTCGTCGCCAATCGCGGCCTGCCTTACGAACCGGTTCTGGCGGCGAATTTCAGGGAAAGCGGGGAAACCTGCCGCAACGCCCGCTTCAAGGTGCTGTGGGCGAAGAAATAGGGCTCAAGCAGCCTCGATCCGATCATTCTTATCGATAGAAAAAGGCCGTGCGCATCATCTGCGCACGGCCTTTGAGTTTCGATCGAATAATGTCTATTCGACGTCCGCTTTGCGCAGCGTTTCCAGCGTCGGCATGGAGGTGACGTTGAAGCCGGCGTCGACGAAGTGGATTTCGCCGGTGACGCCGGAGGAAAGGTCGGAGAGCAGGTAGAGAGCCGAGTTGCCGACCTGATCGATGGTCACAGTCTTGCGCAGCGGTGCATTGCGCTGGTTCCAGGAGAGGATCGCGCGCGCATCCGAGATGCCGGCGCCGGCAAGCGTGCGGATCGGGCCGGCGGAAATGGCATTGACGCGGATGCCGCGCGGGCCGTAGTCGGCGGCGAGATAGCGCACCGAAGCCTCAAGCGCTGCCTTGGCAACCCCCATGACGTTGTAATTCGGGATGACGCGCGTCGAGCCATTGTAGGTCAGCGTCAGCATCGCACCGCCATCTTCCATCAACGGAGCGCAGCGCTTGGCGATCTCGGTGAAGGAGAAACAGGAAATGACCATTGTGCGGCTGAAATTCTCACGCGTCGTATCGGCGTAGAGACCCTTGAGCTCATTCTTGTCGGAAAAGCCGATGGCATGGACGATGAAATCTAGTTTGCCCCAGCGCTCCTTGATCGCGTCGACCACGGCATCGACCGAGGCGGTGTCCTCGACGTCGCAGGGCAGCACGAAATCCGAGCTGACCTCGGCAGCAAGCGGCTTGACGCGCTTGCCGAGCGCATCGCCCTGATAGGTGAAGGCGAGTTCCGCACCCTGTGCGGCGAGAGCTTTTGAAATCCCCCAGGCGATCGAGTGGTTGTTGGCGACGCCCATGATGAGCCCGCGCTTACCCTGCATGATTCCCGTCATATTATTATCCGTTATAGCGCTGGAAGACGAGCGTGGCGTTGGTGCCGCCGAAGCCGAAGGAATTGGAGAGGGCAATATCGATCTTGGCGTCGTCGATGCGCTTGCGGACGATCGGGACACCTTCGAATTCGGGATCAAGCTCGGTGATATGAGCGCTTTCGCCAATGAAGCCTTGCTGCATCATCAGCAGGGAATAGATCGATTCCTGCACGCCGGCAGCGCCAAGCGAATGGCCGGTCAGCGACTTGGTCGACTGGACATGCGGAATCTTCGAGCCGAATACCTCGCGGATGGCGCCGATTTCCTTGCTGTCGCCGACCGGCGTCGACGTGCCGTGGGTGTTGATATAGTCGACGTCACCTTTGACGGTGGCGAGCGCCTGGCGCATGCAGCGGATAGCGCCCTCGCCCGAGGGGGCAACCATGTCGTAGCCGTCCGAGGTTGCGCCGTAGCCGACGATTTCGGCATAGATCTTTGCACCGCGGGCCTTGGCACGCTCCAGCTCCTCGAGCACCAGCACGCCGGCGCCGCCGGCGATGACGAAACCGTCGCGGTTGACGTCATAGGCGCGCGAAGCGCTGTCCGGCGTGTCGTTATATTTGGAGGACATGGCGCCCATGGCGTCGAAGAGATTGGACATCGTCCAGTCGAGGTCCTCGTGGCCGCCAGCGAACATCACGTCCTGCTTGCCCCACTGGATCATCTCGGCGGCGTTGCCGATGCAATGCGCCGACGTCGAGCAGGCCGACGAGATCGAATAATTGACGCCGTGGATCTTGAACCAGGTGGCGAGTGTGGCCGATGCGGTCGAGGACATCGCCTTCGGCACGGCGAAGGGGCCGATACGCTTCGGGCTGTTGTTCTTCACGGTGATCTCGGCAGCCTCGATGAGGGTGCGGGTGGACGGGCCGCCGGAGCCCATGATGATACCGGTGCGCTCGTTGTTGCCGATGTCCTTGTCCTCGAGACCGGAATCGGCAATCGCCTGCTTCATGGCGACATGGTTCCAGGCACCGCCCTGCGACAGGAAGCGCATGGCGCGGCGGTCGACCAGTTCGGCAAGTTCCGCCGAACCGAGCTTCGGGCTGCCCCAAACCTGGCACCTGAATCCATGTTCGGCGAAATCGCTCGAAAAGGAGATACCCGACTTTGCCTGCCGCAAGGATTCGGTGACTTCGGCCGCGTCGTTTCCGATCGAGGACACGACACCCAGACCTGTGACAACTACCCGTCTCATCTGATCAAACCTTTGTTGTTTTCGTCAGCCGCTCGAAATGCGGTTTCAGGCCGTCTTTTCTTTCGATAGACCGACGCGAAGGTCGGCCGCCTGGTATATGGTCTCGCCGTCCGCCTTCAGCCAGCCGTCGGCGGTGCCGAGGACCAGACGACCGCGCATGACACGCTTGAAGTCGATTCCATATTCGATCAGCTTCGTCTGTGGCCGGACCATGCCCTTGAATTTCACTTCGCCTGTTGAAAGCGCCATGCCACGGCCTGCCTCGCCGAGCCAACCCAGAAAGAAACCGGTCAACTGCCACATGCCGTCGAGACCGAGGCAGCCCGGCATGATCGGATTGCCTTCGAAATGGCAGGGAAAATACCAGTCGTCGGGGCGAACGTCATATTCGGCCCGGAGGTAGCCCTTATCGAAGGTGCCGCCCGTTTCGGAAATATCCGTGATGCGGTGAACCATCAGCATAGGCGGCAGGGGCAGCTGCGCATTGCCGGGGCCGAACAGCTCGCCATGTGCGCAAGCAATGAGTTCTTCATACGAGAAGCTGGACTGTCTGGTCGTCATAAAGTTTCTTTTCCCCCCGCATCAAGCCGATGGATGTGAACGTGTAGTCCAAGTTCTTCAGAAAATGAAGCACAAGCAAGGCAGCTTCATTCATCTCCCCGGACCAGGCTTGCGCCATTATTTGGTGGTCGCATACAGGAAGGCTAGGGCCGGGACCAGACCTATTTGCGTCAAAAGCCCGTTTTTGCCGCGTTTATCAGGCTCCTGTCCCCATTGAACTATTGAAAGGCTCCGATGCAAAAGTTATACCCCTTAAAGAAACATGATTGCTTTATGCCAGAATAACCGGAGTTGGTTTTGATGACGGGTGCACTCCCGATCGCAATAGAGGTAAGGCTGCGCGGTGCGGGCTTGCGCCCTACTCGCCAGCGTGTCGCGCTAGGCGACCTCCTGTTTGCCAAGGGCGACCGGCATTTGACCGTCGAGGAACTGCATGAGGAGGCTGTTGCCGCCGGCGTGCCAGTGTCGTTGGCAACCGTCTACAACACGCTGCATCAGTTCACGGAAGCCGGTCTCATCCGGGTTCTCGCCGTCGAGAGCGCCAAGACCTATTTCGACACCAATGTTTCCGACCATCACCATTTCTTCGTCGAAGGCGAAAACGAGGTGCTCGACATTCCCGTCAGCAACCTGACGATCGCCAATCTGCCTGAAMCGCCTGAAGGCATGGAGATCGCCCATGTCGACGTGGTGATCCGCCTGCGCGCGAAGCAGGGCTGACGACGCCTCTAGAGCCGCGCCGGATCGGCCTCATGCGACGCCCTTTAGATCTTTTTTTTATGCATGTCGGTGTCCCAGCGGACTTTTGGGCGACATGCATTAGGCTTCACATGACATCGTCCGGATGCCGGCCAGGCTTGTGCCTGTAGGTCGGGAAGGTCCAGCCGAACCACAGGGCTCCACCGCGCACCGCAAAGGCCGCCACGACGCCGCAGGCAGACGCCAGATAGAGCTGCATTCCGAGCGCATTGGCGAGCGTGAAGACGCCGGCGCCGATGAGGGCTGCGGTCACGTAGATTTCCGGCCTCAACAACACCGAAGGCTCGTTTGCCATCAGATCGCGCAGGATGCCGCCAAACGTCGCCGTCAGCGTGCCGGTGACGATCGCGATGGTCGGCGAGCCGGTGGCGGCGAGGCCCTTGGCGGCGCCGATCACGCAATAGGCGGCAAGGCCGATCGCATCTAGCCAGATCAGCAGGCGATAGCGCGATTCCAGCAGGTGGGCGGTGAAGAAAACGATGACGCCCATGACGCAGCAGACGAGGATATAGGCCGGGTTCAGAACCCAGAAGACCGGCACGCGGCCGAGCACGATATCGCGCACCGTGCCGCCGCCCGTTCCCGTCACCATGGCGAAAAACAGAAAACCGATCAGGTCCAGCTGCTTGCGCGAGGCGGCGAGCGCGCCCGTCGCGGCAAACAGCGCAATGCCGGCATAATCGAGATAGACGAGCAAGGACATGCGAACCTCGGAACCGGCAGAAGTTTCAGAGCATGATGCCGAAAAGTGTCAACGGTTTTCGGATGACATCATGCTCTACCTGTTCTCGGGAAAGAACCACGGCGGCAAGGGCGGCGCAAGGCGGCGGCGTCATAAAGCGAAGGTCTTTATTTGATGCATGTCGTTGTCCCAAAACCGCTGCACACTTTTGGACGACATGCATTGGGCTACAGAGCCTTTATCCAAAAGAGGAAAGCCGTGAAAACGCTGGTGCTCGCCGTTCTGAATATCGTCCTGCTGCTTGTCATGCCGGCTGTCGCCTTCGGCCAGCAATCGCTGATTTCCGATCCTGAGATCTACGAGAAGAAACACTTCCAGGAGCAGTGCAAGACGGCGGAATTTGCCGACGGCTTCATCATCCGGCAGGACATCAACAATGACGGCCTGATCGACGCCGTGGTCAACGAGGGCCAGCTGACCTGTGACGGGCAGAAGGGGCCGCAATGCAATGACGATGGCTGCACCTATAATTTCTACCTGCAGGTTGCCGAGGGCGGTTATTTCATGATCGCGACGGCGCAGATCTATGGCTACGATTTCGTCCAGCGCTTCGGCAACATGGTGCTGGCGATGAAGATGCATCCGCGTTTCTGCGACCGCACCGAAGGTGATCCCTGCATCGTGACGGCCCGCGTCCGCGGCACGAAATTCGTCACCATCTCGAAGAAATAGCTCAGCGCATGACCCGAAATCGGAATCGATTTTCGAGTCATTCGCAAATTCAAAGTGATAGAGCGTCCTTGGCGCGTCCTGCTGGACGCGCGGCGCTCTATTGCGGATAAAGTTCCGACGTGCGACCGGCGAGATAATATCCCACCAGGCCGTACCATTCGCGGATCGCCGTCGCCAGGTTCTGCGCGTTGAGGTTCGGCTGGGTGAAATCGAGCCCGAGCCTCACCTGGCCATCGGTGCGATAATCGGTCGGCCAGGGGACGATATCGATGCCGAGCTTGCGGAAGATGCCGACGGACCGCGGCATGTGGAAACCCGACGTGATCAGCAGGCAATTGGAAAGCCCCTGGCTTGCCAGGAATTCCTTGGTGTTAACGGCGTTTTCAAAGGTCGTGCGCGATTGCCTCTCTTCGATCAGGCGATCCCTGCCAACGCCGAAGAGCGGGAAGAAGCGCTCGGATGCCGCCGCATCGCCTTCGTAGATGCCCGAAATGGAGCCGTCGCCGCCCGATACCAGAATGCGCGACTGCGGAAATTTCTGCGCAAGCCGCAAGGCTTCGATGAAGCGGTCGGCCCCGCCGTTGAATTCTATGCCGTGGCGCGCCGTGTTCACCTCATTTTCGAAGGCGCCGCCGAGCACGATCATGCATTGCAGGCTACCCGGATCAGCGGCGGGCTTTGCGAAGCGCTGCTCGAGACCCTGCATCAGAAGGTTGCCGGCCGTGGTGTAGAGCGCGACGAAAAGGATGAGGGCCGCACCCGTTGCGCCGAGGATACTTAAGGTACGCCAGCGCAGAAGACCGGCAAGCAGGGCAAAGAAGACGAGGAAGAATGCCACCGACAGCGGCTGAGCGAAAATCCAGACAAGCTTCGAAATCAGGAACAAGACCCACTCCTTGGGGATTGGCGGCGGTCCTTTCTATCCGATTCGACGGTAACAGGAATGCGACGGTTCTATTTCACGCGTGCAGTGGTCGATCGATGTGGCGCGATCTTCTGGTTGAAGCGCCGCTGAAGCGGCCGCGGGATGAGCATGGCAGCAAGTGCAAGCACCATGGCGAAGAGGGAGACCAGCCACAGTGCATGCGCGCCCGTCAGCCGCGTCAGGACGGCGCCGACGATCGCGCCAAGCACCATGCCGCCCCAGGGCACAATCTGGATCGTCCATTCGATATGGCGGTCGCCGATGATCCAGCGGCCGATGCCGCGGCCGAAGCGCGACAGGGCGCCGGTCACATAGGTTAGGCCGATCGGCAGGCCTTCGATGTGTTCGACGGCAGCGTTCACCATGCCCATGGAAAAAACGATCATGTAGAACCGCGCGAACAGCATGTTCTGCACCGTCATCATCGAGGCGAGCGCCATGACGAGACCGACGCAGCCGAGCACCACGAAGATGCGGCGCTCGGAGACATGAGCGATGACGACCCCAGCCGCGTTGCCGAGCACGAAAACGACGATGGCGGAGATCAGGACCGCCGCGTGATAAAGATTGCCCTCACTCAAGGCCAGTGCCGCCCGCGTCGTGTTGCCTGTCATGAAGGAGACGAAATCGCCGGTCAGCAGAAGACCGGTCGCATCGGTCATGCCAGCCAGAAACGAGATCGAGCCGACGAGGGCGAGCCCGGTCAGGGTTCGTCGGGTCCGGATGATGCGACGGCGTCTTGATCTGGTCATTGGCTGAGGGTCCTGGAGCCGAATCGCTGAGATTCCAGCAACGAACATACATCCTCTCATTGAGGAATTGGCAAAGGCGATCGGAAGCGGATGGGGGCGGACTTGAATGGCAACACATTTTCGGCCATAGAAACGGCGTTGCTTCAGATCGAAGCTCCGTAAGCGTTTACGTCAATCAACGCGCAACCCGCCGATCGGCGCTGCGCAATTGTCTGATCGGCACCTTACGGAGATCAAAATGCCCAAAGGCAAACTCCCCAAACGTTACAATACGATCGTCATGCCGCTTATCCTCTCGCTGTTGATGACCTCAGTCGTCTCAGCGATCAGCATCGTGAGAGCACAAGGCCTGACTGCGCCTGCACTTGCCATGTGGCCCTCCGCATGGGCGCTCTCCTGGGCGATCGCCTTTCCCGTCCTGCTATTGGTGCTGCCGGTGGTCAGGCGGGTGACGGCTGTTATCGTCGAGATGTGAGCGCAAGGCGCCGGCGGGCTGCGCAGGCGGCCTGCCGGGAGTTGCGGTCGGGGAGGTGAGAGTCTTTTATTTGCGAATGTGCCAAGCATATCCGCACAAATTAGCCGTTCGGTTTTCGCACGGCAGCATGCGGTGCCTAATCGGAATCGGTCTTTTAATTGGTCAGGCGACCGGGATCCCAATCAAGCTAGACTAATCTCTTGCTGGCAAAAGCCCTGCCAGAATGCGATTTCAGATATTTTTCGAATTCAAGGGCTTTGTGCTTGTCGGGAAAGGCACAATACCAGAGCAAATTCCATGGTACGAATTTGGCAGTGTGGGTGGATTTTCCGGCATTGTGAGCCGCAAGCCGCTGTTTGAGATCTGCGGTAGACCCGGTATATTCCTGATCGGGAAAATCAACGCTGCGGAGAATATAAACATACCACATCAGCGTTTCAGCCCGTCGTCGCCCTTCGGGCTATGCCGGGCACTGCTTCGGCCTAACGGTTTCTCGCGGCGGTGCCACGCGAAGCCCGTAAGGGCGAAGCGTGGTGGAGCTAAGCGGGATCGAACCGCTGACCTCTTGCATGCCATGCAAGCGCTCTCCCAGCTGAGCTATAGCCCCATCAGGGTGGTCCGGCTCGAGGCCGGTCCTGGGATACTCCTCAAGGCGTGCCCTGCGGAGTGGCGGCTTATTACTTCCGGTTTTCAGAGATAGCAAGCCTAAAAAAATGCGGCCCGGAGAATTTTTTCCTCGCCGGGCCGAAATGCAGTCGTCAGACTTCGTCGTCGTCGCCGGTCACGCCGATGATGTCGCTCATGTCGTCATCGTCGTCGTCTTCGTCCGGTGTGAGGAAGGTATCGTCGTCGTCGTCGCCTTCGATTTCAACATCGTCATCGCCGATATCGGGAATGTCGTCGCCGCCGGCGGCTTCATCGGCATCTTCCAGCGAAACCAGTTCGACTTCGGTGTTTTCAGTATCGACTTCCGCGACCTCGTCTTCTTCGGCAACTTCGGCGATGGCCGAGGTTTCTTCGAAAAAGGACAGAGGATAGGACTTGCCGGTATAAGGAGAAACGATCGGATCCCGGTTCAGATCATAAAACTTCTTGCCGGTTTCCGGATCGGTACGCTTGGTTCCAAGTTCCGCTTTCGCCACTATAAGCCTCGTGTGAATGACCGAATAAGAGATTCGGCAAATGCCGATCAAGCCGGCGTTCCATCGGAATTTATAAGCCGGTCCCCTTAATCGCTGTGGCTTCCCATGTCAAAGCCAAACTTTGCGATCGGAGCCCGGGGTTTTTGGCAAGCCGACGGATGACCGCCCGGCGCGTTTGTGTTAACGAGCCGCAACAGCTGCAGAAGCGGACGGGAATTGCGACCGGCCAAGCCTGTCTTGTGGCAAAAATAGACTGCATTTGCAAAGGATTACGCATGTTGCACGGCTCTGCGCCCAGGCCCGCCACCGCCCGCAAATCCGCCGGTCTTACGGGCAGCGTGCGTATTCCGGGCGACAAGTCGATCTCGCATCGTTCCTTCATGTTCGGCGGGCTTGCTTCCGGCGAAACCCGGATCACGGGCCTGCTCGAAGGCGAGGACGTGATCAATACCGGCCGCGCAATGCAGGCAATGGGCGCCAGAATCCGCAAGGTGGGCGAACAATGGCTGATCGAGGGCACCGGCAACGGTGCGCTGCTTGCACCTGACGCGCCGCTCGACTTCGGCAATGCCGGCACCGGCGTGCGGCTGACCATGGGCCTCGTCGGCACGTACGACTTTCGCTCCACCTTCATCGGCGACGCCTCGCTTTCGAAACGGCCGATGGGCCGCGTGCTCAATCCGCTGCGCGAAATGGGCGTGCAGGTCAGCGCCTCCGAGGGCGACAGGCTGCCGGTGACGCTCAGAGGCCCGGGAACGCCGAGCCCGATCCGCTATCGGGTGCCGATGGCATCCGCCCAGGTGAAATCGGCCGTGCTGCTTGCCGGCCTCAATACGCCGGGTGTCACCACGGTCATCGAGCCGGTGATGACGCGCGACCATACCGAAAAGATGCTGCAGGGTTTCGGCGCCGCCCTTTCCGTCGAGACGGACGAGGAGGGCGTCCGCACGATCCGGCTCGAAGGCCGGGGCAAGCTGGCGGGCCAGGTGATCGACATTCCCGGTGATCCTTCTTCCACCGCCTTCCCGCTGGTTGCAGCGCTGCTTGTCCCCGGCTCCGACATCACCATCGTCAACGTGCTGATGAACCCGACCCGTACCGGGCTGATCCTGACGCTGCAGGAGATGGGGGCTGATATCGAGGTGCTGAATGCGCGTCTAGCCGGCGGCGAGGACGTGGCGGATCTGCGCGTGCGCCATTCCGAGCTCAAGGGCGTGACCGTTCCCGAAGATCGCGCTCCGTCGATGATCGACGAATATCCTATTCTCGCCGTCGCCGCCTGTTTCGCTGAGGGCGTCACCGTCATGAAGGGGCTTGAGGAATTGCGCGTCAAGGAGTCCGACCGTCTTTCCGCTGTGGCCGACGGACTGAAACTCAATGGGGTGGATTGCGACGAAGGCGAGGATTTTCTCATCGTGCGCGGCCGGCCTGACGGCAAGGGCCTCGGCAACGCTGCCGGCGACAAGGTCAGCACACATCTCGACCATCGCATCGCCATGAGCTTCCTTGTCATGGGGCTTGCCTCGGAGCATCCTGTCACGATCGACGACGCGGCGATGATCGCGACCAGCTTTCCCGAATTCATGCAGCTGATGACCGGCCTTGGAGCAAAGATCGAGGAGGTGCCGGAATGATGTACCCGCCGCGGCAATTCCGCGAAGACAAACTCATTCGTTGTTTCGGCGCGGTGCCGCAGGATTGATTTGATGACAAACAAGACCTTCATTGTCGCCATCGATGGCCCGGCGGCAGCCGGCAAGGGCACGCTTTCACGCCGCATCGCCGACCAATACGGCTTCCATCATCTGGATACCGGCCTGACCTATCGCGCCACGGCCAAGGCGCTGCTCGATGCCGGCCTGCCGCTCGACGACGAGGCGGTGGCGGAAAAGATCGCAAGAGAGGTTGAACTCGCTGGATTGGATCGCGATATACTTTCCAAACATGAGATCGGCGAAGCCGCCTCGAAGATTGCCGTCATGCCGGCGGTGCGCCGGGCTCTGGTCGAGGCGCAACGGCGGTTTTCGGCGAAAGCGCCTGGAACCGTGCTCGACGGGCGCGATATCGGCACCGTCGTCTGCCCGGATGCGCCGGTGAAACTCTATGTAACGGCGTCGCCGGAAGTTCGCGCAAGGCGCCGTTATGACGAGATCCTCGGCAAGGGCGCTGCGGCAGATTTCGATGCGATCTTCGAGGACGTCAAGCGGCGCGACGAACGCGACATGGGACGGGCCGACAGCCCTTTGAAACCAGCGGTCGATGCGCACTTGCTTGATACGTCGGAAATGAGTATAGAGGCCGCGTTTCAAGCTGCTCAATCGATCATCGATGCGGTCTTGAGCCGAAATGCCTAAATCCAAGCGATTTTGCGTGCTCTGAGCATGGATCGCTTCTAATATAGCAAGCCTGAAATTCCGTCCAAGCGCCGGATTGCCTTCGTGAGAGGGCGGACTGGGTTCAGGCCCGTTCAACGCAAACCAACCGGCGCATACGTGTCCGCTTCCGTTTCAGGACACGCAGGAGATTTTATGTCAGTAGCTACCCCCTCCCGCGAGGATTTCGCGGCTCTTCTCGAAGAGTCCTTTGCCAAGAACGACCTGGCCGAAGGCTATGTCACCAAGGGCATCGTCACGGGCATCGAGAAGGACGTCGCCGTTGTCGACGTCGGCCTGAAGGTTGAAGGCCGCATCGCGCTCAAGGAATTCGGCGCGCGCGCCAAGGACGGCCTGTTGAAGGTCGGCGACGAAGTCGAAGTTTATGTCGAGCGCATCGAAAACGCGCTTGGCGAAGCCGTTCTGTCGCGCGAGAAGGCTCGCCGCGAAGAAAGCTGGGTCAAGCTCGAAGCCAAGTTCGAAGCTGGCGAGCGCGTCGAAGGCGTGATCTTCAACCAGGTCAAGGGCGGCTTCACGGTCGACCTCGACGGTGCGATCGCCTTCCTGCCGCGTTCTCAGGTCGATATTCGCCCGATCCGCGACGTGACCCCACTGATGCACAATCCGCAGCCCTTCGAAATCCTCAAGATGGACAAGCGCCGCGGCAACATCGTGGTTTCGCGCCGTACGGTTCTGGAAGAATCCCGTGCCGAGCAGCGTTCTGAAATCGTTCAGAACCTCGAAGAAGGCCAGGTTGTTGACGGCGTCGTCAAGAACATCACCGATTACGGTGCGTTCGTTGACCTCGGCGGCATCGACGGCCTGCTGCACGTCACCGACATGGCATGGCGCCGTGTGAACCATCCGTCGGAAATCCTGAACATCGGCCAGCAGGTCAAGGTTCAGATCATCCGCATCAACCAGGAAACCCACCGTATCTCGCTCGGCATGAAGCAGCTCGAGAGCGATCCGTGGGATGGCATCCAGGCCAAGTATCCGGAAGGCAAGAAGATTTCCGGTACCGTTACGAATATCACCGACTACGGTGCATTCGTCGAGCTGGAGCCAGGCATCGAAGGCCTGATCCACATCTCGGAAATGTCCTGGACCAAGAAGAACGTTCACCCCGGCAAGATCCTGTCCACGAGCCAGGAAGTCGAAGTCGTCGTTCTCGAAGTCGATCCGTCCAAGCGCCGTATTTCGCTCGGCCTCAAGCAGACGCTGGAAAACCCGTGGGCAGCATTCGCCCGCAGCCATCCGGCCGGCACTGAAGTCGAAGGCGAAGTCAAGAACAAGACCGAATTCGGCCTGTTCATCGGCCTCGACGGCGATGTCGACGGCATGGTGCACCTCTCCGACCTCGACTGGAACCGTCCGGGCGAACAGGTCATCGAGGAGTTCAACAAGGGTGACGTCGTCAAGGCCGTCGTTCTCGACGTCGATGTCGAGAAGGAACGCATCTCGCTCGGCATCAAGCAGCTCGGCAAGGATGCAGTCGGCGACGCCGCTGCTTCTGGCGACCTGCGCAAGAATGCAGTCGTCTCCTGCGAAGTCATCGCAGTCAACGACGGCGGTGTCGAAGTAAAGCTCGTCAACCACGAAGACATCACTTCCTTCATCCGTCGCGCCGACCTCGCCCGCGACCGCGACGAACAGCGCCCTGAGCGCTTCTCGGTCGGCCAGGTCTTCGACGCCCGCGTCACCAACTTCTCCAAGAAGGACCGCAAGATCATGCTGTCCATCAAGGCTCTGGAGATTGCGGAAGAGAAGGAAGCCGTTGCCCAGTTCGGTTCGTCCGACAGCGGCGCTTCGCTCGGCGACATCCTGGGCGCAGCCCTGAAGAACCGCGGCGGCGAATAAGCCTCGCATCCGCCTTTGAATTGAAGAACCCGCCGGAGCGATCCGGCGGGGTCTTCATTTTCAGGCGATCAAAGTGTTATTCCCAGCCGACCATGCGCTGATAGAGCGCATAGACCGGGTCGTCGGCCGGGCGGCCGGGCTGATAGGCCGACGGTTCGGTATCAATCATCCTCGGCGTCCTCCGCTCGGGTGCCGCGTCGGTCGTTTCGGCATCGGGCTCGGCATCCTCGCCACCGGACTGTGCCTGCTGCTGATCCTCGGACGCGTCGTCGCGGTGGTGCTGATGCTGGTGGTGCGTTTCGCCCGCCTTCTCGTTCGATGGCGTATCCTTGGCGAATTGGTAGGGTAGCTGGCTATAGGCAAGGCCCTCCGGCATCTTTGCCGCCAGCGGCACATAGGAAGCCTCGGCCGTCTCGGGTATCGGCATCATCTGCGGTTGCGCGGAGATTTCTTTCGGCTGACGGGCTGCCGCCGCCGCCTCAATATCCATCTGCGGTGGGCGGAGTGCTGTCGATTGGCGGGGATCGGGTGCTGTGAATTCGGCCGGCTGCCTCAAGGTCTCGGTCGCATCGCTGATGACGGCGTCGTCGAGGATCGCATCAATCTCCACGGCCGCCTCGACGGCAACATCCTCCAGCACGGTTTCGACGTCTTGCTCGCGGATGATCGTGGCGATCAGCTCGGAGACTTCTTCGGTCATGGAGGCAACGATTCCTGCCCAGTTCCTGGGAATGACAGGATCGACCTTTTCCGACGTCGCGTGGGGTTGGATGGCAGGCGGCTCCGGCGTTTCCTGCGTATCGTCGGCCGCTGCGGCTTCCGTCGACGAGGCTTGCCGGGTTTCGATCTCCTTCGACGCAGACATTTCCGGGGCGACCTCGCTTGCCGTCGCCGGGGTGGGCTGAGCCCGGTTTTCAGCATGCGGCGTTTCCGGATCGGCAGCGTCCACGGCTTCGGCGATAAGCGCGTCCTCGGTGGTCGTCAGAGCTGCGGCCTCGATCAGCGAATCGGCCGGCGCGGGCACCTTGTCTACCGGCTGGCGCATGGCGGCAGGCAGGCTGTCCTCATGCAGCCGGATCTCGGGGCGAGCTTCGGCGCGCATCGGCGAAGCGTCATTCTGGCCATAGGAGCGGACGACGGCGCGGGCGGCGAGGTCGCGATCCTTGTAGCGGACGATTTCCAGATAGGCGACGATGCGGGCGGCTTCAGGGCCTGTCGGGTTCTTCAGGGCCTCGGCGATCGTCCGGAGCGGCACGCTATGCCCCTGCTCGGTGAGCTGGCGCTCAACCTCGTCGATCCCAGCGGTTGGCAGCTGCCGGATGGCATCGGCCAGCCGAGAGGTGAAGGCAAGATTGCTCTCGTCCTCGCCACGATCCAGCGAGATCGAGCGGCCTGCCGCATCGATGACATCGAAAAGGGCTTCGACCATGCGCTCGCGCGCCGCAAGGAGCAGAATATTGAGCTTGCCGGCAATGGCGGAATTGAGGTCTGCGGCTTCGACGGCGTTGACAGGCGGGGGTGCAATGACGGAGTGGCCGAGACCGCTGGCGACGATCGCCGCTGTCTGACTCTGGGACGAAAAGCTTGCATTGGACGCTGCACGAACGGGAGTCAACATGGCATGCTCCTTTCGTAAAGTGACGATGAAAGCAGGCTCTAGAAAAGGACCGCGCTCATCCGGCCCCCTTGCATCCCAGCAGTCCTCCAGTCCGCATGACGCAGTTTCGGCGTCATCGAATGCATAAAAATTAACAGGAATGTTAATAAACAGGCGTTAATGAATCGCTAACGGCCGCGGACAAGTCTGCCGCACGGTTATTAGCAAACGCAGAATGAAAGCAATTCGCTCAGCTGTGGGCGAAGATATCGGCCTCTTCCCAGCCGAGCAGGTCGAGCTTGGCGCGGGTCGGCAGGAATTCGAAGCAGGCCGTCGCATGATCGTAGCGGCCGTCGCGAATCAGGCGTTCCGTCAGCTTATCGCGCAACGCATGCAGATAAAGCACGTCGGACGCGGCATATTCGAGCTGGGCCGGAGACAGCGTCTCGGCCGCCCAATCGGAAGATTGCTGCGCCTTGGAGACATCGACGTCGAGCATCTCCTTGAGATTATCCTTGAGGCCGTGACGATCAGTATAAGTCCGGATCAGGCGCGAGGCGATCTTGGTGCAGAAAACCGGGGTCGTCGTGACGCCGAAAGTATGGAAGAGCACGGCAATATCGAAGCGGCCGTAATGAAAGATCTTCTGATGGGTGGGGTCTTCGAGCAGGGCGGCAAGATTGGGCGCCTGCTTCTGGCCGGCGGCGATGCGGATGATATCGGCGGTGCCGTCACCCGGCGAAAGCTGGACGACGCAGAGCCGATCGCGGCGCGGCACCAGGCCGAGCGTTTCGGTGTCGATTGCTATCGCGCCGGTGTAGCGGGCGGCATCGGCCGCGGAAATATCGCCTTCGTGAAAACGTATGGTCGCCGCCATGAGACTATCTTTCGTTCGAATGCATCCCCTACAGTGCCGCGCGTCTTTTCGAGAGCCGCAAAGGACGCAGTAGCACTTTGAATGGCTGCATAATTTTATCCTCAAATCGATTCCGATTTAAGGAATTATGCAGCAGCGCTATAGCGCAAAGGCGCAGAATGCGAAACCGCTTTCCTGCCGTTAGAGTGCCGTGCGTCCTCTCGGACGGATATAGGACGCTCTACCTCTCTTAATCTCCGCATCGTGCTGGCGGCTCAGAATGTCGGCGGCGTGTTGATCCAGAGAAGCACGGTTTCGCCATCGTGGCGATTGCGCCAGGAATGGTCGCGGCGGCTTTCGAAATAAAGTGAATCGCCAGGCCCGAGATCGAAGAATTGATCGCTGTCGAGCACCAGTTCGAGCCGGCCGGACAGAACATGCATGAATTCCTCGCCCTCGTGGCGATAGGCGCCTTCGCTGGCAGCACCCGGCGCCAGCACGAAACGATGGCAATCCATCATCCTGCGGCCTTCGGCAAGGAGCTGCACCGTGACACCCGGCGTTGTTTCCGGCCACTTGCGCCATTCGCCGGCGCGCACCAGCACCGGCACGTCCCCGCTTTCTTCGCCGGAAAGGCGGGAGACGGTGGTGCCGTAATATTCGGCAAGATCATGCAGCGTCTTGAAACTGACGCCCTGCGAGGTGCGCTCCAGCGTCGAGAGCGTCGACGAGGTGACGCCGATGTCGCCGGCCACCTGATCGAGCGTCTTGCCGCTCGCATGGCGCAGGCTGCGCAGCTTGCGGCCGAGGCCGTTGTCCTGGCTCGCCTCGGTGCTATCGGCGGAGGGCTCCTCGCTCTCCAACGCCTCGCGGATTGCCGCGGGATTGAGACCACGCTCGACACGATACCAGGAGATGCGCTTCAACCGCGCCACATCGTCGGCGCTGTATTGCCGATGGCCGGTTTCCGAACGGCCGGGAACCACCAGACCCTGGCTTTCCCAGAGGCGCAGCGTCGAGGCCGAAACGCCCGCCAGCCGCGCGGCTTCCGCCACCTTGTAGCGCACAGGCCCATTATCGTTCATCCGAAAGTATCCCCGATTCCAATCGCCCCAGAGCCTTCATCAAAAAGCGTGATGTTTGAAGCAAAAAATGCCGCTTGATTTCTTGCAGGAAAAATGTAGGAAATTTCTACACATCTTGCAGAACTTATGCAAGATAGTTCTGAAGCCCCTTTTCAGCGCAGGAGCGCATCGATGAACGCGATCAACCTTACGGACCGGAAGAACGCTGCTATTTCACGCGGCGTCGGCATGACGACACAGATTTATGCGGATCGCGCAGAGAATGCGGAGATCTGGGACAAGGAGGGCCGCCGTTACATCGATTTCGCCGCCGGCATCGCCGTTCTCAACACCGGCCACCGCCATCCCCGGGTCATCGCAGCGGTCAAGGATCAGCTCGACCGCTTCACCCATACCTGCCATCAGGTGGTGCCCTATGAAAGCTACGTCCATCTGGCCGAACGGCTGAACGTGCTGGTGCCCGGCGACTTCGAGAAGAAGACGATCTTCGTGACGACAGGCGCCGAAGCGGTCGAGAACGCCGTCAAGATCGCGCGCGCCGCAACCGGCCGTTCGGCCGTCATCGCCTTTGGCGGCGGCTTCCATGGCCGCACCTTCATGGGCATGGCGCTGACCGGCAAGGTCGTGCCCTACAAGGTCGGTTTCGGCGCGATGCCGGGCGATGTGTTCCACGTTCCCTTCCCGATCGAGCTGCACGGCGTCACCGCCGATCAGTCGCTGGCGGCGTTGAAGAAGCTCTTCGCCGCCGATGTCGATCCGCAGCGCGTCGCCGCCATCATCATCGAGCCGGTGCAGGGCGAAGGCGGCTTCTATGCGGCCCCCGCCGCCTTCATGAAGGCGCTGCGCGAGCTCTGCGACCAGCACGGCATCCTGCTGATCGCCGACGAGGTGCAGACCGGTTTTGCCCGCACCGGCAGGATGTTCGCAATGGATCACCACGAGGTGGCGCCTGACCTGACAACGATGGCAAAGAGCCTGGCCGGCGGCTTTCCGCTCGCCGCCGTCACCGGCCGCGCCGAAATCATGGATGCGCCGGGACCGGGCGGGCTCGGCGGCACCTATGGCGGCAATCCGCTCGGTATCGCGGCCGCCCATGCCGTGCTCGACGTCATTGTCGACGAGGGTCTCTGCAACCGGGCCAACCAGCTCGGCGGGCGGCTGAAGCAGCGGCTGGAATCGTTGCGCGAGACGGTGCCGGAGATCGTCGACATCCGCGGGCCGGGCTTCATGAATGCGGTCGAATTCAACGACCGGACGACGGGACTGCCGAGCGCGGAATTCGCCAACCGGGTGCGGCTGATCGCGCTCGACAAGGGCCTGATCCTGCTCACCTGCGGCACCCACGGAAACGTCATCCGCTTCCTCGCACCGATCACCATCCAGGACGAGATCCTTGGCGAAGCGCTCGATATTCTCGAAGCCTCAATGCTGGAGGCGAGCGCGGGCAAGTGACCGCACCGAACCCGGATTTCAGCGGGCTGCCGGCAACCGGCAGCCGCACTCCCAAGCAGGATATCACATGGCTTTCACCAACGCACTGACCAAGCACGTTCCCTTCTCCTCGCCGCTGCTGCGCGATGCCGGCTATATCGACGGGGTCTGGACATCAGGCGATGCCACTCGGACATTCGACGTCCTGAACCCGGCAACCGGCGAGCTACTCGCCTCGCTGCCCGATATGGGTGCGGCCGAGACGCGGGCGGCGATCGATGCGGCTCATGCCGCCCAGCCGGCCTGGGCGGCTCGTCCGGCCAAGGAGCGCAGCGCGATCCTGCGCAAATGGTTCGACCTGATGGTTGCCCATGCCGATGAACTCGCCGCAATCCTGACCGCCGAAATGGGCAAGCCGTTCCCGGAAGCGCGCGGCGAGATCCTCTACGCCGCGGCCTATATCGAATGGTATGCGGAAGAAGCCAAACGCATCTATGGCGAGACGATCCCCGCGCCTTCCGATGATAAACGAATGATCGTCATCAGGCAGCCGGTCGGCGTCGTCGGCACCATCACGCCGTGGAATTTCCCGGCGGCGATGATCACCCGCAAGATCGCCCCGGCGCTTGCCGTCGGCTGCACCGTGGTCTCGAAGCCCGCCGAACAGACGCCGCTGACGGCGATAGCACTTGCCGTACTCGCCGAGCAGGCCGGCATTCCGGCCGGCGTCTTCAACGTCATCGTCGGTGTCGACGGCCCGGCAATCGGCCGCGAGCTCTGCGGCAACGAAAAGGTGCGCAAGATCAGCTTCACCGGTTCGACGGAGGTCGGCCGCATCCTGATGCGGCAGTGCGCCGACCAGATCAAGAAGGTGAGCCTGGAGCTCGGCGGCAACGCGCCCTTCATCGTCTTTGACGATGCCGATCTCGACGCTGCCGTCGAAGGCGCGATCGCCTCCAAATACCGCAATGCCGGCCAGACCTGCGTCTGTGCCAACCGTCTCTATGTCCAGTCGAACGTCTATGACGCCTTCGCCGCCAAGCTGGCCGCAAAGGTCGCCGAGATGTCGGTCGGCGATGGCTTCAAGCCGGGTGTCGTGATCGGGCCGCTGATCGACGAACAAGGCCTTGCCAAGGTGGAAGATCATGTCAGCGACGCGCTCGCCAAGGGCGCCAAGGTGCTGACCGGCGGCAAGCGCATCGACGGCGCCGGCACCTTCTTCACGCCGACGGTGCTGACCGGCGTTGCGCGCGGCATGAAGGTGGCGCGCGAGGAGACCTTCGGGCCGGTGGCGCCGCTCTTTCGCTTCGACACGGTCGAGGATGTCATTCAACAGGCTAACGACACGGAGTTCGGCCTCGCCGCCTATTTCTACGCCGGCGATCTGAAAAAGGTCTGGCGGGTGGCGGAAGCGCTGGAATACGGCATGATCGGCATCAATACCGGCCTGATGTCATCCGAGACGGCACCCTTCGGCGGCATCAAGCAATCCGGCCTCGGCCGCGAAGGCTCGCGGCACGGCGCCGACGACTATCTGGAAATGAAATATCTCTGCATCGGCGGCGTCTGATTCACCATCCTAATGAGACAGGCACGCGGCATTGCGCCGCGTGTCGTCAATAATGCGGCGGGCGGGTGATGCCAGGCGCCTCCAGTGACTGCTCCTCGAGCGACAGGAAGCGTTCGGTCAGCCGGTCGAGCTTGGTGCGCATCTGTTCGACCGTCTTCCATTGCTCGGCGAGCTGATCGGAAAGCTCTTCGATCGTCTTTGCCTGGTGGGCCAGCATTTCTTCCAGTTGGGTGATGCGGTTCGTCTCGTCGGACATTAGAGCCTTTCCGGGTTAGATTGCAGGATTCTGCCGGAGCAGATTTTTGTCAGGGCAAAGGCGATTGGCGAAGGGCATACCTCTTGGTACGTCCGAGCCGATCGCCTTTGCCCTGGCGGAAAGATGCCCGGCCCACCGGCCGCACTGCTTCGCCATGCGAAGCAATGGGTGCGCCCTGCGATTTTAAGTCTTGCAGATTTGCCATGCAAATCTGCGGGAGGGTTGGCTGAAACGGGCCGGCTGATCGACCGGCCGGCTTGGCCGTAGAGCTTGGCTGCGACGCGCGCCGGCGGGTCGACCATCCGACTCCGTTTGAGCCAACAGAATGCTACAATCTAACCCGGAAAGGCTCTAGACCCTCCTTTGCCGAAACCGGCAGAACAGATGGTTCTGCAAAGCGGAAATAGGTCGCCGCGTCAATGCTTTCCATGCCCAGTGCAGCCATGCGCAAAACTGTACCGTTTGGTTACTAAAAGACCTTGCCGCGCCTGGTGTTGTGGGGTAGGCCCTTATCCATCAGGGAGGAATACTGATGGATGCAGGAAACGGCTTTCTTCATCCGGACCGGCTTTTTCCGGCTGATCCGGCAACACGGACCATCGCGCGAGACCTCTACGAGACAGTGCGCAATCTTCCGATCGTCAGTCCGCACGGGCATACCGAACCTTCCTGGTTCGCCGACGACAAGCCCTTTGAAGACGCGGCCTCGCTGCTGGTCATTCCCGATCACTATCTCTTCCGCATGCTGCACAGCGTCGGCGTCACTTTGGACGAACTCGGCGTGCCGCGGCTCGACGGCAAGCCGGTGGCTGAGGGGCGGGCGATCTGGCGGACATTTGCCGCACACTATCATCTGTTCCGCGGAACGCCTTCGAGCCTCTGGGTCGACCACGCCATGTCGGCCGTACTCGGCTGCACGGAGCCGCTGACGGCCGACAATGCCGATGCGCTCTACGATCATATCAATGCCCAGCTTGCCCTTCCCGAATTCCGCCCGCGGGCGCTGCATCAGCGATTCGGCATCGAAACGATCGCGACGACGGATGGGGCGCTCGATCCTCTGGCGCATCACCAGAAGATGGCGGCCGACGGATGGATCGGCAAGGTGCGCACCACCTACAGGCCGGACAGTGTCACCGATCCCGACGCCGTCGGCTTCCGCGACAATCTCGTCAAGTTCGGAGAGATCACCGGCACCGACGTGACGCGCTGGGACGGTCTGATCGAGGCGCATCGGCGCCGACGCGCCTATTTCCGCCAGTTCGGCGCCACCGCGACCGATCACGGCGTGCCCACAGCCTTTACATCAGATCTGCCGCTTGCGGAAAAGCAGGCGTTGCTCGAGAAGGCGCTGAAGGGACCGCTTTCGGCCGGGGAGGCCGAGCTCTTCCGTGGCCAGATGATGACCGAGATGGCCGGGCTTTCGGCTGAGGACGGCATGGTGATGCAGATCCATGCCGGCTCCAGACGCAACACCGACCGCGGACTTTTCTCGACCCGAGGCCCCAATATGGGCGCCGATATCCCGACAAGCACCGACTGGGTCGGCGGCTTGAATGCGCTGCTTTCCAGATACGGCCATGCGCCGGGGCTGCGCGTGCTGCTCTTCACGCTCGACGAGACGACCTATGCGCGCGAGATGGCGCCAATGGTCGGCCATTGGCCCTGCCTGATGATCGGCCCGCCCTGGTGGTTCCACGACAGCCCGAACGGCATCCGGCGCTACCTCGACCAAGTCGTCGAGACGGCGGGCTTTGCCAATATGGCGGGTTTCAACGACGATACGCGTGCGCTGCTTTCGATTCCGGCCCGGCATGACGTCTGGCGCCGCGAAGTCTGCCGTTTCCTCGCCCAGCTCGCCGCCGAGCACCGGATTTCCAAGCGGGAAGCCGAGATCGTTGCCGGCGAGCTCTCCTATGGCAATGCGAAGAAGGCCTACAAGCTGTGAGCGAACGACTGCAGACCCTTTCCGGCCTCGCCCCGACGGCGAAGCTTCCCGCCTATGACCGTAACCAGCTGAAAAGCGGCATCCTGCATCTCGGGCCGGGCGCTTTCTTCCGCGCGCATTTCGCGCCGTTTACCGATGCCGCACTTGCGACAAGCGGCGGAGACTGGGGCATCGAGGTGGCGAGCCTGCGTACTGCCGATGTCGCCGATCACCTCAACGAGCAGAACGGCCTCTATACGATGCTGATCCGCGATACGTCGGGCACGGTAGCGCAGGTGATCGGCCCCATTCTGCGGGCACATGTGGCGACACGTGATCCGGCAGGACTGCTCGATCGGCTGGAAGATCCGGCGATCCGCATCGTCAGCCTGACGGTGACGGAAAAGGCCTATGGCATGGATACCGCGACGGGCGGGCTCGACCTCAACCATGCCGATGTGGCGGCCGACCTTGCCAACCGCCATGCGCCGCGCGGCGTCATCGGCTATCTGGTCGAGGGACTTTCCCGGCGTCGGGCGAAGGGCATCGCCCCCTTCACACCGCTCAGCTGCGACAATCTTCCGAGCAACGGCGCCGTTCTGAAACGACTGGTTCTCGATTTCGCCGAACGCGTCGACCCCTCACTTCGTCAATGGATCGAGGCAAATGTGCCCTTCCCCTCGACCATGGTCGACCGCATCACGCCGGCGAGCACCGAGGCGACCTACCAGGATGCCGAACGGCTGACCGGACGGCAGGATCTGGCGGCGATCGAGACCGAACCCTTCACGCAATGGGTGATCGAAGATCATTTCGCCAATGGCCGGCCGGCCTGGGAGAAGGCCGGCGCCTTGATGGTCACGGATGTTTCGGCCTATGAGAAGATGAAGCTCCGGATGCTGAACGGCGCGCATTCGCTGCTCGCCTATCTCGGTTATATCGGTGGCTATGAATTCATCCGCGACGTGATGGATGATGCCGGCCTGGCGGCCCTTGCCTACCGCCACATGCATGCGGCCGCAAGAACGCTCGATGCGGTTCCCGGCATCGACCTCGATGACTATGCCAGCGAATTGATAGCGCGCTTTGCAAACAAGGCGATCGCGCATCGCACCTATCAGATTGCCATGGACGGCACGCAGAAACTGCCGCAGCGGCTGCTGGAACCGGCAACCGAAGCACTGGCGCATGGCGACAAGGCGGAGACCTATGCGATCGCCGTTGCGGCATGGATGCGCTATGCGATCGGCGAGCACGGCAATGGCGAGCGCTATGAACTGCGCGATCCCCGTGCAGGCGAAATCGCCGCTCTCATCGCCGATGTCCCGCGCACCGGCCTGGCGATTTCGGCGGCTCTTTTCACCCTTCCCGGACTCTTCCCGGCAGCTTTGACAGGACACCGCGCGTGGACGCAGGACGTCTCCGACAAGCTGGAGATCCTGATTCAGGACGACCGTCTGCCGCTGTTCTAGACTCGCGCTACGCCTTGATGCGCGCCATATCCGGATCGTAGAGTGGCGACAGCGAGACCTTGCAGGGGATGCGTTCCCGCGCGACATCAAGCTCATAGGTGCCGGAGAGGACGAAATCCTCGGTCACGCCGTCGGGGCTGCGGACGTAGCCGTAGCCGATCGGCTTGCCCAGCGTATAGCCGAAGCCGCCGCTCGACAGCCAGCCGACGCGCTTGCCGTCGCGATAGATCGTTTCACGGCCGAGCAGCACAGCATCGGCATCCTCCGGAATGAAGCAGGCGAGGCGCTTCTTCACCCCGCCCGCAAGCTGCCGTTCGATCGCCTCACGGCCGCGGAACGGAATATTCTTTCGCATCTTCACCGCCCAGCCGAGACCGGCTTCAACAGGCGTATGGTCGGGACCGATGTCTGATCCCCAGGCGCGATAACCCTTTTCCAGGCGGCAGCTCTCAATGGCGCGGTAGCCGGCATTGACGAGGCCGAGCTCGCCGCCTGATGCCATCAGCACGTCATAGACCGTGGTCGCATACTCGATGGGAACATGCAGTTCGTAGCCGAGCTCGCCGACATAGGTGATGCGCAGCGCCCGCACCGGGCAGCCCGATATGCCGATGGTCCTGACCTTGCCGAAGGGGAAGGCAGCATTCGAGACATCGCTGCCCGTTACCTTTTCCAGCACGGCGCGCGAATTCGGTCCCATCAGCGACAGCACGGAATAGGCTGAGGTGACGTCGACCAGCTCGGCATGCATCGCCGCCGGGATATTGCGTGCGATCCAGTCGAAGTCATGGGTGGCGAAGCCGGTACCGGTGACGATGTAATATTCGTTCTCGGCGATGCGGGCGACCGTCACGTCGCATTCGATGCCGCCCTTGTCGTTCAGCATCTGCGTGTAGACAAGCGATCCCACAGGCCTTGCGACATCGTTGGCGGCGATCCAGGACAGCGCTGCCTCGGCATCCCTGCCCTTCAGCACGAATTTGGCAAAGGAGGTCTGGTCGAAGATGACGGCCGCTTCGCGCACGGCCTTATGCTCGCGGCCGACGGCGTCGAACCAGTTCTGCCTGGTGTAGCTGTAGATATCCTTCGGCTCCTCGTTGGCGAAGAGATCGGCAAACCAGTTCGGCCTTTCCCAGCCAAGCTTTTCGCCGAAACAGGCGCCCTGCGCCTTCAGCCGGTCATAGAGCGGCGATTTGCGGCAGGGGCGGCCGCTCGAATGTTCCTCGAACGGCCAGGCCATGGTGTAATGTTTGCCATAGGCTTCGAGCGTGCGTGTCCGCACCCAGTCGGCATCGAAATGCGGCCGGCCGAAACGGCGGATATCGACCGGCCAGAGATCATAAGGCGGTTCGCCCTTTGTCACCCATTCGGCAAGCGCCATGCCGGCGCCGCCAGCCGAGGCGATGCCGAAGGCGTTGAAACCAGCGCCGACGAAGAAATTCTTCAGCTCCGGGGCCTCGCCGAGAATGAAGTTACCATCCGGCGTGAAGCTTTCCGGGCCGTTCAGCAGCTGCTTGACGCCGACATTTTCCAGCGCCGGGACGCGGCCGAGTGCCTGTTCCATGATCTGTTCGAAATGGTCGAAATTGCTGTCGAGCAGCGTGTAGTGGAAACCCTCGGGGATGCCGCTCTTTGCCCAGGGAATGGGGTTCGGCTCGTAGCCGCCCATGACGATGCCCCCGACCTCCTCCTTATAGTAGGTCAGGCGATCGGGATCGCGCAGCGTCGGCAGGTTGGAGGGCACGCCGAAGGATTCGGTGATGATGTATTGATGCTCGACGGAGACCAGCGGTACGTTGACGCCGAAGCGGGCGGCGAAGGCGCGCGTCCATTGGCCGGCGCAGACGACGACGCGCTCGCATTCGATGCGCCCTTGCGCCGTGACGACGGCGCGGATCTTTCCCTTGTCGATTTCAAGGTCGAGGACTTCCATATCCTCGAAGATCGAAACGCCTGACATGCGGGCGCCCTTTGCCAGCGCCTGGGTGATGTCGGAGGGATTGGCCTGGCCGTCGGTTGGGAGGAAGGCGGCGCCGACGAGATCGTCTGTTGTCATTAGCGGCCAGAAATCGAAGGCTTCCTGCGGGGTCAGCAACTGCATTTCGAGGCCGAAGGACTGGGCGGTGGTCGCCTGGCGCCTGACCTCGGTCCAGCGTTCCTCGTTGCAGGCAAGGCGCAGGCCGCCATTCATCTTCCAGCCGGTGCCGAGACCCGTTTCCTCTTCCAGCCGCTTGTAGAGATCGACCGAATAGCCAAGAAGCTGGGTGATGTTGGCGCTGGTGCGCAGCTGGCCGACGAGGCCGGCGGCGTGGAAGGTGGTGCCCGAGGTAAGCTTCTTGCGCTCCAGCAACACGGTATCGGTCCAGCCAAGCTTGCCGAGATGATAGGCCGTCGAGCAGCCGATGATGCCGCCGCCGATAACCACGGCTTTCGCCGTCTTCGGTAATTCCTTCGTCATTTATTGTTCCTGTTCAAAGGCTTGATAGGCGCGCTCGAAGCGCGCGAGATTTTCGGCCGTGTAGCCGGCGTAATCGAAATCAATGGTGGAATGAATTTCCGAAATCATGCTCCAGAGCGCCTCGCGCAACAGCGAGGCGCATTTCATCGCGGCATAGCGCCTGCTGAGATTATCGGTCAGCGGCTGGTCGAAATAGGTCTCCAGCATCGCGCGCTCGGCCGCCTCCGGGAGTTCGTTGTTGGAGGCCAATCCGCCAAGATCGAAAAGCGGCGTGTTGAAACCGGCATAGTCCCAGTCGATCAGCCAGAGCCGCTTGCCGTCATCGAGAAAGTTGGCGGCCAGCAGATCGTTGTGGCCGAAGGCGATCTCGAAAGGTCCTGCCGCTTCTTCCAACATATCAGCCCTGCCGACGAGCCCCGGCAGCAACGGAAGATAGGCGCTCTTCGACGCCTTCAGATTGGCGGCGTAGTCGCGGATGACGTGGAAGACCCAGAAGATCATCGCCTGGCCGCGGAAATGCCGGGCGATGTCGCGATGGCAAGCGCGGACCAGCGGCACGACCTGGGCCAGCATTTGCGGCCTCCTGATATCCTCCGGCGAAAGCGCTCTCGCCTCGATATATTCGAGCACCAGGACGCCCGGCGAATGGTGGATGACCGCCGGCGAAATACCGGCTGCATGGGCGGCACGGCTTGCGGCAAGCTCGTTCTGCCGGCTGATGTGGTGGATCGGAATATCGGTGCCGAGCCTGACCACGCAGCGCGCGACGGCGTCGCTGACCAGATAATTCCTGTTGGTGATGCCGCCTGCTATCGGCGAGATTTCGATCGGGCCCTGCCAGATACCAAGCGCATGAATCCTATCTTCAGGCGTCATGCTTATCCCCCAGAGCATGATGCCGAAAAGTGTGAGCGGTTTTCGGACGACATCATGCTCTAACTATTTAACTTAGAACAGGATTCAGATTTTAGGCCGACCCGGCCTAAAATCATCCTGTTCTAGCGACCCCTGTCGAAATGATGGGGCAGAGGAGGATCTGATGTCAAGCGGCGGTGCGCTTAGATCGTCTTGCCGGCGGCATCGAAGACGTGGCAGCGGGCCGGATCGAAGGAAGCCTTCACATTGGCGCCGCGCTCCACCTTCTGCTGGCCGTCAAGCGCGACGGTCAGGAGCTGGTTATCCGGCGTGGTGGTGTAGAGCATGGTGGCGCCGCCGAGATTTTCAACGAGATCGACGTTGACGGTCGATAGCGCGATTGCACCTTCGGCCAGCGAAAGATGCTCGGGACGGATGCCGAAGGTGACGTCCTCTCCCGCCCCGCCGTTCAGGCGGCGCGGCAGGCGGACGGAATTGCCGCAGACATGGATGCTGGTTTCGGCCTCGCCGACCTGCTCGATGCGGGCCTTCAGGAAATTCATCTTCGGGCTGCCGATGAAACCGGCGACGAAGCGGTTGGCCGGATTGTTATAGAGATCGAGCGGCGCGCCGACCTGCTCGATACGGCCGGAATTCAACACCACGATCTTGTCCGCCATCGTCATGGCTTCGACCTGGTCATGGGTGACATAGATCATCGTATTGCCGAGGCTGCGGTGCAGGCGGGAGATCTCGACGCGCATCTGCACGCGCAGTTCGGCATCGAGGTTCGACAGCGGCTCGTCGAACAGGAATATCCGCGGCTCGCGCACGATGGCGCGGCCGATCGCGACACGCTGGCGCTGGCCGCCGGAGAGCGCCTTCGGCTTGCGCTCCAACAGCTTCTCGATCTGCAGGATCTCGGCGGCGCGCTTCACCTTCGGCTGGATCTCGGCCTTCTTGTAACCCGCCGTCTCCAGGCCGAAGGCGAGGTTCTTGTAAACCGACATATGGGGATAGAGAGCATAGGACTGGAAGACCATGGCGATGCCGCGCTTGGCGGGCGCCACCTCGTTCATGCGCTCGCTGTCGAGCAAAAGCGCGCCGCCCGATATCTCCTCGAGACCGGCGATCATGCGCAGAAGGGTCGATTTTCCGCAGCCGGAGGGGCCGACGAAAACGACGAATTCGCCGGGATCGATCGTCAGGTCGATGCCATGGATCACATCCATCGCGCCGTAGCGCTTCTCGACCTTCTGAAGAACGACACTGGTTGCCATCTTCTCAAAACCCTCTCGTTTTATTTTGTCGGTTACTTCGTTCTTGCGCGCCAATCGGCGTATTTCGGACTGTCGGGGCCGACCGGCAGCGGCACGTCAGCGCCGCTGTCGGAAGACTGGTAGATGGCGGTGACGAGTTCCAGCGCGCGGCGGGCGTCCCGGCTCGTTACCGGCAGCGGCGCATGGCCGCTCAAAAAGGCATGAAACTGGCCCATCTGCGTGGTGAAACGCGGCGCGACCGGTTGCCAGTCGCCGACCACCCGGTCGATCTGTTTCCGGACGTCGTCATTCGCGGCAATGATCTTCCAGGGATCCTTACCTGGCGTATAGGGCTCGTGGCTGCTTTCGAAAGTGACATTCTCGAAATGCAGCCTGAGCCGGCTAATCTGCTCCTGCGAACCAAGGGTGCAGGAAAGCGAGACAAAGGCGCCGTTTTCCATCAGCAGGCTGGCGGAGGCACAATCCTCAACCTCGATATCATTGACACGGGTGGCGACGCGGCCGAAGACCCTTGCAGCCGGTCCCATCAGATGCATCAGCATGTCGTGCAGGTGCAGGGCATGGGTGACGAGCACGCCGCCGAGTTCCGTCGCCCATTTGCCGCGCCAGGGTACGGCGTAATATTCCGGTTTGCGCAGCCAGAAGGTTTCGACCGAAGCGGTATAGGGTTTGCCGGCAATACCGGCGTCAATGATCCGCTTGGCCTTCTGGATGCCATCGCCGTAGCGATATTGGAAGATCGGCATCAGCACGCCCTTGGCGGTCTTTTCCGCTTCCATGATGATATCGACGGCAGCAAGCGAGCCCGTCAGCGGCTTTTCGCAGACGACATGTTTACCGGCAGCCAGGGCTGCGACCACCTGTTCCAGATGGATGCCGGGAGGGGTGCAGATATCGATGATGTCGATCGTGTCGTCGGCCAACAGCTCCGCAAAGGAAGTCGTGCGCCGTTCGATGCCGAACTCGTCGCCGACCGCCGCCATGCGCTGCTCGTTGAGGTCGCAGATCGCCACGACCTTGAACTTATCGGAATGCGGCAGATAACCTTCGACGATGTGGGAGCGGCCGATACCGCAACCAACGATCGCGACCGTCCTGATGCTCATGTCGCTCTTTCCCGTTATCGCCATCAACGCTTCATGCCCGTTGTGGCGATGCCCTCGATCAGCAGGCGCTGGAAGAACAGGAAGAAGAAGAAGACCGGCACGAGCGTCAGTGTCGACATGGCGAACAAACCGCCCCAATCCGATGCACTGGTAGAATCCACGAAAGTGCGCAGGCCGAGCTGGATCGTGTAGGTGTTCATATCGTTCAGGTAGATCAGCGGACCGAAGAAATCGTCCCAGGTCCAGATGAAGGAGAAGATGGCGGCCGTTGCCAAAACCGGCAGCGATAGCGGCAGCATGATCTTCCAATAGATGCGCCAAGCGCTGCAGCCATCCATCATCGCCGCCTCATCGAGTTCGCGCGGGATGCCGCGGAAGAACTGCACCATGAGGAAGATGAAGAAGGCATCGCTTGCCAGGAACTTCGGCACAACAAGCGGCAGGATGGTGTTCACCCAGCCGAGGTTGAGGAAGAGTACATATTGCGGGATCAGCGTCACATGGTAGGGGATCATCAACGTGCCGAGCATGATCGCGAACCAGAAGTTTCGGCCGGCAAAACGCAGCCGCGCGAAGGCGAAGGCGGTCAGCGAACAGGCGATGACATTACCCGTCACCACCAGCAGCGAAATGACGAGCGAATTCCAGAAGAACCGGCCGAAGCTGACATCGAGACCGACCCAACCGCGCGCATAGGAGGAGAGATCGATCGACGACGGGATGAGCGAGGTCGACGAGAAGATCTCGTTTTCCGGCCTTACCGATGCCGAAACCATCCACAACAGCGGATAGAGCATGAGAAGTGAAGCGGCGATCAGCAGGGCGTGGATGATGAGCGACGCCGGCAGGCTGCGTTTGGTGATGTCGGATGGCGGCCTGGCCGCAGTGACGGAAGCGGTCATCTCAGTCATCGTAGTGCACCCAATAACGTGAGGTCAGGAAGGAGAAGGCGGTGAAGATCGCGATGATCACCACCAGGATCCAGGCGAGTGCCGAGGCGTAGCCCATGCGGAAATTGCCGAAGGCTTCCTGATAGAGGTAGAGCGTGTAGAAGAGCGTCGAATTGATCGGACCGCCCGTGCCGCCGGAGATGATGAAGGCTGGTGTGAATGCCTTGAAGGCTTCAATCGTCTGGACGACGGCGTTGAAGAAGATCACCGGGGTCAGAAGTGGCAGCGTGATCTTGTAGAATTGCCGGAACTTCGAGGCGCCGTCGAGGCTGGCGGCCTCATACATATCCTGCGGGATCTGGCGCAGGCCGGCCAGGAAAATAATCATCGGCGAGCCGAACTGCCAGACGGACAGAGCCACCAGCGTGTAGATCGAATAGTTCGGATGCGAGATCCAGCTCGGGCCTTCGATGCCGAAATGTGAGAGTGCGGCATTGACGAGGCCATCGCTGGCGAAAAGCTGACGCCAGAGCACGGCGATCGCCACGCTGCCGCCCAGCAATGAGGGGAGATAGAAGATGGCGCGGTAGATCGACAGCCCACGCAGGCCGCGATTCAGGGCCATGGCGACCAGCAAGGCGAAGGTCAGTTTGAACGGCACCGAGAAGACGACATAAGTCAGGGTGACGTGCATGGCGGCCGAGAATTTCGGATCGGCCGTGGCGATGCGCACATAATTCGCCATTCCCACCCACCTCGGCGACTGCAGCATGTCGAAGTCGGTGAAGGAGAGGTAGAGCGAAATCAGGGCCGGCCCGAGCGTCAGCCCGAAAAAGCCGATGAGCCACGGAAGAAGGAAGAGATAGCCGGGAGCATTGGCATTCCAGAGACGCCTGAAGCGTCCTTCGGCCACGGCCCCCTGATATCTTTCCACATTTATGGCCCCTGCGGGCGTGCGCATCGCATTGCTCATACGGGATCAGCCTCGTGCGAGAATCTGCGTGATTTCATCGACAAGCTGTTTGCCGCCATCGGAAGGAGATACCTGTCCAAAGGCCACTTGTTCGGCGATGTTGCGTAGGGTCAGCTCGCCTTCACCGGCGCCGGCGGGCGGTGGCGGCGGCAATTTGCCGGCGAGTTCGCCAAGGCCGCTGACATAGGCCAGCGCAATCTTGCCGTTCTCGTCGAGCTTCGCCGCGACGACCTCACGCATGGCGCTCGATTCGGGAATGCCGCGTTCGACATCCAGAAGCAGCGCTGCCTCGGGGTCCTTGACGAAGAAATTGACGTAGTCCACGGCCAGGTCCACAGCTTTCGACTGGGCGGAGACCGAGAAGAACATCGACGGCTTGCGGTAGTGGCCGCCCTTCGAATCCGCCTTGACCCGCATGTAGTTGGTCAGCGCCAGCTTGTCCTTGTTCATTGCCTGATAGGCGACGAACTGGTTGGAATGGGCGAAACCAGCGGCCGACTTGCCGAGCGATACCGTGTTGGTTTCGATATCGTTCTTATCGAGGGCCTGGACATCGGCAGGAACGCAGGCGCCGGCAGCCCGGAACTTGGCCCACATGTCGTACCATTCCGAGGCATCGTCCACGCCGAAGGCGATCTTGCCGTCGGCAGTATAAAGCGCCTTGCCGCGCTGACGCAGCCAATTTTCAAACAGCGGTTCACCGCCGCTGCCGTCGGCCATGCCGAACATGCCCTTGCGTTTGCCCGCCTTGGTGATCTCCGCACCGATGCGGCCGAATTCTTCCCAGGTGGTTGCCTGGGTCGGCAGATCGACGCCGGCCTCCTTGAAGGCAGTGGTGTTCAGGACCGTGGCCGCCGAATTCGCCCCGAGGCTGACGCCGTAGAGGTGGCCGTCGACACTGCCGCCTTCGATCTGCGCCTTGTCGAAATCGTCGAGGTTGAGCTTGGCCGGCATATAGGATTCGAGCGGGGCGAGCGCGCCGCGCCGCGCATACTGGACGATATAGCGATAGTCCATCTGGATGACATCGGGCGCGTTGCGGCCGGCGACCTGGGTCGCAAGGCGCGGCCAGTAGTCGCCCCAGCCGAGGAATTCGCCGGTGATCGACGTGCCCGGCTTCTTCGTCTGATAGAGCTGCGATACCTTGTTGGTGCGATCCGCGCGTGGCTGCGAGCCCCACCACAGGAGACGCAGGCGCGTTTCCTGTGCCAAAGCGCTGGTTCCCAGCGCCGAGAGCGAAAGAAGCGTCGCTCCTCCCGCAACGAAATTACGTCTGCTTACACGTAGGCTCATTTTTTCCTCCTCCAAAGGGAAGCGCCTCCACACGCTTCCGAAACCTAGTTACCCTTGCATAAATAACTAATTGGTTACAAGCTACGGGCAAAGCGGCGAGCGTGTCAAGCGGTGTCGCTCGCGGGCCCTTCAAATTCGGTTTTTACAATTTCGCACCGAAGGCTTATGAGCGCAACATGTGAAGACGGAGGTGGAGAGATGAACGACAGCGGGGAGAATGGGGCAAAGAAACGGTCTCGACGCCCGGTCGCGGAACGGACGGCCCACCGCGATCCGGAGCGGACACGCGCTGCGATCCTCGAAGCGGCAACCCGGGAATTCGCTGAAAACGGCATGGGTGGGGCTCGCGTCGATGCGATCGCCGAGCGCGCCGGCACCAACAAGCGGATGCTCTATCATTATTTCGGCGACAAGGAGCAGCTCTACCTCAAGGTGCTCGAAGAAGCCTATGTCGGCATCCGCACCGCCGAGCGAGCGCTTCATATCGGCGACCGCAGCCCGGAGGAAGGCATCGGCGAACTGGCACTCTTCACCTGGCGTTATTTTCTCCAGCATCCGGAATTTCTCAGCCTGCTCGGCACGGAAAATCTGCATCGCGCCCGCTGGCTGCGTCAGTCCGTCCGGCTCAAAGAACTGCATTCACATTTGATCGGCGAGCTTTCTCAAGTGCTCGAGCAGGGAAAGAAGCAGGGCGTCTTCATCCAGACCGCCGATCCCCTGCATGTCTACCTGACGATCGCCTCGCTCGGTTATTTCTACCTTTCCAACCAGTACACGCTGTCGACGATCTTCGGCCGCGACCTGATCGAGCCGACCCATCTCAATGCCTGGGAGAGGCATATCGTCCACGTCACGCTCGCCTCGATCAAGCGCTAGAGCCTTTCCTGGTCTCGAAAATCGGATTTGACTCTTGACAGCCGCTCCGATCTTCTGCCATCAAGTAACTGTTTAGTTACCGGCTTGGGAGGGCCGGGCCAGGATGCCCGCTCCCGCCGCAAAAGATTGCTGGGAGGAAAAAATGGCACGTTTGGGGATCATCTTGCACGGCGTCACCGGCCGCATGGGGTACAATCAGCACCTGGTGCGTTCGATTCTCGCTTTCCGCGACCAGGGCGGCATCACGCTCAAATCGGGCGAGAAACTCGAGATCGACCCGATCATCGTCGGCCGCAACGGCGCCAAAATGGACGAGTTGGCAAAGAAGCACGGCATCAAGCGCTGGTCGACCGATCTCGATGCGGCTCTTGCCAATCCCGACGACACGATCTTCTTCGACGCCGGCACGACGCTGATGCGGGCCGAGCTGCTGTCCAAGGCGCTCGATGCCGGCAAGCATGTCTATTGCGAAAAGCCGATCTCCGACGATCTGCAGGTGGCACTCGATCTTGCGCGCAAGGCGCGCGGCTCCGGCCTCAAGCACGGCGTCGTGCAGGACAAGCTCTTCCTGCCCGGCCTGCGCAAGCTGGCGCTGCTCAGGGATTCCGGCTTCTTCGGCAAGATCCTCTCGGTGCGCGGCGAATTCGGCTACTGGGTTTTCGAAGGCGATTGGGGCGTGCCGGCTCAACGCCCGTCCTGGAACTATCGCAAAGGCGACGGCGGCGGCATCATTCTCGACATGCTCTGCCACTGGCGCTACGTGCTCGACAATCTGTTCGGGGAGGTCAAGGCTGTCTCCTGCCTCGGCGCCACTCATATCGGCCAGCGCATCGACGAGCAGGGCAAGCCCTATAATTGCGACACGGACGATGCGGCCTATGCGACCTTCGAGCTCGAAGGCGGCGCGATCGCGCAGATCAATTCCTCCTGGGCCGTTCGCGTCCGCCGCGACGACCTTGTCACCTTCCAGGTCGACGGCACACATGGTTCGGCCGTCGCCGGCCTGACGAAATGCTGGAGCCAGCACCGCGTCAACACGCCGAAACCGGTCTGGAACCCGGACCAGCCGCAAACGATCAACTTCTACAAGACCTGGGACGAGGTTCCTGACACGCAGCCATTCGACAACGGCTTCAAGGCCCAGTGGGAAATGTTCATCCGCCATGTCGTCGAAGATGCGCCGTGGCCCTATGGCCTGGAAGCCGGCGCCAAGGGCGTACAGCTTGCCGAACTCGGCCTGAAATCATGGGCCGAGCGCCGCTGGCTCGATGTTCCCGCACTGGAGTTCTGAGCCGTGACGACGATCAATCTCCCTCTTGACGGCAAGATCGTCCGCTACACGCTGACCGGCACGCCGATCGCGCTCGCCAAGCGCGACGCCAAGGCCTTTCCACGCATCGCCTTTGCCGCCGCCCATGTCGTCGCCGATCCGCTCGCCGACAACGATCCGTGGCTGACGCCGGCGATCGATTGGGAGCGGACGCTCGCTTTCCGCCACCGGCTCTGGGATCTCGGCCTCGGCGTTGCCGAAGCGATGGATACGGCGCAGCGCGGCATGGGCCTCGGCTGGCCGGATGCGCGCGACCTCATCCGCCGGGCGCTCAGTGAGGCGGCCGGCCGCAAGGACGCGCTGATCGCCTGCGGCGCCGGCACCGACCATCTGACGCCGGGACCTGACGTCACTATCGACACGATCCTCAGAGCCTATGAGGAGCAGATCGAAACGGTGGAGGCGGCCGGCGGCCGCATCATCCTGATGGCGAGCCGGGCGCTTGCCGCCGCCGCCAAAGGGCCGGACGACTATGTAAGCGTCTATGACCGCATCCTTCGCCAGGTCAAGGAACCCGTCATCATCCATTGGCTCGGGGAAATGTTCGATCCGGCGCTCGAAGGTTATTGGGGCAACAGGGATCATATCCAAGCCATGTCCACCTGCCTTGAGGTGATCGAAGCCCATGCCGACAAGGTCGACGGCATCAAGATCTCGCTGCTCTCCAAGGAGAAGGAAGTGGCGATGCGCCGCCGGCTGCCGAAAGGCGTGCGTATGTATACGGGCGACGATTTCAACTATGCCGAACTGATTGCCGGCGACGAAGAAGGCCATTCCGACGCGCTGCTCGGCATTTTCGATGCGATCGCGCCGGCAGCCTCGGCAGCCCTCGAAGCGCTCGGCCGCAAGAGCAACCATGAATTCTTCGATCTGCTGGAGCCGACCGTGCCGCTGTCGCGCCACATCTTCAAGGCGCCGACCCGCTTCTACAAGACCGGCGTCGTCTTCCTCGCCTATCTCAACGGCCTGCAGGACCATTTCGTCATGGTCGGCGGCCAGCAGAGCACGCGCTCGCTGACGCATCTGGCCGAACTCTTCCGCCTGGCCGACAAGGCACGGGTTCTGGCAGATCCCGAACTTGCCGCAAGCCGCATGCGCCAGGTGCTCGCCGTCCACGGCGTCAACTGAAGCGTTGAGGTGATGGGAGGAGAATGACATGCAGGTCGAAGGGCTTTCGATCAATCTGGCGACGATCCGCGAACAGTGCGGCTTTGCGCAGGCCGTCGATATCTGCCTGAAACACGGCATCACCGCGATCGCGCCCTGGCGCGACCAGGTTGCCAAGGTCGGTCTCGATGAAGCGGTGCGTATCGTCAAATCGAACGGGATCAAGCTGACCGGGCTTTGCCGCGGCGGCTTCTTCCCGGCGGCAAACGATGCCGACTGGCAGAAAAATCTCGACGACAACAGGCGTGCCATCGACGAGGCGGCGGCATTTTCAGCCGATTGCCTCGTGCTCGTCGTCGGCGGCCTGCCGGGCAGTTCGAAGGACATCGTCGCCGCCCGGCAGATGGTGTTCGACGGCATCGCCGCCGTGCTGCCGCATGCGCAGGCCTCGGGTGTAAAGCTCGCTATCGAGCCGCTGCATCCAATGTATGCCGCCGACCGTGCCTGCGTGAATACACTCGGCCAGGCGCTCGACATGTGCGAGCAGCTCGGGGAGGATGTCGGCGTTGCTGTCGATGTCTATCATGTCTGGTGGGACCCCGATCTTGCCAACCAGATTGCCCGCGCCGGGCGCATGAAACGCATCTTTGCCCATCACATCTGCGACTGGCTGGTGCCGACAAAGGACATGCTGCTCGACCGCGGCATGATGGGCGATGGTGTGATCGACCTCAAAGGCATAAGACGGATGGTGGAGACCGCCGGTTTCTTCGGCGCGCAGGAGGTGGAGATCTTTTCGGCCGAAAACTGGTGGAAACGCCCGGCCGAGGAAGTGATCGCCACCTGCGTCGAGCGCTTCAGGAGCTGCTGCTAAAGCATGTCGCACAAAAGTGTGCAGCGGTTTTGCGACCATGATGTGCGAAAAACCAAAGACCTGAAGCGCGGGCCACGCGAATCTGAAAGATCGCGACGCGCTTTAGGCCTGATTTTCAGTATTTGTTTCATCACGCATGCAGGAGGATCATTCGATGGAAAAACGCCGTTTTGCCCTGATCGGTACGGGAAACCGCGGCACCACCATGTGGGGCAAGGATCTGCTTGCCGGCTGGCGCGAGCATGTCGACCTGACCGCGATCGTCGAGAAGAATTCGCTGCGCGGGGAACGCGCGCGCAACATGATCGGCAGCAATGCACCGCTCTACGAAAACATCGATTCGATGCTCAACGAGCAGAAGCCGGATCTGGTCATCGTCTGTACGCCCGACCATACGCATGACGACATTGTCGTGCGGGCGCTGGAGTCCGGCATCGACGTCATTACCGAAAAGCCAATGACGACCTCGGTCGAAAAGATTCGCCGGATTCTGGATGCCGAAAAGCGCACGGGTCGCCGGGTCGATGTGTCCTTCAACTATCGCTATGCGCCGACGGCTGCGAAGATCAAGGAACTGCTGAATGCCGGCGAAATCGGCCGGGTCACCTCGGTCGACTTCCACTGGTATCTGAACACCAAGCACGGCGCCGACTACTTCCGCCGCTGGCATGCCTATACGGAAAATTCCGGCAGTCTGTTCGTCCACAAGGCGACCCATCATTTCGATCTGCTGAATTGGTATCTCGACAGCGATCCCGACGCCGTCACCTCCTTCGCCGACCTGCAGAATTACGGTCGCAAGGGCCCGTTCCGCGGCCCGCGCTGCAAGCTCTGTCCGCACACGCATGAATGCGACTACTACCTCGATCTCGAGGCCGATCCCTTCCTCGATTCACTCTACGAGGATCCCTCGAAGATCGACGGCTACTTCAGAGACGGCTGCGTCTTCCGCGAGGACATAGACATTCCTGATACGATGGTGGTGTCGCTCCGTTACCGCAACAACGTCCATGTCTCTTATTCGCTGAACACTTTCCAACCGATCGAAGGCCACCACCTTGCCTTCAACGGCACCAAAGGGCGCATCGAGCTTCGTCAATATGAGGCCCAGCCCTGGGAAGAGCCGAAGGAGGACACCATCCTCCTCATCCGCAATTTCCCGAACGGCAAAGAGGCGGTGGAGCGCATCGTCGTTCCGCATTTCACAGGCGGCCACTACGGCGGCGACGACCGGATGCGCAATATGATTTTCAAACCCGATATTGAAGACAGGCTCGCCCAGCGCGCCGGCACGCGGGCGGGCGCCATGTCCGTGCTTTGCGGCATTGCCGCGCTGACGAGTTCGCGCACCGGCAAGTTGGTCAACATTGCCGATCTCATGCCCGAACTTGCCAATGACGGTTCGCCAAATTCGCTGAGGACGTCGCGCTGATACCTGTTGCCTAAGCCCCTTGACGCGCCTCAGGCGATGTTTTCGAGATTTGCCTGATGGATCTGGTAGAGCAGCGGCTGACCGGTCACGAAGCGCTCGATCTCGTCCACGGCCATCTCGCCGAGGCGCGCCCGTTCCAATCCGATAGCGCCGGCAATATGCGGTGTCAGAAAGACGTTCGGCAGATCGTAGAAAGCAGAACCCGCCTCCGGGATCTCCGGATCGGTGACATCGAGGACCGCGTCGATACGGCCGGTCTTGAGCGTCGAAAGCAGCGCGGCCTCATCGATGAGAATGCCGCGCGCCGTGTTGACGAGCGTCGCGCCGTCCTTCATCAGCGACAGCCTTCGCGCATCGATCATATGCCGCGTCGACGGCAGCGACGGCGCATGCAGGGAAACGATGTCCGCTTGCCGCATCAGTTCGTCGAGATCGACCTTTTCCGTTCCGAGGCCGGCTGCCTCGGCGGCATCAAGCGTCGGATCGGCGAGCAGCAGTCTATAATCAAAGGGTTTCAAGAGCTCGATGACGCGCCGGCCGATGCGCGAAGCGCCGACGATGCCAACGGTGCGGCGGTAATTTCCGATCGCTTCGCGCTGCATCGGATGGGTGCGGTTGCGGTTTCGATCGGCGACGTAGAGATCGCGGAAACGGAAAACGCGCTTGCCGGCGAAGATGATCGCCGCCAGCGTGAATTCGGCCACCGGCACGGCATTGGCCTCGGCCGAATGGCTGACCGGGATACCGGCTTCGAAGATGGCGTCGTCTATGACGCCTTTGACCGTGCCCGCCGCATGGACGATGAGCTTAAGATGCGGCGCGGCGGCGAGGATTTCGGGCCCGACATAGGGCCCGCCCCAGCCGGTGATCAGGATTTCGGCTTGGGCCAGCAGACGTCTCGCACGCTCGTCGTCGAAGCGCTGCAGCGGTTTGGGATCCAGCAGGCGACCGATGCCACTCAGCCGGCGCAGGACCTCATCCGGCAGCACATGCTCCGTGCGCGACGGTTGCATGGCAAAGACGATGGCCGGCTGGCTCATGGCATCTGTCCCGGCGCTTCGATGGCGCTGACTGTCACGCCCTTTTCCTTCACTAGGGCCTCCAGCGCTGCAATGTCAGGCGCTTTCGGCGGGTTCGTCCAGACAGACGAGACAGCAGCGGGATCGTCAAGTGCCAGCACTGCCGTCACCAGGATGGTTTCACCGGCCGAAATCTGCCCGCGCAGCTGCGGCACGAGGGTTTTCGCGACGATCACATTGGTGTTGGGCATTGCCTTCTGGACAAGCCCCGAACGTTTGACCGAAGAGCCGAGATCGAGAATGCCGGTGAAATCGGCTTCGCCGATCGCATAGGCAACCCCATTCGACGCGGATAGCGTATCCAGCTCGAAATCCCGGCGGCCGATGGCAAATCCGCCTTCGGCAATCCGCAACGGCCGGCTTGTCCTGATCCGGTGGAAGCGGATGTGCCAGGGTGCGACCGGCACGAGCCAGGTTTCGACGTCGACATCTGGGAAAGGCGACCACTTCGCATAGAGCACGTCACCTGCGAGCCTGGCTTCCTCGTTCGTTTCGCGCACGCGGTAGTGAAGGCCGTCATCGCTGAAGGCAAGCGCTGAATCGAAGGCGGCAAGCGCAAAGGCACGCTCATCGGCCTCGACACTGAAGCCGTATCGAGCGGAATAAGCAAACTTCGCATATTTTTCCGTGCCCCACCGCATCTGCAGGTTTTCCTGGCCGGAAGACAGCGCCACGACATCGCCGCCCGCCCGCATGATCACCATGCCGGGATGACGCTGGGGAACGATGTCAGGCGCCTGCTCCGGCACTTTTTCCTTCGCCGTCCAGAATGGGTGATCCTCAGCGATCGCCAGCGGCAGGAAGGCCTTGAAGGCCCAGTAGGGCGAGCCGGCGGAATTGTAACTCTCCGACATCAGCAGGTTCGGATAGCCGAAGCCGATCGACAGCACGCCGTCGCGATCGGCAATCGGCTTGTCCTTCCACCAGCGCAGATGCTGCAGGCAGAGATGCTTGACCTCGCCCCAGGGCAGAGCCTCGACATCGGCAAAGGCGAGCGCGGACCAGAAGCCGGCGCAGGCAAAACGATAGGTCAGGCTGCGGCCGAAGGGGATCGTCGCCCCGTCAGCGGCAAACCAGTGCCGGAAATCCCGGGCGAAGAGGACCGCGCGCTCGCGGTAGCGCTTTGCATAATCGTCATCGACGAGCTTCGAATAGATCAGGCCATAGAAATGCATGGCGAAGGGAATGTAGTGGTCGATACGGCGCACGTTTCCGTCGCGATACCAGCCGTCGCCGATATAAAAGCCTTCGAGCTCCTCAAGATATTGCCGCGTCAGGCTGCGGTCGAAATCGGCGCCGAGACGATCGAGCGCGATATCGACGAAGATCCGGAAGAATTTCCAGTTGTTGTCAGCATAATCGAACTGCCTGACATGCTTGAGATAGGCGACGACATTGCTGCGGGCGCGCGCATCGAGCGGTTCCCAGATTTTTTCGGGCACCAGCGCCAGGGCAAAACCGAGAGCGGCAAGCTCAACCATCCGCTGATCGCGGCCATTGACCGTTCCCCAATATTCCGGATGGGCGGGATCGGTGCCATTTGCGAGACCCTCGGCGAAACGATGCCAATGGGCGAAGTCGCCCTTGCCTGCGCCAAGCGGCGCTAATCCCCAGAGCGGGCGGGCGAACCCTTCGAGATCGGCCGCTGCCCGGTCGAAATGGGCGCCGCCGCCATTGAGGGTGACGCGGGCATTGCCGTTCGAGAAACAGGCAAGCAGCGGATCAAAGAGCGCAAGCAGCGCACGGCTCATATCGGCGCGGGTTTCCAGCGGATTGCCTGCGAGCGGGTTGGCGCTGGCGGGATCATAGGTCATCGGCATCACTCACGGGTTTTCGATGTTCGGAACGGTTCCTCCCGGAATGGGAATGACCGCCTGGCAGATATGGCGCGCAGCGGCCGTCCTGTTGCGGAAGCGGGACAGCATCAGCGAAACGGCTTCGCGCCCGAGGGCAGCGCGGTCGACGCGCATGGTGGAAAGCTGCGGACTTGTCATCAGCGCGCAGGGCAGATCGTCGAAACCGACAATCGCGAAATCCTCCGGCACATGCAGCCCGGCCTCGGTGACGGCTTCGAGCACGCCGACGGCGATAAAATCATTCATACAGAAAGCGGCGGTAAAACCGGCATCCTCGGCAAGTGCGGCGGCGGTGCGTTCATGCGCCTCCCGGCTGGCGCTGCCGTCAAGGGTCAGGGACACGAGACGGCCCTCTGCGCCGGGGACGGCGGCGATCGCCGCCTCGAAGCCCCGCACGCGCTCCCGGATCGTGTGGCGGTGGGAGCCGCTCAGATGCAGGATCCGACGATGGCCGGCCTCGGTCAGCCGGCGGGTGGCCTCGTAGGCGCCAAAGAAATTAGCCGGCGAAACGCCGTCAAACTGCATCCTTGGATCGGTGCCGTTGACAAGAACGGTCGGTGTCATGCTGGCTTGCAGCCAGCCACGCAACGTCTCGTTCGGATCGATACCGACGAGAAAGAGACCTTCAGCTCCCGCGGTCTGCATATAGTCGCGCACGGCATCCGGCGTGATACGATCTTCGCGGACCAGCCGGACGTCGAAGGGCATGCCCGCTTCCGCAGCGCCGGCGCGCAGGCCGTCGACGATCGCTTCATAGAAGACGCTGAGAGTGCCGGTGACGCCGTCGCTGGCAATCAACGCCAGCCCGCCGGCAACGGCTTCGGAAGCCGGTTTGACGGGATAGCCGTTCTCGGCTGCCACCTTCAATATCTGGCGCCGGACGGTATCGCTGATACCAGGTTCGTTGGCGAGCACGCGCGACACCGTGGAAACGGAAACGCCGGCCAATGTGGCTATATCGGCCTGACGCGGCCGTCTGATCTTTTGGTCGTTCATAGGCAAACATTATGCAAATAATGCAAATTTGCAAGAAAATGGTTGCTTCTTGCAATAAAATTTTTTTTGCGTAATCTGTTTGCCGAAGTGCTCGATAATGCCGTTGGAGGATGGCAGCGGGCAGTTGGGACAAGGAGGAATATCATGCCGGTCAATCGCCGTTCATTTCTGATGGGTTCAGCCGGTGCGGCCGCCGGTCTCGCCCTCGGTGCCGGAAGCGCCATTCCGGCCTTTGCCGAAGACGCACAGCTGCGTGCCATGTGGTGGGGGTCCAACGACCGCGCCAAGCGTACGCTCGATGTTGCCAAGCTTTATCAGTCGAAGACGCCTGGCGTCACTCTGGTCGGCGAATCGCTGTCGGGCGACGGCTACTGGACGAAACTCGCAACGCAGATGGCCGGCCGCTCGATCGCCGACATCTTCCAACTCGAGCCAGGAACAATCTCAGACTATTCGAAGCGCGGCGCCTGCCTGCCGCTCGATGAATTCGTCCCCTCGACGCTGAACGTTCAGTCCTTTGGCGCCGACATGCTGAAACTGACCACCATTGACGGCAAGCTCTATGGTGTTGGCCTCGGCCTCAACTCCTTCTCGATGTTCTTCGACACAGTCGAATTCGAAAAGGCAGGCATCCCGTTGCCGACGCCCGACCTCACCTGGGAGGAGTACGCCAAGCTCGCCGTAGAACTCGCCAAGTCTTCCGGCAAGGGCGGCGGCCCCTATGCGGCGCGCTACAACTATGTGTTCGATGCCTGGCTGCGCCAGCGCGGCAAGAGCCTCTTTGCGAGGGAAAGCGTGGGGCTCGGCTTCACGGCCGACGATGCCAGGGAATGGTTCGACTACTGGGAGAAACTGCGTAAGGCGGGCGGCACCGTTGCTGCCGACGTGCAGACCCTCGATCAAAACACCATCGACACCAATTGCCTTGGTCTCGGCAAATCGGTGATCGGCATGGCCTATTCAAACCAGATGGTCGGCTATCAGCTGATCATCAAGAACAAGCTTGGCATCACCATGCTGCCGCGTGAAAAGAAGGGCGGACCATCCGGCCATTATTACCGTCCGGCACTGATCTGGAGTGTGGGCGCTACGACCAAGCAGGGCGAAGCTGCCGCGAAGTTCATCAGCTTCTTTGTCAATGATCCCGAAGCCGGCAAGATTCTCGGTGTGGAACGCGGCGTGCCAATGTCGCCTACCGTCCGTGAAGCCATCCTGCCGCAACTCAACCCGACGGAGCAGGAAACGGTCAAATACGTGAACCTGCTCAAGGATCAGGTCGGCGAGTATCCGCCGCCGGTGCCGATGGGCGCAACCCAATTCGACCAGCGCGTGCTGCGCCCGATTTGTGACGAACTCGCCTTCGAACGGATATCGCCCGCCGATGCGGCGACCCGGCTCATCGAAGAGGGTAAGGCAACGATCAAGGGATGATCGGTCGCCCGACATGAGGAGAGGCCCGCAACACCCCGGCGGGCCTCTCCGTTTTTCAGGCCTCTGTTTTCCTGACTATCAGTTGCTGTCCAGGTTTTCGACCACGCGCCAGTCCGGCCGGCCGAGATCGAACGGCCATGCGTGCACATCCCGGTCGTTGAAATAGACGACTTCCTGCAGATTCGGGAAGGCGCTCTGCTTCAACGTGGCAGTTTCGATCCACGGCCTGATATAGGCGTCGCCGCCTTCATAGCCGAGCTCCGCCACCCAGATGGGCTTTCCGTAACCGGCGACGAGATCATACCCCTGCTTCAATGCTTCCGAGAACGTCCGGTGCTCATTGTAGGCAAGCTCGTCGTAGCGCTGCAGACCGAAGACCGAGAGCCCGATGAGATCGACATAATCGTCGCCGGGATAATAGGCCTGGAGACCAGGCTCTCCCTTCGGCGACCACATGAGCTCTGTGCCGGGCGCCTCCTGGCGGACAATGTCCATCATCCGCTTGTAGGCCGTGATATAGTCCTGCGGGCTCCAGCCGGACCATGAGAACCGCCCTGACTTGTCCTCCATCTCCTGTCCCCAGCGGACGATCACCGGGCTTTTCAGCTCGGATATGATATGCGCGATCGAACGCATGTTGACATCGTAGTCACCGCGCAAAACCTTGGCGCGAAGCTGTGCCGAGGTGAGCCGCCAATCGACGTCCCAGGACCATGGCTCCACAGTGATCAGCAGGTTGCGGCCTCTAGCCAGCGCATAGGCATCGGCGACGCGCAACGTTTCGAGGTCGACGTCCTCCCACGGCAGGAACAGGGCTTCGGTCGCGACATTCGCCTGCGCGCCGAAATCGCCGTGCGGATCGTAGGCCCCGAACTTGATTCCGTCGGCATGAAGGACGGGGCGCTTGTCGATAATCGTCTGCACGGCCGCCGCCGGGTTTGGCGCAATGCCCGCATATTGCACTTCGCTTCGGCCCGGAAGATCCGCGACACACAACAACAGCAGCGCAATCGCGGTGGTCGAGAGGTTGTTTTTCATTAGCTTCTTCATGGCTTCACCCTCCTTTTCGGGCTATTTCCTGGCTCAGCAGGACCTGCTTCAGTTCGCCCGCCTTCGCGCTGACCGTATCGACGGGAACGAGCTTGCGGAACTCGTCATCCGGGAGCACCGATGCATGACGGAAGACGTACCACTTGCCGTCCGGCTGGCGCCGCTGATAGATCGTGTTGCCGATCTTGCGGTGACCGAAACAGGTGCTGGCGCGGGCCGCACCCTCGGCATTCGTCCAGGTGGCACGCATGCAGAGCTGGCCGAGATCGTCGACCACCCATCTGCCTTCGGCGAAGGACGGCTTCCCCTTGTCATTGCTCCAGGCGATAAATCGCCGGCCGTCATCGAAAAAACGGCCGCCGCCGGTGTTCCAGGTCCAGGTCTTGTCGCCATAGATACGATAGAGCTCATAGGCGCTGACCGGCGTCGGCGCTTTCTGTTTGGCGACCTCGGCGCCGTGTGCCGCCATGGGCAGACACAGGCTGAGAGCGAGGGCCGCTCCGTATAGTCTCGATCCGATACTCATTACATCCTCCTACTCGACACTTGCCGGTTCCGCCGGCTCAGACACCTTGTTCGTCCGGCCCCGTGCTTCCGAACCCATTCCATCTGAGGCGGAACTTCACGATCCTGGTCTTGCCGCCGCCGACACCGGCACCGGCTACGGCAAACTGTGATTGGCTGAAACTGATGAACGTCTGGCCGTGGGAAAGGGCCTCGAGGCTATGCAGGCCATGGCTGCCCGCCTGCATGCCGCCGGTGATGCAGATCGCAAGCCCCGTGGCCGTCGCAAGCCACAGCCCGCGTGATTGCGGCAGCCGCGGCAGATCGTTCTCGATCGCATGGCGAATGACGATCAGCACCGTCAGCGACAGATAGATCGAGAGATTCATCGCCGCGAAAATATAAAAGCCTTGGGCGGCAGTGGCCTCACTGGCCAGTGCCATGGCGGCTGCGCACAGTCCGGCGAGCGCGATATAGGGCGCGATGACGCGCAACGGCAAAGACCGCTGCTGCTGCCTTCCCTTCGGCGTGATGCGGAAATCGACGAAGGAGCCACTGATATAGTCGCGAAGCGCAGCGAGGCTGCCGGCAAGCGACCACGGCCAGCGCAGGAAGATAAAAGCAAGCCCTTCCCAGCCGAACAGTTTCGCATCGTGCGGCCTGAAGGTTCCCGTGGCTCGCCAGAAGAAGGCAAACAGCGTCAGCACGACCGATATCGGCGTAAAATGCAGCAGGAAATCCGGATAGGTCACATTGACGAAGACTTGGCCCGTCATCAAGGCGGCAACCGGCAGCAGGAACATCACGGCCATGAAGGCGGAGAAGAGCGGATACCACAGCTGCGAGAACACGAACTGAAATCTCAGTCGCCAAGGCAGGTGCATGATGTGACGGCGAGAATGTTGCAGCAGGATCGTGACGAGGCTGCGCGACCACTGGAATTCCTGGACGACGAGATCGGTGAAGTTTGCCGGTCCGTCGCCATGAGCGATCGCATCGACGGCATGCACGCCACGCCAGCCGCCGGCATTCATCATCAGCGTTGTCGAATGGTCTTCCGCAAGTTCCGGGCCGAGGCCGCCGATCTGACGAAGGGCCGCCGTGCGAACCGCATAATGAGAACCGATGCAAAGAGGCGCCCAGCCACTATTGTAACCCGTCTGCAGCGAACCGTGCAGGCTTGCCTCGGCATAGAGCCTGCCACGCGCCGCCCAGCTTTCGCCGGCATTGGCATCGCAGATGCTGGGAGCGGAGACATAGCCGATCTTAGGGTCGGCGAAGGGGCGCAGGATTTCACGGAGGTAGGTCGGCGTCGGCACATGGTCGGCATCGAACTGGGCGACGAAATCGTAGCGCGCATAGCCGGAATGGTCGTAGAAATAGGCGAGGTTGCCTTCCTTGCAACGCGTCCGGCGCGGCCAGGTGGTGCGATGATACTCCGCCACGCCCTTTCGGGTGGAGATCAGCACGCCGTGCGCCGCACACCAGCGCCTGGTTTCCTCCGAAGGGTCCTCGTCGGCCAGCCAGACATCGAAATCGACGCCGATCTGGTCAAGCATCGCCTGCAGCGTGGCGCGGACGACGGCAAAGGGCTCGGACGGCGCCTTGGTGACGACCATTGCCACCCGCCCTTCCGGCAGCCGTGCCGCAGGATTGACCGTCCTCGCATCGAGGAAGATCAGGATGAAATAGGCCGGCACGAGCGTGATCCAGGCAAGCACGAGGGTGATAAGCACGAAGGCGGCCCAGGAAATGATATGGGCGGACTGGCACCACCAGATCCAGAAATAACCGAGTGCTGTCAGCCAGCAGAGGATGCCGAAGCCATAGGCGACGCGGTTCCAGCCAGCGAAAACAGGATCGAATGCCTCAGCTGCGGCGGCCTTCGCCGTCCTGGCGCTGTGACCGACTTGCAGTGCGTCGCTCATGCCGTCAGCTCCAGTCCGAAGGTGGGGCCGGCGGTGCGGATGATCGTATCGATATCCGAGAAAACCGGCGAGAAACCGAGCTCCGCCTTCGCCCTTGCGGTGTTGGCAAAGAGGACCGGCGGATCGCCAGCGCGGCGAGCGCGATAATTCACGGGGACTTCACGGCCGCTCGCGCGATAGATCGCCTCGAGAATCTCGCGCACCGAGGTGCCCCGGCCAGAGCCGAGATTGACGCTGAGCGAGCCGCCGCCCGCCATCAGATGATTGACGGCGGCGAGATGCGCCTGCGCCAGATCGCTGACGTGAACATAATCGCGAACACAGGTTCCATCCTCGGTCGCATAATCGGTGCCGAAGATATCGAGCCGCTCCAGCCTGCCGGCGGCGGCAAGAAGGGCCCGAGGGATGAGATGGGTCTCGGGGTGATGCCGTTCGGCAAGCTCGCCATCAGGATCGGCGCCGGCGGCATTGAAATAACGCAGTGCGGCAAAGCGGATGCCATAGGCAGCGGCAAAATCCTCGAGCGCCATCTCGAAGATCAGCTTGGTACGCCCATAGGGATTGACCGGGTGCTGCGGGCTTTCCTCCCGTATCGGCAACGAGGCGGGAACGCCATAGATGGCGCAGCTGCTCGAAAAGACGATCCGGTCGATATCCTGATCGAGGCAGGCCTCGAGCAGGGTCAGGCTGCCAACGACATTATTCCGGTAATATTTCCTGGGCATGTCGACGGATTCGCCGACATAGGCATTGGCACCACAATGGATGACGCAATCGGGCGAAAACTCTGCAAGAGTCCGGCGCAGCGCGGCGGCGTCGGCAATCTCTGCCCGGATGAGCGGGCCCCAGCGGACGCTGTCGGCATGTCCCGTCGAGAGATTGTCGTAGGTGACAGGGATCATGCCGGCACGCGACAGCGTTTTGCAGATATGACTGCCTATGAAACCGGCGCCGCCGGTGACGAGAATGTAGCGGGGCATCTCATACGACCTCCGCCTTCTCTGTGCCGGCCAGCAGGCCGTCGAAATATTCGACGGTGCGAGCCAGGCCGGTTTCGAGCCCGATGCGGGGCTCCCAGCCCAGCTCGGCCATGGCCCGGGAAATATCCGGCCGCCGCTGACGGGGGTCGTCGGTGACCGCAGGCAGGTGGACGATCCGGGAACGCGAGTTCGTCAGGTCCCGAATGATTTCCGCCAGGCGGCGAACGGTCATTTCGGCTGGATTGCCGAGGTTGATCGGGCCGTTGCAAGCACTGCCGGCAGCCGAAAAACGCAGGAAACCGTCGACGAGATCGTCGACATAGCAGAAAGAACGGGTCTGCTGGCCATCACCATAGATCGTCAGATCGGCATTGCGCAGAGCCTGCACGATGAAATTGGAAACCACCCGCCCGTCGTCCAGGCGCATGCGCGGCCCGTAGGTATTGAAGATGCGGCCGACCTTAATGTCGACGCCGTAAGTCCGGTGGTAATCGAAGAACAGCGTTTCAGCGCTGCGCTTGCCTTCGTCGTAACAGCCGCGCGGTCCGATCGGGTTGACATTGCCGCAATAGGATTCGTGCTGCGGGCTCTGGCTCGGGTCGCCATAGACCTCCGACGTCGACGACTGGACGACGATCGCACCGGTCTTTCGCGCGCAGTCCAAGGTGTTGACGGCGCCGAGCACATTGGTTAGCAGCGTTCCCACCGGATCCCGCTGATAATCGGGCGGAGAGGCTGGGGAGGCGAAATTGAAGATGAGCGACGCGTCGATATCGAAGGGCTGCCTAACATCGTGCTCGACGATGCGGAAGCGGGTGTTCGATGTGAGATGATCGACATTCGCACGGCGGCCGGTCGAAAAATTGTCGAGGCATATGACGCTGTGGCCGCGCTGCAGGAGCCTTTCGCAGAGATGTGAACCGAGGAAGCCGCCCCCGCCATTCACAAGAACGGTGCGTCGCCCTTGGAGCACCGGTATGCCTGACACTTCAGAATAACCTTCGTTGGGAACGAAACTACGCATTACAAACTCCTTCCCATGTATTTAGTCTTTTGATTATTTATGCACTGCATGCCTCCGTTATCCGCTCTGGATATTCATGAAACTGAGCGTCCATACATGAATAACTTTGTAGTTACTCTCCAGATACCGAATTACTATTAAAACAATACAACGACTTCCGCCAAGGTCAACTTGAAAAATTCCAGCTATCCAAAATAATTACGCAAGTATTCTTCAAAGTAACAAATGATTAATCACTTTCAACGCTTTACCACCAATACGCCTCTCATCCGCCTCTCAAGCTTCACTCAATGCAGCTAATATACGAGGGAAGTCGGGTGATCGGCCGCGCTCAACGGCAAGGCCGGTCTTGCATCCGGAAGCGCCATATGCGAGGGGTTTGGGCTATGTTGAAAAAACAAGATGCAGCGCAGCTGAAAGGCCGGCGTCTTCGCTTGGCGATGTTCGTCTGGGGAACGGCGCTTATGGCGATCGGACAGACGGCCTGCACGGTCGTTGATGACGACATCGCGGTCGTCGCGAAGAAGAGTATCGTCGAGGCGCCGCGCGTCTCCAAGGCCTATGCCTATCCGGAAAATCGCGCCGGGCGCCCGGCCGGGGTCACGGCCCGCACTGTCGCCTATCACGGCTCAGCGCCTTATATCTGCTCCCCAAGCGGCTTCGGACAGAAGTCGCGCTGCTTTGCGCGTCCCTCTATCTGAAGCAAAACTGATCGTTACATCAATTGCGCCACCGACCGGACATATCGTCTTCGCCGGCAGGGTGTTCATTGAAGAAACGGGAAGCCGCTTCCGTGCGGTTTCGGACATTCATCTTCTTGTAGATGTTGCGGACGTGAACCTTCACGGTGTTTTCGGAAAGATGCAGCTTGTCGGCGATGATCTTGTTCTGCGTCCCCTTGCATATGAGATCCAAGATCTGAACCTCCCGGGTGGTCAAAGCGGAGATACTGTCGCGTCTCAGCTTGAGCGCATTGTTGCGCGCCGCATCGACCGATTTTGTCTGATAGAGCGAAGGTTCCAGCTGGGTGTTCTTGTTGTTGAGACGGTTTAGAAGTGCTGACGGAAAATGTTCGCCGCCCTTCATCAGTAGATCCACAGCGGCCATGAAGACGTCGAGCCGGAGGTTGAGCGGCAGGACGCCATCGATGATCCTTGCCTCCACCAGCCGGCTGACATAGGGCTCGAGCATGTCGATAGCTTCGACGACAAGTCCGATCGAGGTTTCAGGGTGGTTTTCGCGGGCAGCCTGCAGCGCTTCTTGAAGCTCAGGGCCAGGTATATGATAGAATAAAACGAGCTTCATATCGCTGGTATCTTTTTCCAGCATCGGCTTTGTGCTCGTTATGCTTGCTACTTCACAGTTCGGAAATTTCTTCGCCAGTGCTTCTACCATGCATTCCGAAAACAGATCCGCCTTGGCTACCACTAGTATAGTATCTCCAGACGAACTCAACTTCCTTCCTTGGTCCGCATTCTCCATTCCAGACCCTGTCATGAACATATACGCCTCCCCTAGCGTTACACTTTACTCAAACGTGGAGCGATGGCGGGTATTAAATAGTATGAAATGTCGATCCCGAATGTCATCGCCTTATTTTTTAGACATTTCTTAATTATGTTAATACGGATTGAGAAGGAAGGAAATGGCCCAAAGTGATTAGTTTTAGCGGGGGAAAAACGATACGATACAAAGCCTTGGTTGTATTTTCACTTCGATAGATACTTCAAGGTTATATTTGCTCTGACTATAGCTGAACAGCTAATGTAATATTTCAGTACAGATTGTCATAATTTCGTCATGCAGGGTGGTGGCCGGATACAGGACGGGGAAACATCGAGAGGTGCCCCTCAACCCGGCAGCGAATGCCGAGAGCCCCGAATTCTCATTGCCCGCCGACGCTCCCGCCGAAGAGATCTTAACGCTCCAACGACAGGGGCTATCCAGGGCTAGCCGGGCACGGCAGATCCGCCTTAGCCCGAATTGATGTCTATCGGATCCGCATTTTTTCCAGCAATCTGCGATCGTCGTCCAAGTGGCGACATGGAAAACCCATGTATTGTTCTGCGTTTTGATACATGGCCTCCATTTAGGGCAACTCAACGAAAAGAAGACCTGACTACTCCTTATCCCTTTCAGGATTCGGAGCCGGATATGTGCGGCCTTGTACTGAGTACGTACGTTCCCAATACCAACGGTTTGATCAACAAATCGCGAAGAAGCCGCAGATGACTAGTATCGAATACATCTGCCGATGTTAACCGCATCGGAGCGAGCGCGAGTAAAATCCCATTTGAGATGAGAGGGATTTCGAAAAGCTGCTCCGGTTTTTTTCTGGAGAAACTTGAATGTCTGACGACATCGAAATCACGAAGGTCGGGGCGCTTGCCGACGGCTTTGCCAACAGCGCTATCAATTCAACTGAAGTTGACGACGGCTCGACCGGTTATGTCGGCGGCGTCGCCAATGGCGACAATCGCGACAATACCGACAACAGCGTAGATGTGGACGTCAAGGCCGAGCTCTCCGCAAATAATGGCGACAACCGCGACAACGAATATGACTGGAGCTACAAGTCCGACGACGATACGAGCACCAAGACCACGACAATCACCGACTCCAATAACGACTACGACTGGAGCTATGACAGCAAGTCGTACAGCGACAACGACACCGACACCAAGACGATCACGGACACCGATACGAAGACCGTGACAGACACCGACATCAAGACCATTACGGATACGGATACCAAGACGGTCTCCGACAGCAACAACACGGCCGACAGCTTCAACAAGACGGATACCGACTTCGCCGTCATCGAAGACGTCAAGGACTTCGACAATCTCGGCGTTGCCGGCCACGACCTCACCTTCAACCTCGGCGACGACTTCTCCTTCACTCTCGACGTTGACAGCATCCTCAACAATTCGCTGTCCGGCGCCGGCAACGACAGCGGCTTCAGCGCCGTCCAGGCGAACCATTTGGCCGACCAGGATAATGCCTGGAACACCACGATGAACAACCAGGCGGCCGAGAACCATCTGAAGGCCGATGGCGGCCACGCCGATAGTGCAGAAGGCATTGAGATGGACGGCAAGGGCTGGGATCTCAAGGCTGGCGACGATGCCAATGGCTCGAGCACGGCCGACGCTTCGGCCATCCTTGCCAATTCCGGCTTCCACCTCGAGCTTGTTCAGGGTGCGAACCTGCTCAGCAACACAATCGACTCCAGCGTCATCGGCGGCAATTCTCATGTTTCCGACGTCGGCGAGGATACCAGCACCTGACACGGACCTCCAACGACCAAGACGAGCTGCACCGGCCTCGGCCGGTGCAGCTTGATTGCTTGAAAACGGTTTGACGACCACACCGCAGCTCCCAGTGAGGGGCGCCCAGAAGGCCGATCGTCATTTCGAATGGGAGGGCCGAACCATGCATATCGAGAAGATTTCGGAAATCATCGCGCACTTTATCGGTCTCTTCGAGATGACGACCGACGAGATGCGGTTGCGCACCAACTATGCTGAAGGCGCAGGACCGGGCGCGGATGGACCCGTTCTGCCGGATCAGGATGCCTATACGGCTGCCTTCTCTTCCGATCTTCAGCTCAAGGATTACGATCCAGGCGTCATTTACAAAAGCGGCAGCTACGAGATCGAATATGGTCCGGCACGCCATTTAGGCCGCGTCTTCGAAGAGAGCCTCGAGAAGCTGGCGGCGATTGCCGCAAAGGACATCCCGTTACCGCATTTCGGCGATCCGACCGATATCGTGCTCACGGATGAGCCGGAACTGACCGTCTTTGCCGGGCCTGGCTCGACGATCAGTCATGTCCTCCAGGTCAACGTCCTCTACGACGACGATTATCTCGATATGACGAACGGCGTCCATGCGCCGCGAGACACGACTTTTGTCATTGAAAAGCTCGCGGACTTCAGCACCAAGGCTGAGATCTTCACGCCTTTTTCGAGCCTCCACCGAACCGACACCTATGATGGCGCGCTGAAGATCGCCCAGGATCTCGAAAGCTATATCCAGAATGCCCAGAATACCGAGGACAGCGGGACAACCTCGCCCAGCACCGACGCGACGCATCATTTCGTCATCACCCATCCCGCGGGCGACGGCCCCATTGTCTACGTCAATGGCAAGGCCGAGACCGATATACCCGTCCTCGACGACTTCCTGCCCGACCGCGGTCTCGCCAAGCTCCAGGAAGAACCCGACGACAGCAATTCGTCCGTCGAACAGACAGATCCCAGCGGCAATAGCCTTGATGTGACCGCCGGTGCAAATCTCCTTGTCAACGTCGCCTCGGTGATCAACACCGGCGTCATTACTTCGGTCACCGCGGTAATGGGCAACTACCACCAGATCGACGCGATCTCCCAGGCCTTCGTCTACAGCGATCACGACGAGATCGCCTCGGCGCTGCGCTCATCCGGCCATTCGGCCGAGGAGGCGGGAACGGTCGCCAAGAATATCGCCGTCTTCGAACACAGCACCTTCGAAGCATCGAGCCACGCCGACAGCGATGCTGCCGAGCCGACGTTCCCGAACAGCTGGCGGGTCAGCGTCATCGATGGCGACGTTTCCTTCGTGCAGTGGATCGAGCAATATCACTTCGTCAGCGACAACGACACGATGACGGTAACCACCTCGGGATCCGAAGCCACGGTGCTGATGGGCGGCAATACCTCCATCAACTTCTCCTCCTTTTTCGGGATGGGCATGCAGTATGATCTGGTGATCATCGGCGGCAATGTGCTCGACATCAACAGCATCACGCAGATCTCGCTGCTCTACGACAATGACTGGGTGCGGGCGGAAGACGGCGTCGATCCCGGCGCCGACATCCAGACCGGCAACAACCTGATCTGGAATTTCGCTTCGATCCATAATGTCGGGACGGACAGCCCCTTCGCGGCCATGCCGGACTATATGGTCGAGGCGCAGAAGGCGATCGAAGATCGCGATCCCAATATGCCGGAAGGGCTGTCGTTCGATGTGAGTTTCCAGGGATATGCCGGTCTCAACGTGCTCTACATCACCGGCAATCTCTACGACATGACGATCATAAAGCAGGTCAGCATTCTCGGCGATTCCGATGATGTGACCCAGGCGGCATCGACCATCCTCGACAACAATCCCGATGCAACGGTTACGATCGACACAGGCAGCAATGCGGTCATCAACATCGCCGAGATCGTCGACTACGACAGTTTCGGCCAGACGACCTATCTGGCGGGCCAGCTCTATTCAGACGCCATCCTCATTCAGGGCGGGCTGGTGGAGCATGACACGACGCAGTCGCAGCCGGCCGACGACAGGCTCGCCAACGAAGTTATTGCCTTTCTCGACAACGACGATCCGGCGGGCAGCGATTCTGCGGACGGCGTCATCAATGCCGGACATGATTTTTCATGGTCGTCGGCGCACCCTGCCGACGTAATGCAAGCCATGGTCGCGTGACCTTGAGTATTGCGGAGGAACCACGATGAACCAGATTTCAAAACAAATCTTTGCGGCAGGCAGCGCCCTCGATCTGAGGTCGGGCAATATTCCTTCCGCTGCCCCCTCGGACGCTGCGATGAGCGATGTGTGCATTTCCGCGATCGACCAGGCGGTCGAGAATCTTCGCAGGCTCAGCGGCGCCGTTGCTTCGTCTCCCGACGGCGGCAAGGAGACGGTCGAAGTTGCGGCACGCGAGGCTGCCGATATCGGAGGCGCAAGTACAACTCAGCCGCCCGTGACGCAGAAAACGGTGACGGCGGAAGGCTCGAATGTGAAAACGGCGCCTCCTGCCGCCGTGGCGCAGAGCCCGGCGACAGCAAAACCGGTGGAAGCACCGGCCCAACCGCGGATCGAGGCGCGGGTGCCCCCCGAACTGCCGAAAGAGAAGACCGAGCTCAAATCGAGCCCGACGATGCCCTTCGGCAAGACCATCGACGGCGAAAGTGGCCCGATCAGCGAGAGTGACAGGCGGCTGCGCACCGGCGGCGGCGGAAACGGCAAGGATTCCGATCCCGGGGGCGGCGGGGGCGGGGGCGGAGGAAGTGGCGGCGGTTTTCACAAGCGCAGCGAGCCTGTGAATTTCGCCGCCAGCCTCTCGCGGGGCATGGCGGCGGTGCGACGCAACATGGTGGTCGTCATGATGTTCACGATCGCCATCAACGTCCTTCTGCTGGCAATCCCGCTCTATCTCTTCCAGATATCCGACCGGGTGCTGACAAGCCGCTCCATCGATACGCTCGTCATGCTCTCGATCGCCGTGATCGGCGCCGTGCTGCTACAGGCCTTCATGGATTCGGTGCGGCGCTTCATCCTGATGCGCACCGCGGTGGAACTCGAAGTGCAGCTCGGCGCGCCGATCCTCAGCGCTGCAGCGAGAGCATCGCTGCATGGCAGCGGCAAGGACTATCAGACACTGCAGGACCTGCAGTTGCTGCGGGGCTTCCTGACATCCGGCACGCTGATCGCGTTTCTCGATGCGCCGCTGATGCCGTTCTTCGTGGTCGTTGTCTATTTCGTGCATCCGCATCTCGGCATCATCATCATGACCTGCTGCGCGGTGCTTTTCGTGATCGCCTATCTGAACCAGAAATTCACCGCCCGGCAATTTGCCGAATCCAACGGCTATCTCAGCCGGGCAAATTTCCACCTCGATTCCATGTCGCGCAATTCGCAGATCATCAACGCAATGGCGATGATCCCCGAAGCGGTGAAGATGTGGGGCCGGGAAACGGCGGGCTCGCTGAAATCGCAGGTCGAGGCGCAGGACCGCAACATCATCTTCTCCGGCATATCGAAGGCCTGCCGCATGATCACCCAGGTCACCCTGCTCGGCTGGGGCGCGCATCTGTCGCTTTCGGGCGAGCTGACGGGCGGCATGGTGATTGCCTCTTCGATCATATCGGGACGCGCGCTGGCGCCGATCGAAGGCGCCATCGAAGGCTGGCACCAGTTCAACCGGTCGGCCGCCGCCTATGGCAGGATCAAGAGCCTGCTCTTGAACTCGCCGTTGAACTTCCCGCGCCTGCGCCTTCCCAATCCCGAAGGCCGGCTCGATGTCGAACGCATTCTCTTCGTGCCGCCGCCGCAGAAGAAGGTCATTCTCAACGGCATCTCCTTCTCGCTCAGGAAGGGGGAATCGCTTGCAATCATCGGCAATTCCGGGTCCGGCAAGACGACGCTCGGCAAGATGCTCGTCGGCTCGATCGTCCCGACATCGGGAAATGTTCGCCTTGACCTGATGGATCTGCGCAACTGGGATCAGCGCCAGTTCGGCGAAAGCATTGGCTATCTGCCGCAGGACGTGCAGCTCTTTCCCGGTACGATCAAGGCCAATATCTGCCGCATGCGCGACGACGTCGACGATCATCAGATCTACGAAGCCGCAGTGCTGGCCGACGTGCACGAGCTCATCGCAGGCTTCCCCCAGGGCTACGAAACCATCGTGGCGGCCGATGGCGCTCCGCTTTCGGGCGGCCAAAAGCAGCGCATTGCGCTGGCCCGCGCCTTCTTCGGCAATCCCAAATTCGTCGTCCTCGACGAGCCGAATTCGAACCTCGATACCCAGGGCGAGGCAGCGCTTGCCAGGGCGCTGATCCATGCCAAGAAGCAGGGCATCACCACCGTGACCATCACCCAGCGCCCAGCCCTTCTCCAATGCGTCGACAAGATCCTCGTGCTCAAGGAGGGCACTGTCGCCATGTTCGGGGAAAGGATCGAGGTGCTGCAGGCGCTTTCCAAGAACAACGGCAATAACGGTCAACAAGCACCGCGCATCGAAGGATGAACGACATGGGACGGAAAAAGCAGGAGACGACCGGTCCGGTGCAGCTCGAATGGTATAGCGACGTGCCGCGCTCGATCCGGATGCACAGCATCGTCGGGCTGACGGTTCTCTTCACCTCGTTCGGAGGCTTCGGCTTCTGGGCGGCGACGGCACCGCTTGCTTCCGCTGTTATCGCGCAAGGAAGCTTCGTCGCGACCGGCAACAACAAGATCGTCCAGCATCTGGAAGGCGGCATCATCAGGGAGATGCGCGTCAGCGAGGGCGATACGGTCAAGGAAGGCGATATCCTGCTGACCCTCGATCCCACGGCATCCCGCTCGAACGAGCGGATGCTGCAGCTTCGCCGGCTGCGCCTGGAAGCTGTCGTCGCAAGGCTCCGCGCCGAAGCGCAGGGCCTGCGCGAATTCCAGCTTCCCGATATCGTGATGAAAGAGGCAAGCGATCCCGACATCAACGCGATCATCCAGAGCCAGAACGTCGTCTTCCACAGCAAGCAGATCAAGCTCGAGGAGCAGCTAAATCTGATCGAGAAGAACATCAAGTCGCTAGAATACCGTTTCGCCGGCTATAAGGGCCAACGAGAATCCTTTGAAAGGCAATTGTCGTTGCTGACCGAGGAACGCGATTCCAAGGCCCGACTGGTCAAGGTCGGCTATATGCGCAAGACGGATCTTCTGGCCATCGAACGGGCGATCGCCGATGCGATGGGCGACATTGCTCGACTGAATGGTGAGCTCAACGAGAGCGAGGCGGAGATCGCCAAATTCCGCCAGGAAGCCGTCATCGCCGTCAACTCCAATAAGCAGGCGGCACTCGATGCACTCGAGACCGCCGAAACCGATCTGGACAGCGTGCGCGAACAGATGCGCGAGGCCGCCGGCGTGCTCGAACGCACCACCATCCGTTCGCCGGTGTCGGGCACGGTCGTGCGCTCCTATTTTCACACAGCCGGCGGTGTCATCACGACAGGCAAGCCGATCATGGAGATCCTGCCGGCGCATGTGCCGCTGATCCTGGAAGCGCAGGTGCTGCGCACCTCGATCGATCAGCTGCATGAGGGCGAAACGGCCTCGATCCGCCTCACGGCGCTCAATCGGCGCACGACCCCTGTTCTGCAGGGCAAGGTCTTCTATGTCTCAGCCGATTCGATCGAGGAAAATTCGGGAGCTTCAGTCAAGGACGTCTATATCGTCCGCGTCGGAATACCCGATTCCGAGATTGCACGGGTGCACAATTTCCATCCCGTTCCCGGCATGCCGGCCGAAGTGCTGATCCAGACGTCGGAACGCACCTTCTTCGAATATTTGAGCAAACCAATCACCGACAGCATGTCGCGGGCTTTCAAGGAACGCTGATCGCCCGCGATCCGGTAAATGCGACGGACTTGCCCGTTGTTCTGATGTAATGTCCATATGCCATCCTTCATGGATGGATCCCCTCCGGGGAGAAAGGGTCAAGCATGGCGGCGATGTCCGATGTCCTGTTGCGGGTCGGCCGGCTGAACTATGTCTGGACGAACACCGAAAGCCTGCTGATCTACATCATCGCCCATCTTCTCCGGGTCGAAAAGGAAGCAGCAATCGTCGTGTTCCTGACGCTCAACACGACGCGCGCCCGGATCGACCTCATCGAACGGCTTTCCAAACTCGCTTCGACATCTCCTTCCGACCGCAAGGCGATCCTTTCGGCCATGTCGCGGCTGAAGAAAGAATCCAAGACACGCAACAAATACAATCACTGCATCTATTCCTTCGACGATAAGGGAGAGATCTCGAGCACTCAGCTGATGCGGCTCGTCGAGGACGACAAGGAGATCCGTTACGGCAAGATCGAGCAGATGGACGCACGCGAGATCGACCTTCTGGAAAAGTCGATCGCCGAAATCGTCGCCATCAGCCGGACGCTCTGGGCCTTCATCCATGCGAGCCCGCAGATCGCCGGTGAGCTCTGATCTAATCCTTATGTATGCATGTTCTCAAAACCGCTGCACACTTTCGGGCGATGTACATTGAAGCGCGCCGTCCTCTAAGAGGCGGTACGCTCTATCACTCTGAATCTATGCATGATTTTCACCAAAAACGGTCGCGATTTTGGGTTATACGCCGGCTCCGGACTAATCACATTTAGGTCCTGCAAATCATCCGGACGGTTTATTTGAAGATCGGTGTTTGCCATTAGAATGAAACCTCCCGAGTGACGTATGGGGTATTGGGGGGCGGCATGCGCATAGATATCATCGACACCATTGCCGGGCTCGAGGCGGTACGCGACAACTGGGATCAGGTCTTCATGGAAGATCCAGACGCGCAGCATTTCCTCTCCTGGATCTGGCTGAAGAATTATCTGTCCCGCCGACGCCGCTGGTTCATCCTTGCTCTGCGCGAACGCGACCCCGAAGCACCTTATGTCGCCTTCTTTCCGCTGCGCCTCATCACGCATCTGAACGAGAAGACCGGGCTCTTCTACGACGAAATCATCATGGCCGGGAATTTTGCGGCCGATTATACCGGCCTCATCGTCAGACCGGATTACGAGCATCATGCCATTGCCGGCTTTGCTTCGTTTCTCAAACATCAGAACTGGACCGACCTGAAGCTCGAATATTTCAGCGGCCCTGCCGGCCGGCGCGAGAAGATGATCGAGGCGCTGCAGGGACCGGAGGTGATGTTTCGCGACAGCTCGCCCAAGAACAGCGAGAATATCGACAATACGATCTGTCCCATCGTCCCCCTGCCGGCCAGCTTCGACGACTATCTCGAGCAGCGGATGAGCAGCCAGACGCGCCAAAAGCTCCGGCGGTTCCTGCGCAAGGTCGAAGGCGACGATATTTACCGGATCACGATGGCAACTCCCGAGACCATCGATCGGGACATGGACATCCTCTTCAATCTCTGGCGGATCAAATGGAGTGCCCGCAAAGGCGCGGAGCGGACCGAGCGGCTGATCATCACCACGCGCGAGATGCTGATGGACAGCTTCCACTGCGGCAATCTCGAGGTGCCGGTCTTTTGGCATGGCGACCAGCCGCTCGGGGCGCTGGCGAATATCGTCGACCGGCAGAGGAAGGCCATCCTCTTCTATATCACCGGCCGCGACGAGAATTGGAAGACGCCGTCTCCCGGCCTCATCCTGCATGGATACTGCATCCGGCGAGCTATTGAGCACGGCTTCAAGACCTATGACTTCCTGCGCGGAAACGAACCCTATAAGTACATGTTCGGGGTGGAGGAAAGGCGGATCAGCTGCACCCTGTTCCGCACCCGCAGCGGCCAGAATCTGCATGGCGTGCTCAACCCGCGCAGCATTCGTTTCGTCTATGAACAGGCGCTCGACATGTACCGCAATGGGGCCCGGAGCAAGGCGGAGATCGCCTTCAACCAGGTCCTGCAATCGGCTCCAGGCCATACCGGCGCGGAATTCGGGCTCGCCAATCTGCTGTTCGACCGGGGCAAGCTGACAGAGGCACTGGCTGCCTACAAGGCCCTCGTCGAGCAAGCGCCCGATCCGACGCCGATCCATATGCGGCTTGGCGACACGCAGCTTGCGCTACATCAATATGAGCAGGCCGCAGAGACTTTCCGCCGGGTTGGCGAGATCGGGCCGCATCTCATCCAGGCGCATTACAAGCGCGGTATCGCCCTTGCGGCCAGCAAACGGCTGGCCGAGGCGGAGACCGTCTTCGCCGCGATCCAGGAGGTGCATTCTGACGATCCGGCCGCCCTCGACTATGCCGCCAAGGCGGGTGTTGCCCTTGAACGGATCCGCATGAGTGCCGAGGCCGCCGCTCGCAAGACGGACGTCGTGCCGGAGACCCTCGCCCGCTGGAGCCGCGGCCGTCATCTGAGCGAGCGGCGCCGCCTGCGGCTGCATTGACGATTGTTGTGGACGCGCGATGCCCAGTGTCCAAACACACGAAAGCCCGCACGAGGCGGACTTTGTGTATCTGGTTGCGGGGGCAGGATTTGAACCTGCGGCCGACCTGCCGATTGGCCGGCTGCCGGGCCGGGAAACACCTCGCTCAAAGCGTCCGGGTCCGACCGAATGTCCGAAGCAGAAGGTTGATCGAGACAGCGACTTTGTCAATGTCACGAACGTCCTGGGAGTAACGCCCGGTATAAAGTTTCACGATCATGTTATCGCGGGGCGAACCGCTAAGATTGAAAAAGAGGTGCAGGTAGAAGGCCTCCTTGTCGCCTGAGCGAGCAATGCTCCTTCGTCTTTGGGTGACCGTCCTTAGTTCGGTTTTGAAGGGCGAGAACCCCTCGAGCGACAGCGTGACATCGGCGGATGCAAAGCGCGTCTCCGGTGGCACAGCAACGACTGCCTTGTCGAGCGCCAGACTGACTATGCGGCCGGAAACACCGTCGACGTGAACCGCTTCGTCAAGTTTGAACGCATCGAAGAGCCGTCGCGGTTTTTCGAAGCAGATCAAGGACGCAATAGCGAGAACGAGAATGTTGATGCCCGACCAGCAAACCGCAATCGGCGAGAACTGCGCCTCGATATGGGAGGTCTCAGGGACAATATTGATGACAAGACCGATGGCCGTCGCCACGATCAACGCCGCTATCCAGGCAAGGCTGTATCCATCAAATCCGATCGCCTCGTTGCCGCTGCCCTTCGGGGTCACCCTGAATGGCTTGCCGAAGGGACGCACCACACTGGAAATAACGGTTGGCAACATCCGAAACGTCGAAAAAGCCCCGACGGCACTCGATACGACAGGCAAATATCGGGTCGGTGTTATCCAGAGCATCAAAAGGAAATAGGCCGTCAGCAACGGCACCTGATGGGAGATATAGTCTGCAGCGTTGGTGAAGTAGAGCGGCAGCAAGCCGAACCAGAGATATATGATCGGGATGATCAATATCGTAAAGCGCACCAGATACTGCACCAACCACGACAGCGGAAGGAACATGATGCGTTGAAAAGGCGACAGACCAGGTCCGCGCAGTGGGCCGTTGTGAAGATAAAGTGTTTGAATTCCCCCCTGACACCAGCGCTCACGCTGTACAAAATAGCCAGTCAGATTCTCAGCGGCCAATCCCATCGACAGGCGCTCATTCAGGTAACGGGTCTTGTAACCCTTGTTGAGCATGGAAAGGGTGGTCAACAGATCCTCTGTGATGGATTCCGTTGGAAACCCCCCAATCTCATCGATCGCCTTGCGTCGCGCGATTGAGCATGACCCACAGCAGAAACTGACGTCCCAGATATCTCGGCTCGGTGCAATTTCATCAAAGAACAAACGCTGCTCGTCCGGCCAGATATTTTCGAGACCGAGATTTGTTTGCACCGGATCGGTATTGAAGAAATGCTGTGGCGTTTGAACGATGCCGATGGTCGCATCGGAAAAGAAGGGAAGCGTCCGGCGCAGGAAGTGACGATAGGGCACGAAGTCAGCATCGAATATCGCGATGAAGTCGCCGGAGCTGACCTTCAGACCATTGTTCATGTTGCCGGCTTTGGCATGGCTGTTGTCGGGCCGTGTGACGTGGATTGCTCCCTTCTCCTCGCAGTAGGCCTTGAGCCAATTACGACGTTGATCGTCGAGCACGTAGACTTTCAGCTTGTCTTGCGGATAATCGAGCGCAAGCGCCCCTATGATCGTCCGTTCCAGGACGTCGAGCGGCTCGTTATAGGTAGGAATGAACACATCCACCGTGGGCAATTCATCCTCGTCACCTCTAAAGAAGTCTGGCGCGAGCCTGTCGGCTTCTGCGCTCCGGTCCACGTATCGACTCATCAAAACCAGGAAGAGCACGACTTCGAAGAATGCGAGGATTTCTATGATGAACAGAAACCAGACCCAGTAGAAGTTGAGGCCATTGTTGGGATAGGGAAGTACCGTCTCGAATAACCGCCAGAGTATATAGCGCAACGCAATGGCGCCAACGACCACGCATGTGATTGCGCGCGTCGAGCTATAGTTACGCGACCAGTTGAAAGGCCCAAGCAAAAAGAACGCCAAAACCGAAAATGTCGGAGCCAGTGCTATGAGATACTGAACCACAGGCTCTCTACCCAGTTCCATATGTGGATGTTAGGTTTGGGAAGGCGCACCTGAACAGAACGCCCCACCTGACAAAAGTTCGCATAATCCGTATTGAGAGCGGAGGGAGCCAGACCGACGCGTATTCGATCGTTGCGTTTGGTTGTTTCGGGCTGATTGGCTGCCAGCGTGTCCTTCTCGGCGACCGCGGAACTGCCTCTTACCGATAGGACAACGCCTTTGAAGGCCTCGCCTCCGCCTAACAAGCGCACCTCCGCAGCAAGGCCTGGATAAATCTCTTGGTAATCGACCTCCGGAACAAGGATATCGACGAAAAGATCGCTGCAATCGAGGATGCGCATCAGCTCGGTATTGAGGATGACGTTCGAGCCGTTGACGATGTTGCTACTCCACACGACTCCGTCGAAAGGTGATGGATCTGATGCCGAAGTGAGACTGCGGACGCGGTTTTCCTCCTCAATCAGCTGCATCTGTACCTGCGCGCCCCGTGTTTCGTTTTCGGCGATGCGCGTATTGAGATCGTTGATCCGAACGATGACCTCATCCTGTCGCTGGCGAGAATAGGGCACGTCGTTCTGGCCGTCACCGAAAACGAAAACACCCTTGCGAACGGCTTCCAGCTTTTGTTCGAGCTGGGCTACGGTCAAGCCACTGATTTCGAGTTCGCCCCCCGCCGCTTCCCAGGCGGCTCGGGCGGACTCGACCATCTTGGTGGACAGGATACCCTTCGCCTCAAGCGCGAGCCGCCGGTCAAAGTCGACTTGCGCGACATTGTCCTGCGCCTTGGAAACCTTGACCCGTTTGTTTAGAATTTCAACTTGTCGCTCTAAGTCGGCAACGGTTGTGCGCGTAAAGACTTCCATGCGTGCGCCCAATTGATCACGAAGCCGTACAAGCTCATCGCGTTCCCGCTTTAGCGCCGCAACATGTTCGACAGCAGTCATATGGTCGGCCTGCAGCGAAGTCAGTATTGCGCGGTTCACGCGGGCATTGTGTATCACGGCGAGTGGCGCTCCGGCCGACACGCGCGCACCAACTTTTGGGGGAGTTTCTGCGACTTCGCCGTCGATAGGAGCGTTCACGATCGCAAATCGCGCATTGACTGTACCGTCGAGACTTGTAAAGCCAGTCAGACCGGGCAGCAAAAGAACGATCGCAAGCGCGAACAGTATTATGCCGATCAGAATACGGGTAATGCGGTGGTTCCAGATCATTGGCAATTCCAAATCATCAACCGCAAGTCACTCGTGTGAGGCTTGCGTAACTGCAACCATATCTTGTAGAGATGTAGGCGCACCATGGCCATAGACAAGGGGACGAGCTGGCTGCACTCGATACGTTCGGTAAAATGTCGCAATAAGGCTAACCTGGGATTAGCTATGTACTGCAGCGGAGGCTCGTTTGTATGATGATGGACCGTGCCGACGCCCTGAGGAGGCGTTAACCCCGCCCCGTTACCAAACGCACAAAGCCCGCACGAGGCGGGCTTTTCTTTAGACCATCGTCCGCTGGAAATTTGGCCGGCGCTCAGCGAGAGRCGYCGMCCGCGCCTGCATTGAGGGTTGTTGCTGCGATGTACSGTAGACTAGACGCAAAAAGCCCGCCGGAGTGGCGGGCATTTGTGTGTCAATKTTCGTATATTTGGGATTTGGTTGCGGGGGCAGGATTTGAAGTTTCTGTCCCGCTGCGTCGGCTTCGCCTTCTTGGCGGGCCCCTGAGGAGGCGTTAAATCCTCGACCCGTTACGAGATACACAAAAGCCCGCACGAGGCGGGCCTTTGTGTATCTGGTTGCGGGG